>NZ_LT707064.1:3425000-3758150 GCF_900156465.1 Pseudomonas sp. 7SR1
GGGAGGCGTAGCGAAAGCGAGTCTTAATAGGGCGTCTAGTCGCTGGGAATAGACCCGAAACCGGGCGATCTATCCATGGGCAGGTTGAAGGTTAGGTAACACTGACTGGAGGACCGAACCGACTACCGTTGAAAAGTTAGCGGATGACCTGTGGATCGGAGTGAAAGGCTAATCAAGCTCGGAGATAGCTGGTTCTCCTCGAAAGCTATTTAGGTAGCGCCTCATGTATCACTGTAGGGGGTAGAGCACTGTTTCGGCTAGGGGGTCATCCCGACTTACCAAACCGATGCAAACTCCGAATACCTACAAGTGCCGAGCATGGGAGACACACGGCGGGTGCTAACGTCCGTCGTGAAAAGGGAAACAACCCAGACCGTCAGCTAAGGTCCCAAAGTTATGGTTAAGTGGGAAACGATGTGGGAAGGCTTAGACAGCTAGGAGGTTGGCTTAGAAGCAGCCACCCTTTAAAGAAAGCGTAATAGCTCACTAGTCGAGTCGGCCTGCGCGGAAGATGTAACGGGGCTCAAACCATACACCGAAGCTACGGGTATCACGTAAGTGATGCGGTAGAGGAGCGTTCTGTAAGCCTGTGAAGGTGAGTTGAGAAGCTTGCTGGAGGTATCAGAAGTGCGAATGCTGACATGAGTAACGACAATGGGTGTGAAAAACACCCACGCCGAAAGACCAAGGTTTCCTGCGCAACGTTAATCGACGCAGGGTTAGTCGGTCCCTAAGGCGAGGCTGAAAAGCGTAGTCGATGGAAAACAGGTTAATATTCCTGTACTTCTGGTTATTGCGATGGAGGGACGGAGAAGGCTAGGCCAGCTTGGCGTTGGTTGTCCAAGTTTAAGGTGGTAGGCTGAAATCTTAGGTAAATCCGGGGTTTCAAGGCCGAGAGCTGATGACGAGTTACCCTCTGGGTGACGAAGTGGTTGATGCCATGCTTCCAAGAAAAGCTTCTAAGCTTCAGATAACCAGGAACCGTACCCCAAACCGACACAGGTGGTTGGGTAGAGAATACCAAGGCGCTTGAGAGAACTCGGGTGAAGGAACTAGGCAAAATGGCACCGTAACTTCGGGAGAAGGTGCGCCGGTGAGGGTGAAGCACTTGCTGCGTAAGCCCACGCCGGTCGAAGATACCAGGCCGCTGCGACTGTTTATTAAAAACACAGCACTCTGCAAACACGAAAGTGGACGTATAGGGTGTGACGCCTGCCCGGTGCCGGAAGGTTAATTGATGGGGTTAGCTAACGCGAAGCTCTTGATCGAAGCCCCGGTAAACGGCGGCCGTAACTATAACGGTCCTAAGGTAGCGAAATTCCTTGTCGGGTAAGTTCCGACCTGCACGAATGGCGTAACGATGGCGGCGCTGTCTCCACCCGAGACTCAGTGAAATTGAAATCGCTGTGAAGATGCAGTGTATCCGCGGCTAGACGGAAAGACCCCGTGAACCTTTACTATAGCTTTGCACTGGACTTTGAATTTGCTTGTGTAGGATAGGTGGGAGGCTTTGAAGCGTGGACGCCAGTCTGCGTGGAGCCATCCTTGAAATACCACCCTGGCAACTTTGAGGTTCTAACTCAGGTCCGTTATCCGGATCGAGGACAGTGTATGGTGGGTAGTTTGACTGGGGCGGTCTCCTCCTAAAGAGTAACGGAGGAGTACGAAGGTGCGCTCAGACCGGTCGGAAATCGGTCGTAGAGTATAAAGGCAAAAGCGCGCTTGACTGCGAGACAGACACGTCGAGCAGGTACGAAAGTAGGTCTTAGTGATCCGGTGGTTCTGTATGGAAGGGCCATCGCTCAACGGATAAAAGGTACTCCGGGGATAACAGGCTGATACCGCCCAAGAGTTCATATCGACGGCGGTGTTTGGCACCTCGATGTCGGCTCATCACATCCTGGGGCTGAAGCCGGTCCCAAGGGTATGGCTGTTCGCCATTTAAAGTGGTACGCGAGCTGGGTTTAGAACGTCGTGAGACAGTTCGGTCCCTATCTGCCGTGGACGTTTGAGATTTGAGAGGGGCTGCTCCTAGTACGAGAGGACCGGAGTGGACGAACCTCTGGTGTTCCGGTTGTCACGCCAGTGGCATTGCCGGGTAGCTATGTTCGGAAAAGATAACCGCTGAAAGCATCTAAGCGGGAAACTTGCCTCAAGATGAGATCTCACTGGAGCCTTGAGCTCCCTGAAGGGCCGTCGAAGACTACGACGTTGATAGGCAGGGTGTGTAAGCGCTGTGAGGCGTTGAGCTAACCTGTACTAATTGCCCGTGAGGCTTGACCATATAACACCCAAGCAATCTGTCGACTCGACAGAGACCAGATTGCGGTGTTGTGAAGACGAAACGAACCGAAAGTTCGAACGTGCTGCAGGCAACACACAAACTATCGCATACCCATTCGCTGGAACGTGACCGTAAGGCACGCGCTGGCTACCGAATTTCTTGACGACCATAGAGCGTTGGAACCACCTGATCCCATCCCGAACTCAGAAGTGAAACGATGCATCGCCGATGGTAGTGTGGGGTTTCCCCATGTGAGAGTAGGTCATCGTCAAGATTAAATTCCGAAACCCCTATCTGCTGATGCAGGTAGGGGTTTTGTTTTTCTGGTCTGAATCACCTGTGCAGAAAAAGGATGCGCTGAAAGCTCATCCTTTTTGCATCAGGTCAGTCATGCCTCAGGCACGGGGCAGCTCAGATCACCTTCCTTGCATTTGAGGTAGGTCTTGAAGGTCTCGACGCGTGCTTTGGTCAAGGCGGTGACGCAATTGCCGTAAATGAGTGGATAAACACTGCCACCCTCGACCCCGGACGCTGAGAAATTGCATTCAGCATCACGGAAGCCGATCCAGGCCCGTTGTGCCTTGACCAGCAGTTGCTTGGCCCCTGGGTTGTCCTTCAGGCGTGCTGTGATTTGCTTGTACAGGCGATTCAGTTCGTCATCGGCGGCCTTCTTTTCCTGGGCCGCACATTGATTCATTTCACCTTGGGTCATGGCGTTGGTGCAATCATCGGCTTGGGCAACGCTGGCAAGAATCAGCGGTGCCAGGGCCAGCAGCAAGCGTGAGGACATGATCATCTCTCCTTGAAGGTAAAAAATGCCGGGGGAGTTTACCTCGCCCCAGGCGTTTTAACGCCGTCGCACTGTCAAACCGCAGACAGATACAACTTTCCGGTTGGCCTCGTGGTCTTACAGGCCTACTGTTGAACACAGGAGGTGACCCATGCATCTATCCGATCGCATCGAAAGAAAGATCCTGCTCAAGGTGCCGCGCTCCCAGGTTTGGCGGGCCCTGGCCAATGCCGAAACTTTCGGGCAGTGGTTTGGCGTAGCCCTGGAGGGCAAACGGTTTGTGGCAGGTGAGCGTACCCAAGGAAGGATCACTTATCCCGGTTATGAGCACCTTACCTGGGATGTGGCGGTGGAGCGGGTCGAGCCCGAGCGATTCTTCTCCTTTCGGTGGCACCCCTACGCCATTGAGCCCGAGGTCGATTACTCCCAAGAACCCGAAACGCGTGTTCAATTCGAGCTGGAGGATATGGACGGTGGAACCTTGCTGAAGGTGGTGGAGTCGGGGTTCAGTGGTATCCCCGAAGCTCGTCGACTCAAGGCTTTTCGCATGGACAGCCGTGGCTGGGACGAACAAATGGCCAATATCGAAGAGTTTCTGGCCAATACCTGAGTTACCTAAGGGTTTACGGAAGGTGGCTATGGCGAATGTCCTACACGAGATGGTAGTTATGTCGTCTGTTTCGTTTTGGATCCGACGCGTAATCTGTACTCATCCACTGAAGCACAGGGAGTGCTCAGGATCAGGGACGATCGACCATGCCAGGATGGCTATCGACAGGGAGTCGTAATGGTCTTGGAAAAAACCCGCCTAGGCGGGTTTTTTTTGCCCATAAAAAACTGTGCTGAGCGGTATAGCGAAAGGCTTACACATCGGTGCTACTTTCTCGTCTTTTGCCAAATCAGCGATGGGCCTAATCTGTGTCCATCCACTGAGTACAGGGAGTGCTTGGGGTCATGGATGATGGGACCAGGCATGGAATGCCAGACAAGGAGTCAAATTGGTCCTCAAAAACCCGCTTCGGCGGGTTTTTTTTGCCTGAGTAAAAGTGGCCCATCATGCCAGGCGCTGACCCATGGTCCGATCCGCGCCATCAGCGGCGAGGGCCTGGCCGCCGGGAGTCCGATCTGCGCCATCAGCGGCGAGGGCCTGGCCGCCGGAAGTCCGATCCGCGCCATCAGCGGCGAGGGCCTGGCCACCAGGGGTCCGCTCCGCGCCATCAGCGGCCATCGTCTGTTGGTAATCCGAGGCCTGGGTGAAGAAACGGTCTTCTTGCTGGCTCGGCAGGGCAAAGGCACTGGCGCTCAGGGCGAAGGTAGTAGCGGCGATCAGGGTGTTGAAAGTTTTCATGGTAAGACTCCGGTCATATCAAAGGTTGAGTGCCGGGTCGTTCAGATATCGTGATCTGCTGAACCCGTTGCAGCGTGACGGTTGTCTTGCTGCATGGGTTCAGATTAGGGGCGCGATGGGTGCGGTCGTTAGACGAATACTGCCCCGGTTTTGCCTGATCCTGTTTGTGTGCAGGATCAGGCAGTGTTGGCTTGCAGCGCCTGGGCACGTAGACGGGCGATGTCCTTGCTCGGAGATGCGCCGAATAGACGGCTGTATTCGCGGCTGAACTGCGAAGGGCTTTCGTAACCCATCTTGTAGCCGATTGACGAAACATCGCTGTTCTCGGAAAGCAGTAACCGTCGGGCTTCCTGCAGGCGCAGCTGCTTTTGATACTGCAATGGACTCATGGCGGTCACGGCCTTGAATCGGTGATGCAACGCAGAAGGGCTGAGGTTGATCATCTGTGCAAGGCTGTCGATGCTCAGCGGCTCGGCATAATGGGTATTGAGCCACTCGATAGCGCGGCTGATGCGGTGGGCCTGGGTGTCTGGAATGGCAATTTCATGCAAGCGCTGGCCTTGGGCACCACGCAGCAGACGGTAGAAGATCTCCTGCTGGGCCAGAGGAGCCAGGGTGGCGATGTCGTCCGGGCTCTCCAGCAGTCGCAACAGTCGCAATACGGCATCGAGCAGCGGCGCGTCGATGCGGTCCAGGAACAATCCACGCCCGCTCCGTTGGGCCGGTACGCCGATGGGGCTGGCGTCGGCGATCAGGCGGCAGATCTGTGCCGGATCGATGTCCAGGCGAATGCACATATAAGGTCGCTCGGGGCTGGCTTCGATGACCTGGCCGGCCAGTGGCAGCGTGACCGAGACCACCAGGTAATTGAGCGGGTCATATACGTAGCATTCATCCGCCAGCCGTACTTCCTTGCGTCCTTCGATGATCACGCAAAGGCCCGGCTTGTGCACGAGATGCAGGGCATCGGTCGGCTGGTCGCTACGAATCAGGTGCAAGGGTTCGATGGCCGTGGGGAAGACCCCATTTTCCGGTGCGTAACGTTTCATCAGCTCCGCCAGCTCTGCGCGGCGCTGGTTGACGCCGTCGTCTGGCGCAATCTGTATGGAGGTGGATACCGACATGCCGATCAATCTCCCTGGCCAAATGAATGGATCGCGCTAGTAAAGCCGATTGCGCGGCCGGCGACCAGAGTCGGTTTTATCGCTACAGGATCGTGCAAGTGCGCAGGAGGATCCGGCTAACCCTGAGATCGACTGCTTCCCTAATCTGGACCTGTCGAAACGCTCCCACCGGGGGCCAACACATCCAGACGAGGAAACCATCATGTCCGATATCCAGAACAAAGTAGTGGTGATCACAGGTGCCAGCAGCGGGATTGGTGAAGCCGCGGCACGTCTGCTGGCGGCACGAGGCGCCCGCGTAGTACTCGGTGCACGTCGCGTCGACCGTTTGCAGGCGCTGGTCCAGGAGCTCGAAACAAAAGGCCAGCAGGCCGTCTGCAAAGCGGTGGACGTGACCCGCCGCGACGATGTCCAGGATTTGATTGACTTCGCGGTCGAGCGTTTCGGCCGGGTCGACGTGATCATCAACAACGCCGGAGTCATGCCGCTCTCCAAGCTCGAGGCGCTGAAAGTCGAGGAATGGGATCGCATGATCGATGTCAACATCCGTGGCGTGCTCCATGGCATCGCGGCCGGCTTGCCCTTGATGCAGCGTCAGCGCAGCGGCCAGTTCATCAACATCGCATCCATCGGGGCCTACACCGTCAGCCCGACCGCCGCGGTGTATTGCGCCACCAAGTTTGCCGTGCGGGCCATTTCCGAGGGGCTGCGGCAGGAGGTCGGCGGTGATGTGCGAGTCACGGTCATTTCCCCTGGCGTGACCGAGTCGGAATTGGCCGAGAGCATTTCCGATGAAGGTGGACGTGCCGAGATGCGCGAGTTCCGCAGGATCGCGATCCCCGCCGAGGCGATTGCCCGGGCGATCGCCTACGCCATCGAGCAACCGGCGGATGTGGACGTCAGCGAGCTGGTGGTGCGGCCAACCGCCAGTCCGTTCTGAACCGACTCGACCGACAGGAGACGTTCCTATGAGAAAGGCATTTGGAGACCAGGACAAGTTCGTCGGCCTGTGGGTGACGGCCGATGGCGTGATCCGCCATCGGCTGCTGCCGGGGGGGCGTTATGACGAAGCACGCGGTACACGTGAAAGCGCCTATCAAGGCGACTACTGGCTGCAGGGCGACCACATCGAATATCACGACGACACCGGTTTCACCGCCGATGGGGATTTTCGCGAAGGTGTGCTCTATCACGCGGGTATGGTCCTGTATCGCCAGGAAGAATGACGTACTCGTTGAAACCGGCGGCGAGCGGGATACCCCCCTCGCCGCCGGTCTCATGCCGACTGGGGATTGACCGTCAAGCCACCGTCATTCGCGCCGCGGCACGTTGGGTGATCTGCGAGCGCACCCGGAACGACTCCGCCGCGCGCCGATTGGCCTCTTCCAGCACTTGCGCGGGTGCGGTGTCCGGGTGGCCAGCGTCGAACGGTGGGGCAGGGGCGTATTCGAGTTGAAGCTGGACCAGCTCGGCGGTGTCCTGGTCGAACAGCTCGGCCGCCAGAGTCAAGGCAAAGTCGATCCCGGCGGTAATGCCACCGCCGGTGATGAGCTTGTCGTCTCGTACCACGCGCTCCTTGATCGGGATCGCACCCAGGGGCGACAGCAAGCTGTGGTAGGCCCAGTGGGTGGTAGCCCGCTTCCCTCGCAGCAGTCCCGCCGCACCCAGCACCAGTGCGCCGGTGCACACCGAGGTGATGTACTGCGCTTGGCTGGCCTGGCGCTTGATGAAGGCCAGCGTCTGTTCGTCTTCCATCAACGGGCCGACACCACTGCCACCAGGGACACAGATGACGTCCAGCTTCGGGCAGTCCTCGAACGTGGTGGTGGGCGACAGTACCAGCCCGGTGCTGGAGGTGACAGGCCCCAGGTCTTTCCAGATCAGATGCACTTTCACATCCGGCAACGAGGCCAGCACGTCATAAGGGCCGGTCAGGTCCAGTTGCTGGACTTGGGGGAACAACAGCAAGCCGATCTGCAGTGTCATGTCGCTTTCTCCTTGTCAGGGTGCCCGGGGGTGGACGGTTCTACTTTAGGTCCGTAGGCTCTGGCGTATACGCCAATCACCCCACGAATTACGCCAATATGTCCCATTCACCGAAAACCGTTCATGTACTGGCCTTCGCCAATGTGCAGGTGCTGGATGTCACCGGGCCCTTGCAAGTGTTCGCCTCGGCCAACGACCTGGCCCGCCAGCGTGGCTTGCCGTTGCCGTATGCGCCGACGGTGGTGGCGGCCGGTGGCGGGGCGGTGGTGTCGTCGGCGGGCCTGGCGTTGCTGGCCGAGCCGTTGCCCGATGAGGGCAGCGACACCCTGCTTATCGCGGGTGGCTGGGGCGTGTACGAGGCGGCGAAGGACCCTGCGCTGGTGGCCTGGGTCAAGAATCATGGCCTGCGTTCGCGGCGGGTGGCGTCGGTATGCACCGGCGCGTTCCTGCTGGCTGCCAGCGGCTGGCTGGACGGCCGGCGGGTGGTCACGCACTGGACACGCTGCGAGCAGTTGGCCGAGCAGCATCCGAAATTGCGGGTCGAACCCAACCCGATTTTCATCAACGACGGTCCGGTCTGGACCTCGGCGGGGGTCACGGCTGGCATCGATCTGGCCCTGGCGCTCGTGGAGGACGACCTGGGACGTGCCGTGGCCCTGGAGGTCGCCCGGCAACTGGTGGTGTTTCTCAAGCGGCCGGGTGGGCAGTCGCAGTTCAGCGTGACCTTGTCGCTACAGAACCAGGGTGGTCGTTTCGATGAATTGCATGCCTGGATCGCCGAAAACCTTTCCTGCGACCTTGGCCTGCCCAACCTGGCCGCTCAGGCAGGCATGAGCGAACGCAGCTTCGTGCGTCACTATCGCGCCGAGACTGGCCAGACACCGGCGCGGGCGGTGGAGCTGATCCGCGTGGAGACCGCCCGCCGGCTACTGGCCGACACCGTCGTGCCGATCAAGCGGGTGGCGGCGCAATGCGGCTTTGGCAGCGAGGAAACCCTGCGACGCGGTTTCCTGCGGGCCATGGGCGTGACGCCCCAGGCGTACCGCGAGCGTTTCGCGGTCAGCCTTCAAGCAGATCCAGCAGCGCCTTGACAGTGGCTTCGGGTGCTTCCTGGGGAATGTTGTGGCCAACGCCGGCCAGCACTCGGCGTTCATAGAAACCGGTGAAGTGTCCGGCGTCCTCGTCCAGCTCGGGGGCCGGGCCCACGCCGTCGTCGGCACCGCACAGGGAAATGCTCGGCACGCGGATGGCCGGTTGCGCCGCCAGCTGTTCCTCGATCCCTTCCAGGGTCGGATCCCCCGGTGCATACATGAAACGATGCCGATAGGAATGGATCACCACGTCGACGAAGTCCGGGTTGTCGAAGGACGGTGCGCTCAGCGGGTACAGCTCGGCGCCGCGCTTCCAGGTTGGCGACCACAGGCGCCAGAGCAACGCGCACAGTTCACGTCGATTCTGCGTCAGGCCTTCGACGCCGCGGGGCGTGTGGAAGTAGTACTGGTACCACAGGCGATGTTCGGTGGCCGGGTCCAGCGGCTGGGTCGATCTAGGGATGTCCTGCAGATTGTAGCCGTCCCCGGTGACCAGGCAGCGCACACGCTCGGGCCACAACGCCGCCACGATACATGCCGCCCGGCCGCCCCAGTCGTAGCCGCACAGTGCCGCTTGGGGAATATGGAGCACGTGCATCAGGTCCAGCAGGTCCTGGGCCAGCGCCGCTTGCTGGCCGGAACGGATGATGGCGGGGTTGTTGAACCGGGTCGGGCCGTAGCCGCGCAGATAGGGCACGATGACCCGGTAACCGCGACCGGCGAGCACCGGGGCGACTTCATCGAAGGCCCTGGGGTCGTAGGGAAAACCGTGCAACAGGATCACCGGCTCCCCAGTGGCTGGGCCATGCTCTTCATAGGCGATGCGCAACAGCGGCGTCACCGCGAAATCGACCTTGGGTTCCTGGTGCATGGTGGCCTCCGGTTGTGTTCAGGCGGGCTCCTGATTCACATATTTGGCCCGATCCGGCGTGAACGTCACGTTCATCTTCGTGCTGGAGCAGGTCAGGGTGCGTTCCTGGGACAGGTCGATGTCCAGGTCTTCACCGCGCAGCCCTTGCCATTGGGCGAGGTATTTGAGGCAGCCGAATTTTTCGTTCTTCTTCAAGCTGCGGCTGACCCCGCCTTTCCAGCCCAGCACCGGCAACTCACCGGCCAGGCAACGTTGCGCCAGTTCCGGAAACTTCGACGCGCGGTCGCGGCCGATTTCCCAGCACTTGATCAAGCCCCGGTCATGGCTTCCCCAGAGATCCTCCCGGGTCAGGCCTGTTCGGAGTGGGGTCGTGATGGGGCGTTTGATATGAGTCATGTCAGGTCCTTGAGTCGGGCTTTTATCGGGCAGCTCCGCTGCACCCGTGAGTGCATCGATCTTAGGAGGGGTTTTCCGGGCTGGCAACTTCTAACGGGCAGTGGCGATAAATGGGAAAGTGGCGGTGATCGCTTTTGTGGCGAGGGGATTTATCCCCTCGCCACAATGGTGTGGTGTTCCTACAAAAAAATAGGTGAACCGGAATTTTCTGACGAGTCGCGGCGGTTGTCGGTTCGGAAGAGGCGGGGATAGGCTTTATCGGTCGCTGCAAAATCAGCGACCGGGCTTGGTCGCCCGGGTTTAGAATGGCGCACAATGCCGCGCGAGCGGCTGCCTGCTTTATGGCCGGCTGTGCGTGGGAGGGCTTCGGGCCCTGCCGGGTTTCCATTCCCTGGTCGACCAACCTGCGCACAGTTCGCCACCCCTCTGCTTGGTCGCGGAATGGCGAACTCCACTTTTGAATGGAGCTTTATGTCATGGTCAAGATCACCCCCAACCCCCCACGCGCCGAAAACCTCTCTTCCTACACCACCCTCGATTCAAGAAAACTCCGCGAAGCGGCCGACCGGGCGCTGAATATCCATCTGTCCACCCCGACGCCAGCCAAGCCCGACACCCAGGACGGCCGCGTCTTTTCGGTGGTTCCAGGCATCAACACCGAATCGGTCCTGACCAGCCTCAGCGAAACCCTGGCCTCGGCCAATGCCATGGTCAGCGACCTGGCGTTCGAGCTGGAGGGCTCTCGGCGGCATGTGGCGCTGGGCATTCAGCAATTGATCGAACTGGGTGCATTGCTGGCCGACCGAGCGCTGGATGACATCGAATTGGCTGAGCCAACAAGCCAGTTGGCGCCGTAGTCTTGTGACAAAGGGGCTTGATCTGTGGCGAGGGGATGAATCCCCTCGCCACAGTGTGTTCACTTTGAAAGTGCTGGCGACCTCGCTCACGGCTGCCAGTGGTGCTTCTCGCCGCTCAACTGGCGATCCAGGAAACTGGCCGCGCTGATCAGCGCCAGGTGGCTCAGGGCCTGGGGTGTGTTGCCCAGGTGATAGCCATGGCTGTCGAACTCCTCGGCGTACAGCCCCAGCGGGTTGGCGTAGCGCAGCAGTTGTTCGAATTCCAGCTGGGCTTTTTCCAGGCGGCCGGCGCGGGCCAGGCATTCGACGTACCAGAACGAGCACGCGACGAATGAACCTTCGCTGCCGCTGAGACCGTCGATCGGCTGGTCGTCGTTGCGGTAGCGATACACCATGCCATCGCGCACCAGGTGTTTTTCGATGGCGTCCAGGGTGGCGAGCCAGCGCGGATCGCGGGCGCTGACGAAACGCACCAGTGGCATCAGCAGCATTGAACCATCGACCGCCGTGCTGCCCAGGCGCTGGACGAAATGCTGGCGTTCGTCGTCCCAGAAATGCGTCCAGATGTCCTGGTAGATGGCTTGGCGAGTCTCGTCCCAGCGGCTGAACGGCGCAGGCAGGGAACGCTTGACCGCCAGGCGGATGCCGCGGTCGACGGCCACCCAGCACATCAGCCGCGAGTGCAGGAAATGCTGCTTGTCGCCGCGCATCTCCCAGATGCCTACGTCCTTTTCCTGCCAGATGCTGCACACCTGGTCGATCACGTCGACGGTGTGTTTCCAACCTTCATGGGAAATGGCCTCGCCGTATTTGTTGACCAGGTACACCGCATCCATCAGCTCGCCAAAGATATCCAATTGCACTTGCTGGTAGGCGAGGTTGCCAATGCGCACCGGTTGCGCCTGGCCGAAGCCGCTCAGCTGCGGCAGTTCACTTTCCGGCAGTTCCTGCCGGCCGTCGAGGCCGTAGAGGATGTTGAGTTTGGTCGGCTGCTCGCAGCAGTCGCTGACCCGGTTTCGCAGGAAACGCATGTAGGCATTGGCTTCTTCGACGAAGCCCAGGCGCATGAACGCATAGACCGTGAACGAGGCGTCGCGGATCCAGGTGTAACGGTAATCCCAATTGCGCTCGCCGCCCCGGCTTTCCGGCAGCCCGAAAGTGGCGGCGGCCAGGATGGCGCCATGTTTGCGCGAGGTCAGCAACTTGAGGGTGAGGGCCGAGCGGTTGACCATCTCCCGCCAGCGCCCTCGATAGTTGGATTGGCCGATCCAGCTGCGCCAGAACGCCAGGGTCCGTTCCAGGCACAGTGCGCTGACGTCGTCGGTGAGCCTGGGGTCGTCGATGCCCCCCAGCAGGAATTCGGCGCTCTGGCCTTCCTGCAGGGTGAACCCGGCCACCGCTGCGTTGCCATCCAGGGCCATGGCCTGGTCCGAACACAGGCGCAGGCTCGGTTGTCCCGGCGCCTCGAAACAGATATGGGGGCCGTCCTGGCGTGCCTCGGTGGCGGCCCGGGCATAGTCGTGGCGCACCGCGCAGCGCATGCGAAACGTCGCGCGGCCCACCGCCATATGGACCTTGCGCATCAGCACCGGCAGATCGTCTTCGCTGTCTGCGATGGGCAGCACGTCGGTGATCTCCACCACCACGCCGTCGCTCAGCCAACGGGTCTGCAGCACATTGGTGTCGGGCAGGTAGATCTGTTGTCGACGCGCCTGGGGCAGGTCTGGAGCGAGCTGGAAGATGCCGGCCTGGGGCGTGTCCAGCAGCGAGCAGAAGATCGACGGGCTGTCGAATTCCGGCCAACAGAAAAAATCGACGCTGCCTCGGTCATTGACCAGCGCGGCGGTGCGCATGTCGCCGATGATGCCGTGATTCTCGATGGGGCTCTGGGGTTCGTCATGCTCAGCCATTGTCACGGAACCCCGGATAAAGGCTCATCCCGCCATCGATGAACAATGTGGTACCCACCACGTAATCGGACAGGTCCGACGCCAGCCAGACCACCGCGTTGGCCACGTCGTCCACTTCGCCGACGCGTCCATAGGGAATCAGCTCCAGCAGCCTTTGCTCCTGTTCACCCTCGGTGGCTTCACGGTTGATGGCCGTGCGGATGGCGCCGGGAGCAATGCCGTTGATGCGGATGCGCTGGTGGCTGGTTTCCTGGGCCAGGGTCTGCATCAATTGATCGATGCCGCCCTTGGAGGCTGCGTAATTGACGTGCCCGGCCCAGGGGATGCGCTGATGCACCGAACTCATGTGGATAATCTTGCCGGCGGCGCGGGATACGCCCTGGCGAATGCCCTGGCGGTTGAAAATCCTCAGGGCGGCGCGGGCGCAGAGGAACTGGCCGGTGAGGTTGACACCGATCACGGTGTTCCAGTCCTCAAGGCTCATGTCGACGGCGGCGGCATCTTTCTGCAGGCCGGAATTGGCGACCAGGATGTCCAGGGCACCGAACGTCTCCAGGGCCTGGGCGAACAGCCGTTCGACCTGGTCCTCTTTCGCCACGTCGGCGCCGAGGGCGATGGCACGACCGCCGCTGTCGTTGATTTCCTCGGCCAGTTCCCTGGCCGGTCCCGCACTGGAATGATAATTGAGCACCACGGCGGCACCGGCCGCCGCCAAGGCCCTGGCCGAACCTGCGCCGATGCCGGAGCTGGCGCCGGTGACGAGGGCGACTTGTCGGGCGAGAGATATCTGCATGGTCTAGCACCTTGAAGTGAGGGCCTTACCTGCTGACTGACGGGAGGAGTGCAGAGTTCACTTGGGTGAAGCGATCTTCACGATGACGTGAAACACTGATGAACGGAAGAATGGGTGGCGAGGGGATCTATTCCCGCTGGGCTTGCGAAGCGGCCCTAAAACCAGCCAACTCGGTGTATCAGCAAGAGTCGGATTGGAGATCCTGGGGCTGCTAGGCAGCCCAACGGGGATAAATCCCCTCGCCACAGGACGGTGTTCAACTTCGGCCTTACCAGCCCCTTCCGGAGTTCACCCAGAAGTTCACCGACAGTGAGGTAGACACCGACTCCACCTGGTGGAACCAGCCCTCGGGCAGGAACAGCAGGTCCCCGGCCTCCAGGGTGATCCGCATGAACGTCACGTCCCGGGCGGCGGGAAAACGTTGGTAGTCTGGCGCATCCGGGTTGAAGTCACAGCCGTCCAGGCCGCCCTGGGGAGCCGTCGACCAGGTGCCCAGGGCCTCGCGATGGTGGGGGGCGGCGAGGATGAAGCGCTTGCGACCCCAGACCTGGGCGAACAGGTTGTCGGTGTCGTCCCGGTGCAGGGGCGTCAGGGTGCCCTTGGGGCCGATCCAGATGCGCGGCGGGATGAACAGCGACGAATCGAAGTAGGGCGGGTACTTGATCTGCTCCATCAGTTGCGCCGGCAGGATGTTGTTGCCCATGTAGGCCGGCGGTTCGCCGTCGGCGCTCCTGGGGGCCGGGTTGTCCAGGGAGGCAATGAAATCGGCCATGGAGGTGGAGCGAAAGTCCCGTTCGGTGGAAAAGGTTTTCTTCACGTAGTCGCCGTGGCGGGTGATGCCTTGCAGCTCGGCGAAGTGCACCAGGGACTCTTCGCGGCTGAGCTTGAACAGCGGCCAGTCCCGCAACGCATCGCTGATGACCACCGGGATGCCGTGGGGCAGGTAGCGCGACTGGAACTCCTGCACCGACAGATCGCTGCGCGGGCGCCGCTCCACGGTGCGTTGGGTGGGCAGGCTGGCGGTGAGTTTTTCGCTGAAGCGCGGTGGGGTGGGGTAGCGCTTGTTCATGTCGACTTTTTCTACCACGCCACCCCCATGCCGGGCATGGTCGATGATCTGCGGCAGCAGGGTCGCCAGGCCCATGTTGCCGCCGATCTTCAGGCGGCCGCTGGCGAACAGCTCCTCGACATTGGCCATGCCGGCCATGATCCCGAGGAAGTCTTTTTCCGCGACCTCGATGGTCACGTCGGGACTGGCGTGGTGGCCGGCCTGGGTGCGACTGCTGGCCTTGACCTCGGACCAGTACGCCTGATGAGGCCCGAACACGAATTGGAAAACGCCTTCGATACCAACGGCGCCGGCATTGGCGAACAGTTTGCCCAGGATGGTTTGCAGGTCCACGGCGGTCACTCTTGTGGGTTTTGGTCTTGGCAGGTAACGAGGGGCCGGAACAGAAATTTAGCCCCTCACCGCCGACCAGCGCCCAGGGCTTTGTACTTTTCGTACAAGCCCTGGTGGCCCGTATGGTTCATTTGTCTGCGGGAATCAGCCACACGGTTTTAACGCGTGGCAACCATGAACACCCGGGGGAACGGCAGCAGCACCGTGCCATCTTCCAGGGCGGGGTAGGCCTGTTCGATCGCCTTCAGGTATTGCTCCAGGTATCGGGCGCGCTGGGCTTCGTCCAGGGGATCGAGAAACGGCCGCAAGCCACTGCCCTTGAACCATTCCACCACCCCGGCGGCACCGCCGGCCAACGGATGGTGGTAGGTGGTGCGCCACACATCGACACGGGCGCAGTGGGGCTTGAGGATCGAGTAGTAGGTGCTGGCGTCTTCCACCTCGGTACGGGTATCGGCCGCCCCGGCCAGTTGGCTGGCCCAGGGGCCGCTGGCGGCGATTTCGCGCATCAGGCGGTGGGATGGCTGGTGCAGGGTATCGGGCATCTGGACCGCCAGGCTGCCTCCGGGCGCCAGTTTGTCCACCAGCGCGGGGAGCAGGCGGGCATGGTCGGGCAGCCATTGCAGCACGGCATTGGCGAAGATCACGTCGAACGGCCCGGGCTCCTGCCATTGACCGATGTCCGCCACTTCGAACGCCACGTCGGGCAAGCGTTGGCGAGCGGCGGCGATCATGTCGGCGGAACTGTCCAGGCCCCGCACCGTCGCGCCGTCGAACTGCTGCACCAGCAGTTCGGTGGAATTGCCGGGGCCGCATCCCAGGTCGATCACCGAGCGGGGCGCCATGCTCGCGATGGCGGCCAGCAGGTCTCGGGCCGGACGGGTGCGTTCCTGTTCGAAGGTGACATATTGCTTGGCGGACCAGCTCATGACGGGCTCCTTTTCGGTGGGCCAGGCTCTGTACGAAAGTTTTGAGACGAGGTCAGGCAAGGCGAAAGCAGCCGGGCAAGCGCAGAATGCATGAGCATTGCGAGGTTGTTCTCAACGCAGCCTGAACGAGTATCAAGGCTTTTCGTACAGAGCCTGGACAGGATGCCCGCCAGTATAAGGGCAGCCGATAGTAAGATGGCGCGTCGACGGTGCATTCGACTAATTCATTGCCTTGCCACTTCGTTATCTTCCATACACCACCGCTCGGAGAAAACCGCTGTGACCCAACTGACCTTGCTGTGCCTGCCTTACTCGGGCGCCAGCGCGATGGTTTACAACCGCTGGCGACGCAAGTTGCCCCAGTGGCTGCAGGTGCGGCCGGTGGAGCTGCCGGGGCGCGGGGCGCGTTTCGACGAGCCGTTGCACACCGACATGGGCCCGTTGGCGCTGCAACTGGCGCGGGAACTGCTGCCGACGCTCCAGGCGCCCTACGCCTTGTTCGGTCACAGCCTGGGGGCGCTGCTGGCTTGTGAAATCGCCCACGCCTTGCGTGAGCTGGGCTGCGCCGAGCCGGTGGCGCTGTTTGCCTCGGGCACTGCCGCGCCAACGATGCGGGCCGATTACGATCGTGGTTTCGCCGAGCCGAAAACCGATGCCGAGCTGATCGAGCAACTGCGCACCCTCAACGGCACCAGCGAAGAGGTGTTGGCCAACGAAGAGCTGATGGCGCTGACGTTGCCGGTCCTGCGCGCGGACTTCCTCATGTGCGGGCATTTCCAGCCCAGGATCCGGCCGCCCCTCAACTGCCCGGTGCATGTGCTGGGAGGCACCACGGACAAAGCCAATACCGAACAACTGATCGGCTGGCGCCGGGAAACCTCGGGCAGTTTTTCGGTGGACATGCTGGCCGGCGGTCACTTCTTCATCCACGAACACGAGGCCCGGGTGCTGCGGCTGATCAAGGATCAGTTGAGCGTGCATCACCGGCGCCATGGCCTGGCGATCAGCGCCTGACGCGCTGATGCACCCATAACCTGCTGTGTGGCGAGGGGATTTTCCCGCGGGGCTGCGCAGGCCCGCAGGAATCAATCCCCTCGCCACACTGTGGGCGGTCTATTGCACGTCGGGATGCTCTTCCTGACACAAATTCTCAAACGCTAATTTTTCCGGTCTGCATTCGTTTTATAGGGACGACTTGCCTTTGTGCCTTGTGCCCACTGATTCCGGATACCCAGAAATGAATGCTGAAGACGCCTTGAAACTTGCTCGCCGGTTTATCGGGTTGCCCCTGGAAAAGCGCCGGATGTTCCTGGCAGCGTTGGACAAGGAGGGCGTGCAGTTCAGCGGCTTCCCCATCCCCCAGGGCGTCGAGGCCGAAGATCGCCAGGCCTTGTCCTATGCCCAGCAGCGCATGTGGTTTCTCTGGCAGCTGGACCCTCACAGCGGTGCCTACAACCTGCCCGGCGCGGTGCGGCTCAAGGGCGCGTTGAGCCTGTCGGCGCTGGAGCAGGCCTTCGCCAGCCTGATGGCTCGTCATGAAACCCTGCGCACGGTGTTCCAGCGCCAGGCCGACGACAGCCTCCTGCAAGTGCCCATGACCGCGCCACTGGTGATCGAGCAAGAGGATTTCAGCGCGTTGGCGACCGCCGAGCGCGAACATGCGGTGGCCGAGGCGGCGCAACGACAGTCGCTGCTGCCGTTCGATCTGGCGGTCGGGCCGCTGTTGCGGGTCAAGCTGCTCAAGCTTGGCGAGCAGGAGCATGTATTGCTGCTGACCTTGCATCACATCGTCTCCGACGGTTGGTCGATGAACGTGCTGATCGATGAATTCATTCGCTGCTATGACGCGCATGAAGCGGGGCAGCCACCGCAACTCGCACCGTTGCCGATCCAGTACAGCGACTATGCCCTGTGGCAGCGCCGCTGGCTCGAAGCGGGCGAACAGGCACGGCAACTGGAATACTGGCAGGCGCAACTGGGGGATGAGCATCCGGTACTGGAATTGCCCACCGATCACTCCCGCCCGGCCATGCCGAGCTACCGTGGCAGCCGTCATGAATTCGCCATCGACGGCGCCTTGGCCGAGCAGCTGCGCAGCACAGCCCAGCAGCATGGCGTGACGTTGTTCATGCTCTTGCTCGGCGCGTTCAATGTGCTGTTGCATCGCTACAGCGGCCAGTGCGATATCCGTGTCGGCGTGCCCATCGCCAATCGCAATCGCGATGAAATCGAAGGCCTGATCGGCTTTTTCGTCAACACCCAGGTGCTGCGTACCGAGCTCGACGGGCAGACACGGGTGGTCGATCTTCTGCGGGCCGTCAAAGAGGCCGCCCTCGGCGCCCAGGCCCATCAGGACCTGCCGTTCGAACGCCTGGTAGAAGCCTTGAAGCTGGAGCGCAGCCTCAGCCATACGCCACTGTTCCAGGTGATGTACAACCATCAGCCGCAGGTGGCCGACGTCACCCGCATCAGCACGGCATCCGGGCTGGAGCTGGGCATGATCGACTGGCAGGGCCGCACCACCCAGTTCGACCTGACCCTGGACACCTTCGAGAAGGCCGGCAAGCTGCACGCCGCGCTGACCTACGCCAATGACCTGTTCGAAGCACCGACCATCGCGCGCATGGCGCGGCACTGGCTGCGTCTGCTGGCGGCGATGGTGGTCGATCCATCGCAGCGCATCGGCGAATTGCCCCTGCTCGATGCCGACGAGCACCAGGTCCTGGTGCACGACTGGAACACCACTGCCCAGCGCTACCCCACCGACCGGTGCATGCATCGGCTGATCGAAGCCCAGGTGGCGCGCACTCCGCAGGCCGTGGCGGTGTCTTGCGGCGAGCACAGCCTGACCTACGCCCAGCTCGACGCCCGTGCCAACCAACTGGCCCACCTGCTGATGGCGCAAGGCGTACAGGCGGACAGCCTGGTGGGGATCTGTGTCGAGCGCTCGGTGGAAATGGTTGTCGGCTTGCTGGCGATCCACAAGGCTGGCGGCGCCTATGTGCCACTGGACCCGGAATACCCGCAGGAGCGCCTGGCCTACATGATCCAGGACAGTGGCATCGCCTTGCTGCTGACCCAGGGTTCGCTGTCGGCGGCACTGCCCACCGATGACGTCAGCGTGATCCTGCTTGATCAGCCGGCCGGCTGGCTCGACGCCTACAGCGAACGCCGCCCCGAGGTGGTGGTCGATCCGTTGAGCCTGGCCTATGTGATCTATACCTCCGGTTCCACCGGCCGGCCCAAGGGCGCGGGTAACAGCCATGCCGCGCTGGTCAACCGTCTGTGCTGGATGCAACAGGCCTACAGCCTGGACGGCAGCGATGCGGTGTTGCAGAAGACACCGTTCAGTTTCGACGTGTCGGTATGGGAATTCTTCTGGCCCCTGATGACCGGCGCCCGGCTGGTGATGGCCGCGTCGGGAGCCCATCGCGACCCGCTGCAACTGATCGACAGCATCAACCGTCACGGCATCAGCACGCTGCACTTCGTGCCGTCGATGCTGCAAGCGTTTATCCACGAGCCCGGCGTGGAAACCTGTACCGGGCTCAAGCGCATCGTCTGCAGCGGTGAAGCCTTGCCCCTGGATGCCCAGCATCAGGTCTTCGCCAAGCTGCCGAACGCCGGGCTCTACAATCTGTACGGTCCGACCGAAGCGGCAATCGACGTGACCCACTGGACGTGTGTCGACGAAGACGCCGATTGTGTGCCGATCGGGCAGCCGATCGCCAACCTGCGCACCCATGTGCTCGACGCCCAGCTGAAACCGGTGCCGTGGGGTGTGTCCGGTGAGTTGTACCTGGGCGGGGCGGGGTTGGCGCGCGGTTATCACCGGCGCCCGGCATTGACCGCCGAGCGCTTTGTACCGTGCCCGTTCCATGCCGGCGAGCGCCTGTACCGTACCGGTGATCGCGTGCGCCAGCGTGCCGACGGCGTGATCGAATACCTTGGCCGCCTCGACCATCAGGTCAAGCTGCGTGGCCTGCGCATCGAGCTGGGTGAAATCGAGACCCGGCTGGTGCAACACCCGCTGGTGCGCGAGGCGGTGGTGCTGGTGCAGGACGGCAAGCACCTGGTGGGCTATGTGGTGCTGGAAAACCCCCAGCCGCCCGAGCAGTGGCAACAGGACGTCAAGGCCTGGCTGCTGGGCAGCCTGCCGGAATACATGGTCCCGACCTACCTGATGCCCCTGGCCAGGCTGCCGGTGACCGCCAACGGCAAACTGGATCGCAAGGCCCTGCCGCAACCGGATGCCGCGCCGCAGCAAGCGTTCGTCGCTCCTCAGGATGCGCTGCAGATTGCGCTGGCCGGCATATGGCAGGACGTTCTGGGGCTGGAGCGGGTCGGCCTGGAAGACAATTTCTTCGAACTGGGCGGTGATTCGATCATCTCCATCCAGGTGGTGAGCCGTGCGCGACAGCTCGGTATCCACCTCAATCCACGCGATCTGTTCCAGCACCAGACCGTGCGCAGCCTGGCGCTGGTGGCCAGCGTCGAGCATCACAATGCCGTGGACCAGGGGCCGGTCACCGGCCAAGCCCTGCTCGGACCGATCCAGCATCGGTTCTTCGCGCAGCCGATGCAGGACCGAGCGCACTGGAACCAGTCGTTGCTGCTCAGCCCGCGCGAGCCCTTGGACGCGCAGCGACTCGACGCGGCGCTGACCTGCGTCATCAATCACCACGACGCCTTGCGCCTGCGCTTCGTCGAAGACGCGGACGGCTGGCGACAGAACCATGGGCCGCTGCTGCAAGGCGCTGGCCTGTGGCTGCGCGATGCGCAATCGGTCGAACAACTGGGCGCGCTGTGCGACGAAGCGCAGCGCAGTCTTTGCCTGCGGGATGGGCCGCTGATGCGGGCGATGCTGGTCAGCCTGGCCGATGGCAGCCAGCGGCTGGCGCTGGTCATCCATCATTTGGTGGTGGACGGCGTGTCATGGCGTGTATTGCTGGAAGATTTGCAGCAGGCCTACGAGCAGTTGGCGGCGGGTGGCGGTGTGACGTTGCCGGCCAAGACCAGTGCGTTCCAGGGCTGGACCGAGCGCCTGAGCGCCGAAGCGTCGCGTTTCGACGACCAGTTGGCCTATTGGAAAGCCCAGCACCAGGGCGCGCAGGACCTGCCATGCGAGCGTCCGCAAGGCAGCCTGGAAAACGCCCATGGCGCCAGGATCCAATGGCGCCTGGACGCCGGGCTGACCCGGCAATTGCTGCAACAGGCACCAGCGGCGTATCGCACCCAGGTCAACGATCTGCTGCTGACCGCGCTGGCTCGCACCGTCAGCGGTTGGAGCGGGCAGCCGGGTACGCTGGTGGAGCTGGAAGGCCATGGCCGCGAAGACCTGTTCGATGACATCGACCTGACCCGAACGGTCGGTTGGTTCACGAGTCTGTTCGCCGTGAACCTGACCGCCGCCGACGACCTCGGCGCTTCCATCAAGGCGATCAAGGAACAATTGCGCAGCGTTCCCGACAAGGGCCTGGGCTATGGCGTGTTGCGCCATCTGGCTGCGCCCCAGGTGCGAGCCGAGCTGGCCGACCTGCCACCGGCGCGCATCACGTTCAATTACCTGGGCCAGTTCGACCGACAGTTCGACGAATCGGCGCTGTTCGAGCCGTCCAGCGAAGGCAGTGGCATCGCCCAGGACCCCACGGCGCCCCTGGCCAACTGGTTGACCGTGGAAGGGCAGGTGTACGGCGGCGAGCTGACCATGAGCTGGGGGTACAGCCGTGAGATGTTCGACAGCGCCACCGTGCAGCGACTGGTGGATCGATACGCCCTCGAACTCACGACGCTGATCGAACATTGTGCCAACCTGGCCGTGCCGCAAGCCACGCCCTCGGATTTCCCCATGGCCCGCATCACCCAGGCGCAGCTCGATGGGCTGCCCGTGCCGACCGGCCAGCTCGACGACCTGTACCCGCTGTCGCCGATGCAGCAGGGGCTGCTGTTCCACACCCTCTACGAGCAGGCCGCGGGCGAATACGTCAACCAGCTGCGGGTGGATGTGCAAGGCCTGGAGGTGGAGCGCTTCCGCGCGGCATGGCAGGCGTGCATTGATGCCCAGGACATCCTGCGCAGCGGCTTCGTCTGGCAGGGCGACCTGCAGCAGCCGTTGCAAATCGTCCACAGGCACCTGCCGGTGCCGTTCACCGTGCTGGACTGGCGTGAGCGTGCCGACCAGGCGCAGGCCCTTGCCGCGCTGGCCGAAGACGAGCGGGCCAAAGGCTTCGACCTGAGCCAGGCACCGCTGTTACGGCTGGTGCTGGTGCAGACCGGTGCCGGGCAATGGCATTTCATCTACACCCATCACCACATTCTGATGGACGGCTGGAGCAATGCGCAGCTGCTCGGCGAAGTGATGCAACGCTACAACGGCCACGCCTCGGCCAGCGTCACAGGGCGATACCGCGACTACATCGCCTGGCTGCAGCGTCAGGACGAGCAACTCGGCAAGGACTACTGGACGGCGCAACTGGCCACCCTGCAAGAACCGACCCGACTGGCCCGGGCCACCTCTGGCAGCGACAGCCAGCGCGGGCACGGCGACCTGTTCCAGACCCTCGATGCCCCGCGCACCCAGGTGCTGGAGCGCTTTGTCCGCCAGCAGAAAGTCACCCTCAACACCTTGGTGCAAGCGGCGTGGCTGTTGCTGCTGCAACGCTACACCGGCCACGACAGCGTGGCCTTCGGTGCCACCGTGGCCGGGCGTCCGGCGGATCTGCCGGGCATCGAGCAACAGGTCGGGTTGTTCATCAACACCCTGCCGGTGATCGCCGCGCCGCGTCCGGATCAATCCGTCGGGGCCTGGCTGCAAGCGGTACAGGCGCAGAACCTGGGCCTGCGGGAGTTCGAGCACACGCCACTGGCGGATATCCAGCGCTGGGCCGGGCAAGGCGGCAAGGCGCTGTTCGACAACATCCTGGTGTTCGAAAACTATCCGGTTGCCCAGGCCCTGCAGGACAGCGCCGGACAAGGGCTGGTGTTCGGCGAGGTCGCTCACCTGGAGCAGACCCATTACCCACTGAGCGTCGCCGTGACCCTCGGCCAGACCCTGGCGCTGCACTACAGCTTCGACCAGGCGCATTTCAGCCCGGCGACCATCGACCAGATCAGTCGTCACCTGATGCACCTGTTGGAAACCTTCGCCGAATCGGCGACCCGCAACCTGGGACAGATCGCCCTGGTGGACGCCGGGGAACAGGCCCGGCAACAGGCCGCCAACCATCGGCAGCCATACCCGACCGACATCGCCGTGCATCAGCGCATCGCCCGCTTGGCGGCGCTGAAGCCCCACGCCACGGCGGCGATCTTCAACGGGCAACGGTTCAGCTATGGCGACATCGACCGTCGAGCCAATCAACTGGCCCATGCCCTGATCGCCCGCGGCGTCGGCCCGGAAACCCGCGTCGGCGTGGCCCTGCCGCGCAGCGAAGGGGTGATCGTCGCGTTGCTGGCGGTGCTCAAGGCCGGCGCCGCCTACGTGCCGCTGGATACCAGCTACCCCCGCGAACGCCTGGCATACCTGATCGAGGATTCGGGGCTGGCGCTGTTGCTGACCGATTCGCGGGTGTCGGCGCAGCTGCCGCTTGAGGGGGCCGCCCAGGTGCTGGAACTCGACAGCCTGGACCTGCGTCAGCAACCCCTCGATGCGCCCGATGTCCAGGTCGATCCGCAGAACCTGGCCTACGTGATCTACACCTCCGGTTCCACCGGTAACCCCAAGGGCGTGAGCGTGGCCCATGGCCCGCTGGCGATGCATTGCCAGGCCATCGGCGAGCGCTATGAAATGCGTGACAGCGATTGCGAATTCCACTTCATGTCCTTCGCCTTCGACGGCGCCCATGAGCGCTGGCTCACCAGCCTGACCCATGGCGCTTCGCTGCTGATTCGCGACGACAGCCTGTGGACGCCGGAGCAGACCTGTCACGCGATGCGCGAACACGGCGTGACCGTGGTGGCGTTTCCGCCGGTGTACCTGCAACAACTGGCCGAGCATGCCGAGCGCGAGGGCAACCCGCCGACAGTGCGGATCTACTGCTTCGGCGGCGATGCGGTGCCCAACGCCAGTTTCGAACGGGTCAAGCGCGCCCTAGACCCGGACTTCATCATCAATGGCTACGGCCCCACCGAAACCGTGGTCACGCCGCTGATCTGGAAGGCCGGCCGCGACGTGGCCTGCGGTGCGGCCTATGCGCCGATCGGCAGCCGCATCGGTGATCGCAGTGCCTATGTGCTGGACGCCGACCTCAACCTGCTACCCCAGGGCATGGCCGGTGAGCTGTACCTGGGCGGCACGGGCCTGGCCCGGGGATACCTGAATCGCCCGGGGCTCACGGCCGAGCGCTTCGTCGCCGATCCGTTCAGCAACGGCGGTTTGCTCTACCGCACCGGTGACCTGGTGCGCCAGCGCGCCGACGGCACCTTCGATTACCTGGACCGCATCGACAACCAGGTGAAGATTCGCGGGTTCCGCATCGAGCTGGGCGAAGTCGAAGCCAGCCTGCAAGCCCTGGACGGCGTGCGCGAAGCCGTGGTGGTGGCCCAGGAAGGCACCGCCGGCAGCGGCAAGCGCCTGGTGGCCTATGTCGTGGCCGATGAGTCCGCGGCCCGGCGCCCGGCGTTCGCCGAGCAACTGCGCGAGCAGCTCCAGGCCACCTTGCCGGCGCACATGGTCCCGGCCTATCTGCTACTGCTGGAGCGCTTGCCACTAACGCCCAACGGCAAGTTTGACCGCAAGAACCTGCCCAAGCCTGACGTCAGCCAATTGCAGCAGGATTACGTAGCGCCGCGCAGCACCCTGGAACAACACCTGGCGTCCATCTGGCAGGATGTGCTCAAGCTCGGGCAGGTAGGGCTGCGGGATAACTTCTTCGAACTGGGGGGCGATTCCATCGTCTCGATCCAGGTGGTCAGCCGCGCCCGTCAGGCCGGCATCCACTTCACCCCGAAGGATCTGTTCCAGCACCAGACCATCGAGGCGCTGGCGAGCGTGGCGCGCTCGGGCCAGGCTGGCCCGGTCATCGATCAGGGACCGGTGGTCGGCGAACTGCCGCTGTTGCCGGTACAACGGCTGTTCTTCGAACAGGCGATCCCCGAGCGTCAGCACTGGAACCAGGCGGTGATGCTCAAGCCCACAGAAAGCCTCGATCCCCGGTTGCTGGAGCAGGCCCTGGACGCGCTGCGGGTGCATCACGATGGCCTGCGCTTGAGTTTCACCCCCGGGCAGGCGGGATGGACGGCACATTACCGCTCGCCGGCCAGCCCTTGCGCTGACCTGCTCTGGGTCGTGGATGCGCCGGATGCCGATGCATTGCACGACATCGCCAACCAGGCACAGCGCAGCCTCGACCTGCAGGACGGTCCGTTGTTGCGGGCCGTGCTGGCCAATCTGGCCGATGGCAGCCAGCGGCTGTTGGTGGTGATCCACCATTTGGTGGTGGACGGTGTGTCCTGGCGCATCCTCTTCGAAGACCTGCAAGACGCCTATCGCCAGTTGTCCACCGGCCAACAGGTGCGGCTGCCGGCGAAAACCACTTCGGCCCGGGTGTGGGCCGAGCGTCTGCAGGACTATGCGCGCAGCGCCGCCTTGCAGGAGGAACTGGCGTATTGGCAGGCCTGTCTGGAGGGTGTCGACGGGCAATTGCCGATGGACAATCCACTGGGCGGCCAGCAGGAGCGTCTCGCGTTGACGGTGCGCACCCGACTCGACGCGTCGTTGACCCGTCGATTGCTGCAGGAGGCGCCCCAGGCCTATCGCACCCAGGTCAACGACCTGCTGCTCACCGCCCTGGCCCGGGTCATGGTGCGCTGGACCGGAAGCGACAGCGCCCTGGTCCAGCTCGAAGGTCACGGCCGTGAAGCCCTGTTCGACGATGTCGACCTGACCCGCACCGTCGGCTGGTTCACCAGCCTGTACCCGGCCAGGCTCACCCCGACGGCCGACCTGGGCAGTTCCCTCAAACAGATCAAGGAGCAACTGCGGGCGATCCCGAACAAGGGCATGGGATTCGGTGCCCTGGCCCGACTGGGGGATGACTCGGCGCGGGCGATCCTGGCCGCGCTGCCGACACCGCGCCTGACCTTCAACTACCTGGGCCAGTTCGATGCCAGTTTCGACGAGGCCGACGGTGCCCTGTTCGTACCGGCCAGCGAAGGGGCCGGGGACGAGCTGGACCCGCAAGCGCCGTTGTCCAACCTCCTGGCGCTCAATGGCCAGGTATTCGGCGGTGAACTGAACCTGGGCTGGACCTTCAGCCGCGAGGTGTTCGACCCGGCCACCATCCAGGCCCTGGCGGACGATTACACCCGCGAGCTGCAAGGGCTGATCGAGCATTGCTGTCAGGGCGGGCAGGGCGGCGTGACGCCGTCGGACTTCCCCCTGGCCAGCCTGAGCCAATGGCAACTGGACGGGCTGCCGGTGGCGATGACGCAGATCGCCGACCTCTACCCACTGTCGCCGATGCAGCAGGGGATGCTGTTCCACAGCGTCTATGGCGAGGCCAGCGGCGACTACATCAACCAGTTGCGCCTGGACGTCGAAGGGTTGGACCCGGAGCGCTTCCGGCAGGCCTGGCAGGCGGCGGTGGATGCCCACGACATCCTGCGTACGCGCTTCGTCTGGCAGGGGGACCTGCCGGAGCCAGTGCAATTGGTCAGCAAGCACCTGGAACTGCCCTACCGCCTGCATGACCTGCAAGGCGATCCGCAGCGCGATGAAACCTTGCTGGCGCTGGCCGATGCCGAATGCCGACAACTGGCCCTGGACTCTGCGGCCCTGTTGCGATTGACCATCGCGCGTCTCGATGAGCAGCGCTACCACCTGATCTATACCCATCACCACATCCTGATGGATGGCTGGAGCAACTCGCAGTTGCTCGGCGAGGTGCTGCAACGCTACAGCGGCAATCACGTCGCCGTGCAGGGCAGCCGCTATCGGGACTACATCGCCTGGCTGCAACGCCAGGATGGCGCCGCCAGCCAGGCGTTCTGGATGCCTGCGCTCAAGCGCCTGGACGCTCCGACGCGCCTGGCCGACGCCATGGCCCGCCCGGCTGAGACCGGCATCGGTTACGGCGACCATGTGCAAGTGCTGGACGAAGGGTTGACCCGACGCCTGGAAACCTTCGCCCGGGCCTCGAAAGTCACCGTCAACACCCTGGTGCAGGCGGCGTGGCTGCTGCTGTTGCAGCGCTACACCGGCAAGGACACCGTGGCCTTTGGCGCGACGGTGGCCGGTCGCCCGGCGGACTTGCCCGGTATCGAGCAGCAGATCGGCCTGTTCATCAACACCTTGCCGGTCATTGCCAGCCCACGGGCCGAACAGTCCCTGGACAGTTGGCTGCAAGCGGTGCAAGGGCAGAACCTGGCGCTGCGGGAATTCGAGCACACCGCATTGCTGGACATCCAGCGCTGGGCCGGCCAGGGCGGTGACGCACTGTTCGACAGCCTGCTGGTGTTCGAGAACTACCCGGTCGCCCAGGCCCTGGAGCAGGGCGCGCCTCAAGGCCTGCGCTTCGGCCCGGCAGCCACCCGGGAGCAGACCAGCTATCCGTTGACCTTGCTGGTGAGCCTGGATCGACAGTTGTCGGTGCACATGAGCTACCAGCGCGCCAGTTTCCAGGCCGACACCGTGGTGCGCCTGGCGGCGCACCTGGCTCAGTTGCTCGGACAGATGACCGGCCAGGGCGAGCGCTGCCTGGGGCAGTTGTCCATGCTCGGCTTCGATGAGCATCAACGCCTGACCCACGACTGGAACCCGGTGGACGCTCCGTTCGAGCAAACCCTGTGCGTCCATCAGGCGATCGCCCGCCAGGCCGAAGCCATGCCGGATGCCCTGGCGGTGACGTTCGCCGAAAACCGTCTCAGCTACAGCGAACTGGACAGCCGCGCCAATCGCCTGGCCCACAAGCTCATCGAACTGGGCGTGGGCCCGGAAGTGCGGGTGGGCGTGGCGATGCCGCGGTCCGAACACTTGCTGGTGGCCTTGCTGGCAGTGCTCAAGGCCGGCGGCGCCTACGTGCCACTGGACCCGGATTATCCGGCCGAGCGCGTGGCCTACATGCTCGACGACAGCCGTGCCCGCGTGCTGCTGACCGAGCAGGCCGTGGCGGTGACCTTGACAGTTCCGGCCGACACCGCCGTGCTGATGCTGGACCGCATCGAGCTTGGGCAATATTCCCTGGATGCGCCGGCGACCGGGGTCACTCCGGACAACCTCGCCTATGTGATCTACACCTCCGGCTCCACCGGCAAGCCCAAGGGCGTGGCGATTGCCCATCGCAACGTGCTGGCGCTGATCGACTGGTCCAGGTCGGTCTATCGCCGCGACGACATCCAGGGCGTGCTGGCTTGCACTTCGGTGTGCTTCGACCTGTCGGTATGGGAGCTGTTCGTGACCCTGGCCAACGGCGGCTCGCTGATCATCGCCCGCAATGCGCTGGAACTGCCGCAGCTGCCGGCGCGGGATCAGGTACGCCTGGTCAACACCGTGCCATCGGCCATCGCCGCGTTGCAACGCAGCGGCGATATCCCGCCCGGCGTGCGCATCATCAACCTGGCGGGCGAGCCACTGAAGCAGAGCCTGGTGGAGGCGCTGTATCAATCGACCCGCGTCGAACACGTCTACGATCTCTACGGCCCTTCGGAAGACACCACCTATTCCACCTGGGCGCGGCGCTGCGTCGACGGCACGGCGAATATCGGCCGTCCCCTCAAGCACACGGCCAGCTACCTGCTGGATGCCGGTCTGCAACCGGTGCCCCAGGGAGTACCGGCGGAGCTGTACCTGAGCGGCGCGGGCATCACCCGTGGCTATCTCGGGCGAGCGGCGATGACCGCCGAAAAGTACGTGCCCAATCCGTTCTCCACCACCGGCGAGCGCCTGTACCGCACCGGTGACTTGTGCCGTTACCGCGCCGATGGCGTGCTCGAATACCAGGGGCGCATCGACCATCAGGTGAAGATCCGTGGCTTTCGCATCGAGCTGGGGGAAATCGAAGCGCGACTGCTGGCTCAACCGGGGGTGCGCGAGGTGGCCGTCCTGGCCCAGGACGCGCCGGGAGGTCCGCAATTGGTGGCCTATGTGGTGGCGCCTGCGCTGGACCGGGAAGCCGACGACCTGCGTGCAGTGCGCGACCGACTCAAGGGCGGGCTCAAGGCGCATCTGCCCGACTACATGGTCCCGGCCCACCTGCTGTTTCTCGACCAACTGCCCATGACCCCGAACGGCAAGCTCGACCGCAAGGCCTTGCCGGCCGTGGAGACCGGCTTGTCCCAAGCCGGCTACGTGGCCCCGGTCAGCGAGCTGGAACGACAGGTCGCGGCGATCTGGGCACAGGTGCTCACCGTGGAACGCGTGGGTCTGAACGATCACTTCTTCGAGCTGGGCGGCCATTCGCTGCTGGCGGTCAACGCCGTCTCGCGCATGGCTCTCGAACTGGGGTTGACCCTGACCCCGCAGCTGATTTTCCAGCACCCCGTCCTGCAGGATTTCGTCGCGCAACTGGACACCGGGGACGGGCCGATCAATGAACAGAAACTGAACAAGCTGGAAGCCCTGCTTGATGAAATGGAGGAAGTCTGATGGACAAGAGTGTTGCTTTGAGGATTGCCAAGCGCTTTATCACTCTGCCCCTGGACAAACGCCGGCTGTACCTGGAAAAGATGCTCGAAGAGGGCGTCTCGCCGGCCAACCTGCCGATTCCCGAGGTGCGTTCCGGGTTCGAGGATATTCCATTGTCCTATGCCCAGGAGCGCCAATGGTTCCTGTGGCAAATGGAGCCCAACAGCTCGGCCTACCACATCCCCAGTGCGCTACGCCTCAAGGGCCCGTTGGATGTACCGGCCCTGGAGCGCAGCTTCAACGCCCTGGTGGAACGCCATGAAAGCCTGCGCACCACCTTCATCGAGCGCGACGAGCGGACAGTGCAGGTGATCCACCGGCAGTTGCCGCTGCGCATCAGCCTCGAGTCGTTGCCCGCGGACTCCACCGCCAGCCTCGAGGACAGCCTCAAGGCCTTCGTCGAGCGCGAGACCGCGCGTCCGTTCGATCTGCGCCTGGGGCCGCTGCTACGGGTTTCCCTGTTGAAAATCGCCGAGGACGACCATGTGCTGGCGCTGATCCAGCACCACATCATTGCCGATGGCTGGTCGATGCAGGTGCTGGTCAATGAACTGGTGAGCCACTACGCGGCGGACACCGTCGGCACGCCGCTGGCCTTGCCGGAATTGCCCGTGCAGTACGCCGACTATGCGATCTGGCAACGCCATTGGCTCGAAGCCGGCGAGCGTGAGCGGCAGTTGGCCTATTGGGTCCGGACCCTGGGCGGCGAGCAACCGGTGCTGGAATTGCCCCTCGATCATCCGCGCCCGCCCGTACAGAGCTTTCGCGGCGCACGGCTGGACCTGGACCTGCCGCCGCAATTGGCGACGGCACTCAAGCAACTGGCCCAGCGCCAAGGGGCCAGCCTGTTCATGGTGTTGCTGGCCTCGTTCCAGGCCTTGCTGCATCGCTACAGTGGCCAACCGCAGATCCGCGTCGGCGTGCCGGTGGCCAACCGCAACCGGGTCGAGACCGAAGGCCTGATCGGCTTCTTCGTCAACACCCAGGTGCTGAACGCCCATGTGGACGGGCAACTGCCGTTCGACCGTCTGCTCGACCAGGTCAAGCAATCGGCCATGGCCGCCCAGGCGCATCAGGACCTGCCGTTCGAGCAGTTGATCGAGGCACTGCAACCGGAGCGCAGCCTCAGCCACAGCCCGATCTTCCAGGTCATGTTCAACCATCAGACCGCAGGCGATGCCCAGGGCCGGCAGTTGCACCTGCCGGGCCTGGGCATCGAAGACCTGGTGTGGGAGGGACGCACAGCCCAATTCGACCTGACCTTGGGCACGTATGAAACCGAGCAGGGAATCGCCGCCGAGCTGACCTATGCCACCGACCTGTTCGAGCCGCAGACCATCGAGCGTCTGGTCCGGCACTGGCAGAACCTGCTGCAGGGTATCGTCGACGCGCCGCAGCGACGCATCGGTGAGCTGCCGCTGCTCGACAGCGACCAGCAACGCCTGATGCAACGGCAATGGCACCGTGTGGTGGAGCAGGGGACACAGGCCACCTGCGTCCACCAGCGCATCGCCGAACAGGCCCGCCAGTCCCCCGATGCGCTGGCCCTGACCATCGATGGCCAAACCCTGACCTACCAGCAACTGGACACCCGGGCCAATCAGCTGGCCCACCGCCTGGTCGCCCTGGGCGTGACGCCTGACCAGCCGGTGGGCATCGCGCTGGAGCGCAGCGCCGAAATGATCGTCGGCCTGCTGGCGATCCTCAAGGCCGGCGGTGCCTACGTGCCGTTGGACCCGGCATATCCCGAGGATCGCCTGGCCTACATGATCCAGGACAGCGGCATCCGCCTGCTGTTGACCCAGGCCCGGCTGCAGGCGGTGTTGCCCATTCCGGCGACCCTCCAGACCCTGCTGCTGGACCAGCCCGACATGGCGCTACAGGATGCTCCCGGCACCTGCCCGGCGGTGCCACTGAGTGCCGAACACCTGGCCTACGTGATCTACACCTCCGGCTCCACCGGCAAACCCAAGGGCGTGATGGTGCGCCATGGCGCATTGAGCAACTTCGTCACCAGCATGATTGCCCAACCCGGCCTGACGGCTGGCGACCGCATGCTGTCGCTGACCACGTTCTCCTTCGACATTTTCGGCCTGGAGATCTACGGGCCGCTGTCGGCCGGGGCCAGCGTGGTGCTGACCGGCCAGAACGTGCACCAGGACCCGGAGGCGGTGCTGGCGCTGGTGGGGCAGCACGATGTGACCATGCTGCAAGCCACGCCTTCGAGCTGGCGCATGCTGCTGGACCACGAACAGGCTTCGCGACTGGCGGGGCGCACCTTCCTCTGCGGCGGCGAGGCATTGCCGCTGGAATTGGCGCAGCGGCTGCTGATGCTTTCGCCCAAGGTCTGGAACCTCTACGGCCCGACCGAGACCACCATCTGGTCGGCGGTGCATCCCTTGAGCCATGACAACAGTCGTCCGTTCCTCGGCAAGCCCCTGGACAACACTGCGCTGTACATCGTCGGCAGCGACCTGACGCTCAACCCGCCCGGCGCCCCGGGTGAACTGCTGATCGGTGGCCAAGGCCTGGCCCGTGGCTACTTCCAGCGCCCGGCGTTGACGGCCGAGCGTTTCGTCCCGAACCCATTCTCCACCACTGGCGAGCGGCTGTACCGCACCGGCGACCTGACCCGCTATCGGGCCGAGGGCGTGGTGGAGTACATCGGCCGCATCGACCATCAGGTCAAGATCCGCGGCCTGCGTATCGAGCTGGGGGAAATCGAAGCGGCGCTGCTGGCCCAGGACAGTGTGCGTGAAACCGTGGTGATCGCCCATGAAGGCCCGACCGGCTCGCAACTGGTGGCCTATGTGGTGCCCACCGCCAGTCCGATGCCCGACCCGCAAGGCGAGGCCGCGGCGCGCACCGCCCTCAAGGCCGCGCTCAAGGCGCAATTGCCCGAGTACATGGTTCCGGCGCACCTGGTGTTCCTGGCCCAGCTGCCGTTGACGCCCAACGGCAAGGTCGATCGCAAGGCGCTGCCGGCCCCGGATGTCAGCGAGGTGCAAAGGGCCTACGTGGCGCCCCGCAGCCTTCGCGAGCAACAGGTGGCGCAGATCTGGCAGCAAGTGCTCAAGCTCGAACGGGTAGGGCTGCAAGACAACTTCTTCGAGTTGGGCGGTCACTCGCTGCTGGTCACCCAGGTGGTGTCCCGGGTCCGTCGGGTGCTGGGCATCGAGGTGCCGCTGCGCAGCCTGTTCGAACACGGCACGTTGCAGGATTTCGTCGGCGCCCTCGACGCAGGCCAAGGCCCGCAGGCGCCCGCGCTGGTGCCGGTGCCACGTGACAAGCCGCTGCCGCTGTCGTTTGCCCAGGAGCGCCAATGGTTCCTGTGGAAAATGGACCCCGACAGCACCGCCTACAATATCCCGACCGCCTTGCGCCTGCGCGGTACGCTGGACAAGGACGCCTTGCGTCGCAGCTTCGAAGCGCTGGTGGAGCGTCACGAAAGCCTGCGCACCGCTTTCGTCGAAGACGACGGGCGCACCTGCCAGGTGATCCGTCCACAGGGCCAGGTCAGTGTCGTCGAGCGGCACCTGGACGGGGAGGACGAGGCCGCCATCCAGGCGTTCCTCGAACAGCAGACCCAAGGCCCGTTCGACCTCCTGAACGACGCGTTGCTGCGCGTGGCGCTGCTGGCGCTGGGCGAGCAGGAGCACATCCTGGTGCTGACCCTGCATCACATCGTGGCCGACGCCTGGTCGTTGCAGGTGATGGTCGATGACCTGATGAGCCTGTATTCGGCATTCGTCGAGGAGCGGCCCGCGCAATTGCCTCCCTTGGCGGTGCAGTACGCCGACTATGCGATCTGGCAGCGGCAATGGATGGACGCCGGCGAGCGGGAGCGCCAACTGGCCTACTGGACCGAGCAGTTGGGCGGCGAACAGCCGCTGCTGGAGTTGCCCACCGACCATCCGCGTCCGGCGCAGCAAAGCCAGCGTGGCGCGCGTTTGCCGATCGTGATCGATCCTTCGTTGAGCGATGCCCTCAAGGCACTGGCCCGACGGGAAAACGTCACCCTGTTCGTGCTCTTGCTCGGCGCTTTCCAGGCGCTGCTGCAACGCTACAGTGGGCAATCCGACATCCGCGTCGGGGTGCCGATCGCCAACCGCCAGCGGCTGGAGACCGAGCGGTTGATCGGGTTCTTCGTCAACACCCAGGTATTGCGAGCCCGGTTCGACAGCCAACTGACCGGCGCCGAGCTGCTGCAGCAGCTCAAGCAGACCGCCATGGCGGCGCAGATGCATCAGGACCTGCCGTTCGAGCAACTGGTCGATGCCTTGCAGCCGCAGCGCAACCTGAGTCACAGCCCGCTGTTCCAGGCCATGTTCAACCATCGCAACGAAACCGATGCAGCCTTTGCCAATGGATTGCCCGGCCTGGCAGTCGAGCCCCTGGGCTGGGCGCAGCGCACCGCCCAGTTCGATCTGAGCCTGGACACCGTCGACAGCCCGCAAGGCTTGCATGCGGCCCTGACCTACGCCACGGATCTGTTCGAGCCGGCCACCATCGAGCGCATGGGCCAGCACTGGCTCAACCTGTTGCAGAGCCTGGTGCAGGACCTGCATCGCCCTGTGGCCCAATGCACCTTACTGGGGGCTGACGAGCGTCGGCGGATGCTCGTCGACTGGAACGCGACGGCGGTTCGCTACCCCCTCGACCGCACGGTGCAAGGCCTGATCGAGGAGCAGGTGCGCAACCACCCGGACGCTCCGGCGCTGATTTTCGGCGAACAGCGCCTGAGCTACGGCGAACTCAACGCCCGGGCCAATCGACTGGCTCATCGGCTGGTCGATCACGGCGTCGGCCCGGACGTGCTGGTGGGCATCGCCGTGGAGCGCTCCGTGGAAATGGTCCTTGGACTGTTGGCGATCCTCAAGGCCGGCGGTGCCTACGTTCCTCTGGACCCGGAATATCCGCGGGAGCGCCTGGCCTATATGTTCGAGGACAGTGGCATCGACCTGCTGCTGACCCAGGGCCATTTGCTGGACCTGCTGCCGATCCCGGGCGGCATGCACAGCCTGCTGCTGGACGCGCCGGACGACGGCCTGTATGCCGACCGCGACAGCGATCCGCAGGTCGACGTCCACGGCGAGAACCTGGCGTATGTGATCTATACCTCCGGTTCCACCGGCAAGCCCAAGGGCGCGGGCAACCGGCATTCGGCGCTGGTCAACCGGCTGTGCTGGATGCAGCAGGCCTATGGGCTCGATTCCACGGACAGCGTGTTGCAAAAAACGCCGTTCAGTTTCGATGTGTCGGTGTGGGAGTTCTTCTGGCCGCTGATGACCGGTTCGACCCTGGTGGTGGCCGCGCCGGGGGCACATCGCGACCCGACCCAACTGATCGGGCTGATCACCGCGCACCGCATTACCACGCTGCACTTCGTTCCATCGATGTTACAGGCCTTCGTGCAAGATCCCCACGTAGCCGATTGCACCAGCCTCAAGCGCATCGTCTGCAGTGGTGAAGCGTTGCCGGTGGACGCGCAGCAGCAGGTGTTCGCCAAGCTGCCGAATGCCGGCCTGTACAACCTCTACGGCCCCACTGAGGCGGCCATCGACGTGACACACTGGACCTGTGTCGAGGAGGGTCGCGACAGCGTGCCCATCGGCCAGCCGATCGCCAATCTGGGCACCTATATCCTGGACGACGAACTGGCCCCGGTGCCGGTGGGCGTGATGGGCGAGCTGTACCTGACGGGAGAGGGGCTGGCCCGCGGCTACCATCGCCGCGCCGCGCTGACGGCCGAGCGGTTCGTCACCGGGCCCTTCGGCCAGGGACAACGGCTGTATCGCACCGGTGACCTGGCGCGGTACCGCGCCGATGGCGTGATCGAGTACGCCGGACGCATGGACCACCAGGTGAAGATCCGTGGCCTGCGCATCGAGCTGGGGGAAATCGAAGCGCGCCTGGCCGAGCACGAAGAGGTGCGCGAAACGGTGGTCATCGCTCAGGACGGTACCTTGCTGGTGGCCTACCTGGTGCCCACCCGTGCCGAGCTGCTGGACGCCGACGACGATGCCCGCCAGGCGCTGCAAGCCCGCCTCAGGGATCACCTGGGCCGCGCATTGCCCGACTACATGGTGCCGCAGCGATGGCTGTGGCTGGAAAGGATGCCTGTCAGCCCCAACGGCAAACTGGAGCGCAAGGCACTGCCCCGTGCCGATATCAACGCCAGTCCCAAGGCCTGCATCGCACCGGGCACGGCCCTGGAACAGGCCCTGGCCGACATCTGGCAAAGCGTGCTGGGGGTTGGGCAGGTGGGTATCCACGACAACTTCTTCGAGCTCGGGGGCGATTCCATCATCTCCATCCAGGTGGTCAGCCGGGCTCGCCAGGCGGGCATCCATTTCAGTCCCAAGGACCTGTTCGTCCACCAGACCATCCAGGGCCTGGCCGGCGTGGCGAGCATGGGCGACAGCGGCCCGGTTATCGACCAGGGCCCGGTGACGGGCGATGCGCCGTTGCTGCCGTTCCAGCAACTGTTCTTCGACCTGGACATGGCCGAGCCGCATCACTGGAACCAATCGTTGCTGCTCAAGGGCAGGCGGCCGGTCCACGCCGGGCATCTGGAGCAGGCGCTGCAAGCGCTGGTTGCCCATCACGATGCCTTGCGCCTGGCCTTCGTCCGTGAGGGCGATGGCTGGCTCGCTCGCCATCGCACACTCGCCGAACAGCACGCGGTGTGGCAAGACTCGCCGCTGTTGTGGACCGCAGAGGTGGCCGATGCCCCGGCGCTCGAACAATTGGCCGAACGGGCCCAGCGCAGCCTCGCACTGGACCATGGCACGCTGTTGCGCGGGGTCTTGGCGAACCTGGCCGACGGCAGCCAGCGGCTGCTGCTGGTGATCCATCACCTGGTGGTGGACGGTGTCTCCTGGCGCATTCTGCTGGAAGACCTGCAACAGGCTTATGCCCAACTGCAAGCCGGACAGCCCCCGGCGCTTGCGGCCAAGACCAGCGCCACCCAGGCCTGGGCGCAACGTTTGCAGGCCCATGCCGGCAGCGCGGCGCTACTGGCCCAGATGGCTTATTGGCAAGGCCAGTTGGCAGGTGCACGCGCCGACCTGCCTTGTGACCGCCCCCAAGGGGGCATGCTCAGGTGCCATGCCGCGCAGGTCCAGACACGCCTGGATAAACAGCAGACCCAGCGCCTCTTGCAGCAAGCGCCGGCGGCGTATCGCACCCAGGTCAACGATCTGCTGCTGACGGCCCTGGCCCGGGTAATCGGCCGCTGGACTGGCGAAGACTCCACCCTGATTCAATTGGAGGGGCATGGCCGCGAGGCGTTGTTCGATGACCTGGACCTGAGCCGCAGCGTGGGCTGGTTCACCAGCCTGTTCCCGGTGCGCCTGACGCCAGCGGCCACTGCGGCGGACTCCATCAAGACCATCAAGGAGCAGTTGCGGGCGATCCCCGACAAGGGGCTCGGATTCGGTGTGCTGCGCTACCTGGGCGACGAGCAGACGCGTCGCACCCTGGCGGCCCTGCCCATGCCTCGCATCACGTTCAACTACCTGGGCCAGTTCGACAGCGGCTTTACCGACGATGCCGACGGCTTGTTTGTCCCGGCCAGTGAATCGGCCGGTGCGCCCCAGAGTCCCCTGGCGCCGCTGGACAACTGGCTGACGCTCAACGGCAGTGTCTATGCCGGTGAACTGAGCATCGACTGGGCGTTCAGCACACAGATGTTCGACCCGGCCACCGTCCAGGCCCTGGCCCTGGACTACGGCCGGGAATTGCTGGCGCTGATCGAGCATTGCTGCCAGGCGCAGCACCAGGGCTTCACGCCTTCGGACTTCCCCCTGGCCGGCCTGACCCAGGCCCAGCTGGATGCCCTGGCCGTGGCGCCCGGGCAGGTCGAAGACATCTACCCGTTGTCGCCCATGCAGCAGGGCATGCTGTTCCATACTCTCTACGAGCAGCAGGCGGGCAACTACATCAATCAACTGCGCGTGGACGTCGAGGGGCTGCAGGTCGAGCGCTTCCGCCAGGCCTGGCAGGCCGCCATGGATGCCCATGAAGTGCTGCGCAGCAGTTTCGTCTGGGAGGGCGATTTCAAGCGGGCCCTGCAGGTGGTGCACAAACGGGTGGAGGTTGAATTCCTGTTCCACGACGGGCATGCCAACCCCGGGCTGTCCCGGGACCTGGACGCTCTCGCCCTGGCCCAGCGCCAGCAAGGCTTCGCGCTGGACGCCGCGCCGTTGCTGCGCTTGGCCGTGGTGCGGGTGGCGCAGGATCGCTATCACCTGATCTACACCAGCCATCACATCCTGATGGACGGCTGGAGCAATTCGCAGTTGCTCGGTGAAGTGCTGCAGCGCTACAGCGGCCAGGCACCGGCGCGACCGGCTGGACGCTACCGTGACTACATCGACTGGTTGTCGGCCCAGGATCCCCAGGCCAGCGAGCGGTTCTGGCGCGCACAATTGGCCGAGCTGGACGAGCCGACACACCTGGCAGGGGCCTTTGCCCGGGACTCGCGCAGTGAGGCAGTCACCGGCCACGGCGAGTACGAGCAGTGGCTCGATGAGCGCGCCACGGCGCGGCTGCATGCCTTTGCCCGAGAGCAGAAGGTGACAGTCAACACCCTGGTGCAAGCGGCCTGGCAGTTGTTGCTGCAACGCTGCACCGGACAATCGGCGGTGGCCTTCGGCGCCACGGTGGCCGGACGCCCCGCGTCCATTGCCGGCGTGGAGCAGCAGATCGGCCTGTTCATCAACACCTTGCCGGTGATCGGCAGCCCCCGGGCGGAGCACAGCGTCGGCCAATGGTTGCAGGAGGTCCAGGGGCGAAACCTGAGCCTGCGCGAGCATGAGCACACGCCCCTGTTCGACATCCAGCGCTGGGCCGGGCAGGGCGGCGCGGCACTGTTCGACACCTTGCTGGTGTTCGAGAACTATCCGGTTTCCCAGGCGTTGCAAGCGGGCGCGCCGGCCACGTTGCGTTTCGGCGAGGTGGCCAATCACGAACAGACCAACTACCCGCTGACCCTGGCAGTGAACCTGGGCGAGACGCTGTCGTTGCTGCTGAGTTACAGCCGCGACAGTTTCGCCCCGGGAGACGTTGCCCGCATCGGCCAGCACCTGGCGCACCTGCTGGAGCAGATCGCTCTGGGTGGCGAGCGCACGGTGGGGCAATTGTCATTGCTCGATGCCGGACAGCTGGCGGTTCAGCAGGGCTGGAACGCCACCGCCACCGAGTACCCCCTCGACCACAGCGTCCATCGCCTGATCGAAGCGCAGGTGCGGAGGACCCCTGACGCCTGCGCGCTGGTCTTCGGCCAGCAACGGCTCAGCTATGCGTTGCTCAATGCCCAGGCCAACCGCCTGGCTCATCTGCTGATGGAGCACGGTGTCGGTCCGGATGTGCTGGTGGGCATCGCCGTGGAGCGTTCGGTGGAAATGGTGGTGGGCCTGCTGGCGATCCTCAAGGCCGGCGGTGCCTATGTCCCGCTGGACCCGGAATATCCACAGGATCGCCTGGCCTATATGTTCGAAGACAGCGGCATTGGCTTGCTGCTGACCCAGGGGCATCTGCTTGACCAGTTGCCCGTGCCGACGGGCCTGCGCAGCCTGGTGCTGGACCAGCCGGGCGACTGGCTGGCGGGGCGCAGCGATGCCAACCCCGCGGTCGAACTGCAGGGCGAAAACCTCGCTTATGTGATCTATACCTCCGGTTCCACCGGCAAGCCCAAGGGCGCCGGCAACCGTCATTCGGCCCTGGTCAACCGCTTGTGCTGGATGCAGGACGCCTACCGGCTGGAGGCGAGCGACAGCGTGCTGCAAAAGACGCCGTTCAGTTTCGACGTCTCGGTCTGGGAGTTTTTCTGGCCCTTGCTGACCGGCTCCACATTGGTGATGGCGCCTGCGGGGGCTCATCGCGATCCGGAGCAATTGATCGAGCTGATCACCACCCATCGGATCACCACGTTGCACTTTGTCCCCTCGATGTTGCAGGTATTCATGCAGGATCCGGCGGTCAGTCGTTGCCAGAGCCTCAAGCGCATCATCTGCAGCGGCGAAGCGCTGCCGGTGGATGCCCAGTTGCAGGTCTTCGCCAAGCTGCCAGGGGCCGGTCTCTACAACCTGTACGGCCCCACCGAGGCCGCCATCGACGTGACCCACTGGACCTGCGTCGATGAAGGTCGCGATGCGGTGCCGATCGGCCAGCCCATCGCCAACCTGGGCACGTTCATCCTCGACCACAACCTGTCGCCATTGCCGGTGGGGGTGACGGGCGAATTGTACCTGGGCGGCGAAGGCCTGGCCCGCGGTTACCATCGTCGTCCGTCGCTGACGGCCGAGCGATTCGTCACCAGCCCGTTCGGCGACGGTGCGCGCCTGTACCGGACCGGCGACCTGGCGCGCTACCGTGCCGATGGTGTCATCGAGTACGCCGGGCGCATGGACCACCAGGTGAAAATCCGTGGCCTGCGCATCGAGCTGGGTGAAATCGAAGCGCGCCTGGCCGAGCACGACGAGGTCCGCGAAAGCGTGGTCATCGCTCAGGACGGCACGGTGCTGGTGGGCTATGTGGTGCCGCAGTCGCCAGCGTGGCTGGGCGGCGACGGCACTAGCAGCCAGGGGCTGGAGCAGGCGTTGAAGGCCCACTTGAGCCAGCACCTGCCCGACTACATGGTTCCACAGCACTGGTTCGTGCTGGAGCGCATGCCGGTCAGCCCTAACGGCAAGCTTGAGCGCAAGGCCCTGCCACGCTTCGATGCCAGCCAGGCGCAGCAAGGCTTCGCGATGCCCGAGGGCGAACTGGAGCAACGGATCGCCGCTGTCTGGCAAGAAGTGCTGGAAGTGGAGCAGGTCGGGCGCAACGACCATTTCTTCGAGCGCGGCGGCCACTCCCTGCTGGCGACCCAGGCCGTTTCCCGTCTGCGCAGGTTGACCCGTTATCCGCTGAGCCTGCGTGATCTGTTCAACCATCCACAGCTCAAGGCATTGGCGACGCTCATGGCAGGCCATGGGGAGGGGCCGGTGCGGGCGGGGGACTCTGGCGGGGTACGGCTCGTGGCCCATGGGCCGCGGCGCTCGGCACCGCTGTCGCTGGTGCAGCGACGCTTGTGGATCGCGGAACAGTTGTCCGGCGGCACCTCCGCGTATGGCATGCCCATGGCGCTGCGCCTGTGCGGCGAATTGTCGGTGGAGCGCCTGCTAGGCAGCTTTGCTGAGGTGATCCGCCGCCACGATGTGCTGCGCACCGCGTACACCCAGGATGACGAAGGCGACCCGGTGGCGCTGATTGCCGATGAGGTCCGGCTGGACTTCCCGGTGATCGATCTGTCCGGTCTCTCGCCCAGCGCCCAACGCGAGCGGGTGGCCCAGGCGACCCTGGAAAATGCCCGTACGCCGATCGATCTGGAGCAGGCGCCGCTGTTGCGCGGGCGGATCCTGCACCTGGGACCGACCGAGCATGTGCTGCTCTACGCCATGCATCACATCATCTCCGATGGCTGGTCCATGGGGCTTTTGATCAACGAACTGGTGCAGGCCTACGAGGCATCCGCCAAGGGCGAGCCGCTGTCGCTGCCGCCCCTGGAGGTCCAGTACCAGGACTTCGCGTTGTGGCAGCAGGCACTGGAAGAGCAAGGGGTGTTGGCGCGTCAGGCCGAGTACTGGAAACAGCGGCTTCGCGGCTACGAGGGACGCCTGGACTTGCCGCTGGACAACCCCCGCGGCCAGACCGCTTCCTATGACGGCGATGCGTTGCAGTTCCAGCTGTCCGCAGCGTTGACCGAGGCCTTGCGCCGGCTGTCCAGCAGCGCTGGCGTCACGCTGTACAGCACCTTGCTGGCGTCGTTCCAGGTATTGCTGCACCGAGTCTGCGCGGCACAAGACGTGGTGATCGGGGCGGACGTGGCCGGACGCGAGCGACCGGAGCTGGAGCGCTTGATCGGCTTCTTCGTCAACGTATTGCCCCTGCGTTCGCGCCTTGACGCCCAAGCCACGTTCTCGCGGTTCCTGGGGCAGACCCAGGACGACCTGCTGGGCGCACTGGAGCACCAGGACCTGCCGTTCGACCAGATCGTCGACGTGTCGGGCGTGCCTCGCCACAAGGGCATGAACCCGCTGCTGCAGGTGCTGTTCGTGATGAACAACGTCCCGGTGCGTACCCGTTCCATGGCCGGTCTGAACGTGGAGTTCCTGCCGGCGCTGCAGACCCATTCTAAATTCGACATGGCGCTGTTCGTTGACGAAGAAGAAGGGCAATTGCGCGGTAATTGGCAATTCGCCACAACCTTGTTCGGACACGAGCGCATCCAGTACCTGATCCAGGCCTGGACAGCCCTGTTGGAACAGATCGTCGCTGATCAGGACATTCAATTGGGAGCTATCAGCATGCCAGTCGACAACTTGGCGGCAGCCGTCACGCCTGCCACCGTCCCGGGGCCCAAGGCCGATAAACTGGGCAAGTTCCTCAAGCGTTCCGTGACGCCGCAGGCCAAGGCCCGCCCTGCACGGGTGCGTGAATCGCTGGTGGCGGCGCCCCAGCGATTCCCGTTGATGCTGGAGCCGGGCGAGCCTCACCTGGATGTCATCGAGTGGATCCAGCAGAACCGGCCGTTGATCGAGCAGAAGCTGGCCGAGCACGCCGGCATTCTCTTCCGCGGTTTCGAGCTGGACGGCGTCCAGGGCTTCGAGGCGTTCGCTGAAGCCATACAGCCGGGGCTTTATGGTCAGTACGGCGACCTGCCCAAGAAGGAAGGCGGCAAGAACACCTACCGCTCCACGCCGTACCCGGAGCGCAAGATGATCCTGTTCCATAACGAGAGCTCCCATCAGGACCGCTGGCCACGCAAGCAGATGTTCTATTGCGAACAGGCCGCGCCGGTAGGAGGCGCGACCCCGGTGGTGGACTGCCGGTTGATGTACGAACGGCTGCCGGCGGACATCCGCCAGAAGTTCGAGGAAAAGGGGCTGCTCTACGTGCGCACCTTCACCGACAAGCTCGACGTGTCGTGGCAGCATTTCTTCAAGACCGAAGACCGCAGCGAAGTCGAGGCCCGCTGCCGGGCCGGCGGCATCCAGTGGCGCTGGCTCGACAACGACGAGTTGCAGACCCGCACACCGGGGCCCGCGATCATCACGCACCCGATCACCGGTGAGAAGTCGTTCTTCAACCAGGTGCAGTTGCACCACATCTACTGGCTGGACCCGGACGTGAGGGAGGACCTGCTGTCGATGTTCGGCCTGGAACGGATGCCCCGGCATGTCTACTACGGCGACGGCACCCCGATCGAAGACGAGGTGATGCAGCGCATCGGCCAGCTGTACGAAGCCTGCGCGGTGCGTTTCGACTGGCGCAAAGGCGATGTGATCCTGCTGGACAACATGCTGGTGGCCCACGCCCGGGATCCGTTCGAAGGCCCCCGCAAGATCGTGGTTGCCATGGGCGACATGTACGACCACAGCAGCCTGGAGCGTCCGTCGGTCGCCGGGCAAACCGCCCTGGGCGAACTCAATACCGAGGAAGTCGGAGCATGAACGAGGTCACGATGGACGCGCAGGATCCGGGTTTCGCCCTGGCGCCCGAACAACAGCGGGTACTGGAGCAGTTGCCGAACACGGCGACCTGTGGCGAGGCCATGCGCTGGCTGACGGTGCTCATCGATGGCGAGCTCGATCCACAGCGCCTGCAGCTCGCGCTCGATACGTTACTGGCGCAGCAGCCGATGCTGCTGGCGCGCCTGGTCAAGGTCGCCGGCTTCCACGGTCTGCGTCAGGTCGCCAGCGGTGCCGGGCGCTTCCCGCTCACGGTACGGACGGGTGAGCAAGGGGTCGAGCAAGTCCAGGCACAGATCGAGGAATCGATGGGCCGCGCCTTCGTGGCCGGCGAATCGGAAAGCGTCCAGGCGGCGCTCTATCGCCTGGCGCCGCAGCAATGGCAACTGGTGCTGGGCATCGCCCGCTACGGTGCCGATGCGCAATCCCTGCGCTTGCTGCTCGAGCACCTCCAGCAGGCATACGCTGCGGCTTCGGCACCGGAAGATGGAGCGCCGGGCGACGAAACGCCGGGTGAGTTCGCCCAGTACCTGGAATGGCGCAGCGAAGTGGTGCTCGATGAAGATGCCGCCAGCGCGCGAGCCTACTGGCAGCAACACCTGCAAGGCGTGCAGGCGGACATCGCCACGCCTTGGCTGGCCGATCGGGGCGCCAGTGGCGAGACGGGTGTCGCCGACGCGCGCCTGTCCCTGACCTTGACGCCTGCCCAAGGCGATGCCTTGCAAAGGCTGGCCGAACAGCTCGGTCAGCCCCTCGCCACGTTGCTGCAAGGTGCGTGGTGGCTGCTGCTGGGCCGTCTGGGCGGGCTCGAGCAGACGCTGGTGGGTGTGCGTCACGACAGCCGCGAGGATTACGATTACTTCGCCAACGCCGTGGGGGTGTTCGAAAAAAACTTGCCCCTGTGCGTTTCGTTGCCGGCCACCCAGCCGTTCAACGAGTGGTTGGCGGCGCTGGCGGTGCGCCTCGAAGAACACCGAACCTGGCAGGAATACTGGGCGCCGGAACTGACCCCCGAGGCGGCGCGCCCGGCCTATGGCTTTACGGCAGGGCAGGCGCCGACTGCCGGCCACGCCGGCGGCCTGGCCTGGGTCGTGTCGCAAAGCGCCGGTGTGCAGGCCGATGGGTTCGAGCTGCTGTTGCAGGTTCGATTGCAGGATGATCGGCGACTAGCCTCGATCGACCTGTGTTATGCCCGTTCGCGTTATGCCCCTGCCTCGGCCACAGCCCTGTTGGAGCAGTACGGCGTGCTGCTGGCCTCGATCCTCGCAACGCCGCAAAACCCATTGGCGCGGCTCAGCCTGCTGGGACACGTCGAGGAGCAGCGCCTGCTGGCGATCAACCCGGCGATGCAGGCATTGCCGGACAACCGTTACCTGCCGCAGCGCATCGCCGACCTGGCCGTTGCAACGCCCCATGCCATGGCCTTGACCGACGCCCACGAGCAATTGAGCTACGAACAGCTGCATGCCCGGGTCGAGCGCTTGGCGGGAGGGCTCAAGGCGCGTGGGCTGGGGGACGGTTCGATGGTCGCCCTGGCATTGCCGCGCTCGGTCGACCTGGTGATTGCGATGCTGGCGGCCTGGCGCGTGGGGGCGGCCTACCTGCCCCTGGATGCGCAGTGGCCCCAGGCGCGCCAGGCATTGATGCTGGAACAGGCCGGCGCGACGCTGTTACTGACCGACGCGGCGCATCTGTCGGCCTGGCAGGAGGCGCCGCACACGGTACTGACCGTGGCTGAACTCGGTCAGTCGAGCGCGCCATTGGCCGGACTCGCCACCCGGGGCAACGATGTCGCATACGTATTGTTCACATCCGGCTCCACCGGCGTGCCCAAAGGCGTGGTGATCGAGCATCGACAGTTGCTCAACTACACCGCCCAGGCCAGCCAGGCGCTGGGACTGGAGCAGTGCAGGCACGTGGGTTTGAGCTCCACCGTGGCGGCGGACCTGGGCAACACGGCCCTGTTTGGCGCGTTGTTCAACGGGGCGGCCTTGCATGTAGCCAGTGATGAGCAGATGCAGGACGGCGTGTTGTTCGCCGAGTACCTGCAGCGACACGCGATCGACTGCCTGAAGATCGTACCGTCGCATCTGGCGGCGCTGCTCGACACTGAGCGGGCGACGCTGCCGCGAACGTTGATTCTCGGGGGGGAACCGATTGCCGCTCCGTTGATCGAGCGCATTGCGCGGGTGCGCGGCGATTGCCGGGTGTTCAACCACTATGGGCCGACCGAGGCTACCGTTGGCGTGATGATCCATCCGTTGACCCTGGACGGTGGCGCCGACGATTGCTCGGCCCTCAGCCAGGTGCTGGGCAATAACCGGGTCTACGTGCTGGACGCCGACCTGCGCCTGGCGCCGGTGGGCATGCTGGGTGAGTTGTACCTGGGCGGCGCGCAGCTGTGCCGGGGCTATCTGGATGCCGAAGCCGATGGGCAAGCGTTCATCCAGAGTCCTTTCGATCCGGCGCAGCGGTTGTATCGCACCGGCGACCTGGCGCGTTACCGCGCGGACGGTGCGATCCAGTTGCATGGTCGGCGCGATCAGCAGGTCAAGGTGCGCGGGTTCCGTATCGAACTGGCGGAAATCGAGGCCGAGCTGCTGCGCCTGCCAGGGGTGGCTGAAGCACTGGTGCTGCCGGCAGCGTCGGGCGAACAGGGACTGCTGGCCTTCGTCGTGGCGCAGCCGGGGCAATCGGTGGGCTTGCTGGACGCCGCGCGTAGCGGGCTGAGCGCTCGCCTGCCCAGTGTGATGGTGCCAGCGCACCTGCAACTGATCGAACAATTCCCACGGTTGGCCAACGGCAAGATTGATCGCAAGGCGCTGCAACAGCTGGCCGGCGCGGCGACGAATAGCCAGGACGCCGCGCCGCGCGATGGACTGGAGCAGTTGCTTGCCACGCGTATGGCGCAGTTGCTGGGGCTGGAGCGAATCGGCATCGACCGCGACTTCTTCGCCGCAGGGGGGCATTCGTTGCTGGTGATCAAGCTGGTGGCCGGTATCCGCAAGCTGCTGCAGTGCGAGATCCATCCAGGGCTGGTCTTCGATCATCCGACGGTGGCGTCCCTGGCGTCGGCCTTGAAGGCGGTGGAAAGCAGCCCGGGGCAACTGGAAAAAATGGCCCAGGTGCGTTTGCGCATGGATGCGATGAGCCCCGAGGAAAAGGCCCGCTTGACCGAACAGGCGCGGCAGCAGCAAGCCGCCAGGGTCGTCCAGGGCAACTGACCCGGCGGCAGACCTGAGCCCGGGCTCATCACGTCGGCCCCAGGCTCTGCGCGGGAATGCCTCGCCGGGCGCCCAGCGTTCGGCGGTTGAAGGGAAAACGGGACGTCCCTTGCTGTGAACCCGCCGCTAGCGCGGGAACGATCATGGATAAGCAGGAACGAAGGCCGTCGCTTGATTGCGACGGCCTTTTTTTAAACTTTGTTACGTGAATGATAAATAAACTCATTCCGGTTTTTTGCAGGTGCTTCGTCTTACTAAGGTGTGTAGGCAAATCGGGTCGGGCAGGGCAGCCCGGACAGCGGATTTGTCCAGCAAGAAAATTGCCGTCGTCCAGCCGGATGACCGCGCCCGGGGAGGGGCCGGTCAGCGCGCACTGATGCATTGCCAGGGGCAATCGTCAGGGCGGGTTCACCAGTGCTGGCGGACGGCGGGCCATTCGGCCCCATGGACCTTTCACTTCGACCAATAATAGAGAGCACGATGTCATCCATTCATGAGTTGAAACCTCTGTTCAAGGCACTCGTCATGTCCCGCGGCCTGCGCTCGCGTGGCGTGTTGACCGGTCTGGGGCTGGCCTGCGCATTGCCCTTCAGCGCTCAGGTGATGGCGCAGGACGTCAGCATCGACATCCCTGCGCAACCGTTGCCCAAGGCCTTGCAGGCGTTCGGTCAGCAGACCAACCAGCAGGTGATCTACAACGCTGACGACCTGGCCGGCCTGAAGAGCAACCGCGTCAGCGGCAAGATGAGCCCCCAGGCCGCCATCGCCGAACTGCTCAAGGGCACTGGCGTAAGCTACAGCCTGGAGGGCAACACGCTGATGCTGGTGCGGGGTTCCGCGGCGGGAGGCCTGGAGCTGGGCGCTACCACCGTCAAGGCCACGGCACCGGACGCGACGACCGAAGGCAGCAACTCATACACCAGCAACGCCGTGACCATCGGCAAGGGCACCCACACCCTCAAGGAAATCCCCCAGTCGATCACCGTCATGACGCGCAAGCAGATGGATGACCAGAACCTGGTGGACCTCAAGGACGCGGTCAACCAGACCACCGGTATCGTCGGCCTGCAGGGCGTCGGCCAAGGCATGATCCTGTCGTCGCGCGGCTTCCAGATCGACGACTGGCAATACGACGGCGTGCCGATCCCGCGCAACACCTACTCCCTGGGCAACTGGGCGACCCAGGACCTGATCTTCTTCGATCGCCTGGAAATCATGCGTGGCGCCTCCGGCCTGCTGCAAGGCACGGGCAGCCCCGGCGGTGCCGTCAACCTGGTGCGCAAGCGAGGCCAGAGCGCCCCGACCGTAACCCTGACCGGCAAGGCCGGCTCCTGGGACCACTACGGCCTGCAACTGGACGCCGGCGGCCCGCTGAACGAAGCCGGCAACATCCGCGGCCGGATCGTCGCCGACGAAGACCAGAGCAATTCCTTCGTCGACCATGCGTGGAACAAGACCCACTCGCTGTACGGCGCGCTGGACATCGACCTGAGCGAGGCCACCACCCTGGGCCTGGCGGTCAGCCGGTCCGAGGGCGAATCCCGCGGCAACATCCGCGGCCTGCCACGCTACGTCGACGGCTCGATGCCGGACGTTTCGCGTTCGACCTATACCGGCGCGCGCTGGAACCGTTCCGACATCGACGTCACCACGGTCTATGCCGATCTGGAACACCGCTTCAACGAGGACTGGGGCTTCAAGGTGGGCGCGGTGCACATGACCGAGGATAACCAGGCGAAAAACCAGCGGACGCAAAATGGCAACGTGGGCCTTAACCTGGATGGCACCGGTGTGCAATATGCCGACTTCGTGACTGACTTCCAGTCCACCAAGGTCGGCCTGGACATGAACCTGTCCGGCAAGTTCGAAGCCTTGTCGATGCAGCAGGAAGTCATGCTGGGTAGTAACTACTCCCAACTGGAGACCGATGACAAATACGCTCGTACGTTCAACAGCAGCAGCGACAACATCTTCGATCTCGACAACAACCGGCCGGATATCAGCTATGACAGCCTGGTCAACGCTTCGAACGGGCGGGGGACCCTCAGTAAATACGATATCCGCCAGAAGGGTGTGTATGGCACCTGGCGCGTCAAGCCGGTGGACGATCTGACGCTGGTACTGGGCTCTCGTGTCAGTTGGTATGACTACAGCTACAAGTCCAAGACCCAGAACTCGAGCGGCATCACCACGAATACCCCTAGCACTGGAACCGAGACCGGAGAGGTCACGCCCTATGCCGGTGTCATTTATGACCTGAGCCGTGAATGGGCGGTGTATGCCAGCTACACCGATGTCTTCCAGCCGCAGACCAACCTCGACCCCAACGGTTCGGTGCTCAAGCCTATCATCGGTACCAACTACGAGGTCGGCCTCAAGGGTGAGCTGATGGACGGCCGGGTCAATACGTCCCTGGCGGTGTTCCGTTACGACCAGGAAAACCGTGCGATTCCCATCGCCGGCTGTACGGGTGTGAATTGCTCCTCGGCCGCAGGGGAAGTGCGTAGCCAGGGCATCGACGCCGAAATCAGTGGTGAAGTGACGGAGAACCTCCAACTGTTCGCAGGCTACACCTACAACACGACCAAGTACCTGGAAGAGCCGGGCAAAGAGGGCAAGGTCTTCAGCACCTGGACGCCGAAACACATGTTGCGCGCATGGGGCAACTACCGGTTCACCGGCGACTGGAGTCGTCTGAGCACCGGGCTGGGCTTTACTACCCAAAGCCATACCCTGGTCTACGACTATGACCGTGAGATCCCAGGCTACACCGTATGGAATGCCCGCGTTGGCTACCAACTGACGCCGGAGATCGATCTGGCGGTCAACTTCAATAACCTGTTCGACAAGACGTACATTGCGCCCGGTTACAACCAGCTTAATGGCAACAACAACTTTGGCGATCCGCGTAACATGATGTTCACCGTGAAATACACCCCGCAGTTCTGATCCCCGCGTCAACCATAAAAAACCGACCCGCCTTGTGCGGGTCGGTTTTTTATTGGGTTGCGTTCCAGCTACTTTGCAAAAAAACGAAAACCTGTGGCGAGGGCGCCAACTCCCTTGCCACAGGTTTATCGTTTGTTCTTCGGTGTGGCGCTACTGCGTTTGCGCCGCGCTGCCCAGGAATGCTTCCACCAGCGAATCGAGCAAGCCATCGTCGAAGATCATGCTGCGATGGCGTAAAGGCGAGTGCACCGAGCATTGCAGCTCCCCCGTCACGCTGTGGGCCTGGATCAAGGTTTCGCAGAACGCCAGTTCCTGCGCTGTCTTCTCCGTTTGCGTCCACCAGCAACTGGGACGTACCCGTACCGGCTTGAAGGTGAACCCGTCGAAGGCTTCCAGCAATCGGTCATGCACCGAGAACGCCTGGGCGTTCATGACCTCCTCCTTGACGCTTTGCACCACCGACAACAGGTCGCTGCGGCCTGGTTCGATCTGGCTGGCGGCCCAGTCATGGAAGGCCTTGACCGTGCTCTCGGGGTGTTCGCGCCGATAAGCCGCGGTGCGTTCCGTGAGGGTGGGGAACAGCAGGTCGAAATATTCGATGGCTTCTACCAGGTCCTGGGAAGCCAGGTCGGCTTTTTCCTGGCCGGGCACATGCCGACGACGGGGCAACGTCTCCGGGTACAAGTGTTCAGGGATCGTGCTGTCCACCAGGCCCAGGAAACCGACGGTATGGCCCTGGCTTTCCAGCGTCGCGGCGATGTCCAGGGCAATCGTGCCGCCCAGGGACCAGCCCATCAGGTAGTACGGGCCTTGGGGCTGGGCCTTGACGATTTCCCGGCTGTAGTCGGCAATCATCTCGTCCCAGGCTTCGGGACCGACATGGGGTTCGCTGAAGCCGCGGTGCATGACGCCGAAGGTGCGCGCCCGATTCTGCAGTTTGCGCGCCAGGGGTTGGTAGCAGAACACGATGCCTCCGCTGGGGTGCAGGCAAAACAACTGCGGGGCGCTGGCGGGGGCCTGGTTCAAGGTCACCAGGCATTGAGCCTGTTCCCGATGCTTCTGCGAGATGAACAGGGCCAGTTCGGCGATGGTCGGGTTGCTCAGCAGTTCCTGCAGGCGCACCGTGATGTCCAGGCGTGCCTTGAGGCTGGCGATCAGCTCGATTGCCAGGATCGAATGCCCGCCCAGCTCGAAGAAACTGTCGTCGATGCCCACGCGCTCGACCCTGAGGGACTGTTGCCATAGCTGTGCCAGGGCTTGTTCCAACTGGGTGCGAGGCGCCACGTAGCGCGCATGCAGGAGGCTGGCGTCGGGCTCCGGCAAGGCCTTGCGGTCGAGCTTGCCATTGGCGTTGAGAGGGAACTGGTCGATGAACAGCAGGTGGCTGGGCACCATGTAGTCCGGCAGGTGCGCCTTGAGTTCGGCCAGCAGGCTTTCGCGCAGCTCGTTGCCGGAGGATGGCGTGGCGATGACGTAGGCCACCAGTTGCAGGCCACCCGGACCATCATGGGTCAGCACGACACAATCCTGCACGGGTGGCAGCCCTTGCAGGCGCGCCTGGATTTCCCCCAGTTCAATGCGGAAACCGCGAATCTTGACCTGGTGATCCAGGCGTCCGATGTATTCGATGCTGCCGTCGGCACGGTAGCGGGCCAGGTCGCCGGTGCGGTACAGGCGTCCGCCCGGCAGCGGGTCGAACGGATCGGGAATGAAGCGGCTGGCGGTCAGGTCGGCGCGCCGGTGATAACCCCGGGCCAGGCCGGCCCGACCGACGTACAGCTCACCAGTGCAGCCCTTGGGCACCGGGTTCAGGTGCGCATCGAGCAAGTACCAGGACAGATCGACGATGGGCTCGCCGATAGGGCTCGCGGCCTCGCTGTCCAGATCTTGCAACGACAGCGGTCGCCAGGTGACATGGACCGTGGTTTCCGTGATGCCATACATGTTGATCAGCTGTGGCGTGCGGTCCCCGAAGCGTTCGAACCAGGGGCGCAAGCTCTGCACATCGATGGCTTCACCGCCGAAGATCACCTGCCGCAGATGCTGGTCAAGGGGCTGCCGTGACGCGCAGGCAACCTGCGACAACGACTTGAACGCCGACGGTGTCTGGTTCAGCACGGTGACGCGTTCGTGGCACAGCAGGGCATGAAAGTCTTCCGGCGAACGGCTCACGACGTGGGGCACGATGACCAGCCGGCCGCCATGCAGCAGCGCGCCGAAGATCTCCCACACGGAAAAGTCGAAGGCGTAGGAGTGGAACAGGCACCACACGTCCCGGTGGTCGAAGCTGAACCAGCGGTCCGTGGCCTGGAACAGACGGGTGACGTTGTGATGCGCCAGCAACGCCCCTTTGGGCTTGCCCGTGGAACCCGAGGTGTAGATCACATAGGCCAGGTTGTCCGGGTGCACCGGCACATCCGGGTTGTGCTCGGGACATCCGTCATCGACGTCCTGCGGATCCAGTGACAGACAGACCGTACCGGCGGGCAACGCCAACGAATCACGCAGATGCGCCTGGGTCAGGACCCGCATGATGCCGCTGTCCTGGATCATGTAGGCCAGGCGGTCGGCCGGGTACGCCGGGTCCAGCGGCACGTAGGCGCCGCCGGCCTTGAGAATCGCCAGCAGGCCGATGATCATCTGCGGCGTACGCTGCGCAGCGATCCCCACCAGCACATCGGGCCCCACGCCTTCGGCGATCAGCCGATGGGCCAAGCGGTTGGCCTGCCGGTTGAGGTCGGCATAGCTCAGGTGTTGCCCTTCGAAGGTCAGGGCAATCGCGTCGCCCGTGGTGGCCGCGTGGCTTTCGATCACGTGGTGCAGGCATCGCTCGCGGGGCAGTTGGGTCGGTTGCCGGTTCCAGTCGTCCAGGGTCTGTTGGCGCTCCCGGGAACTCAGCAGTTGCAGTTCGCCCAATGCACATTGCGGGGTGTCGATCAGGCCCTGCAACAGGTTTTGCCAATGCTCGGCCATGCGCTCGATGGTCGCCGTCCGGTAGAGATCACGGCTGTACTCAAACGTCGCCAGTAATTGCTGCGGTGAATAATCGACATCCAGCGACAAGTCGAATTTGGCCTGACTGTCGCCAGTGGGCAGAAATTCCAGTGCCAGTCCATCCTGGATCGACATCGATGTCGTGGGCGCGCCGGTGCGCCAGTTGAACAGGACCTGGAACAGCGGGTTGGAACCCTGTGCGCCGGGGCGTTGCAATTGGTCGAGGATCAGTTCCAACGGGTAGTCGGCATGTTCAAGCGCCGCCAGGGATTGCACGCGCAGGTCGCGAAGAAAATCCAACGCGGTGCGCGTCGAATCGAGCTGCGCCCGATAGACTTGGCTGCTGACGAAAAAACCCACCAGCTCCTGGCTTTCAGGGCTGTTGCGGTTGGCGTTGGGGACGCCGACGGTGAAATCGTTCTGGTTGGCGTACCGGCCCAGCAACAGTTGCCAGGCGCCTAGCGCCACCACGAACGGCGTAAGCCCCTGGCGTCGGCAAAACGTCTCCAGGGCCTGGGCCAGGGCCGGTGCAAGTGTCACCTGGACGCGTCCGGCCATGTGCTGCTGGCTCGCGGCGCGAGCGAAATCCTGAGGCAGTTCCAGAACGGGTAGGTCATGGCCCAGGCACTGGCGCCAGTAGTCGCCGCTGCGCTGGCAGGCCGTGCTCTGCAGGTATTCGCCTCGTTGGTGGGCTGCGTAGTCGGCGTATTGCAGGGGCAAGGCCGGCAACGGTGAAGCGTCGCCGAGTAGGGCGCGGGCGTAGGCCTGGGTCAGGTCCTGCATGAGAATCGTGTTGGACCAGGCGTCGGAGACGATGTGATGCATGTTCAGCAGCAGCACGTGTTCATCGCTGTCCAGCCTGAGCAGCGTTGCCCGCATCAGCGGTGCCTGGCTGAGATCGAAGGGGCGCCTGGCGTGCTGTTCGATGCGCCGTGCGAGCTCGATGGTCCGTGCCTGGTGGTCGAGCGCGCCAAGGTCATCGCGCTGCAGGACCAGCCTGGCGTTGCGCTCGACCACCTGGGCCGCCGCGCCATCGATTTCAGTGATCGCGGTGCGCAGAATGTCGTGTCGGTCTATGACCCGGTTGAGCGCCTGCTCCAGGGCGTCGGCATCGAGCTCGCCCGTCAGGCGCAGGGCCCGTGGCAAGTTGTAGGCCGAACGGGTCGGGTCACGCTGTTGCTCCAGCCACAAGCGTTGCTGGGCGAAGGACAAGGGGGCGCGGTCCAGCCGGTCGCGGCCGGGCCCGTCGGGCATGCTGCCTTCGGCCTCTTCGAGCAGTAGCGTCAGCAGGTCATCATCTAGCAGTTCGTTCATGGTGTTCTCGCGGTAAACAGCATTGCGTCGGGTCGGTTCAGGCAAAGGCCTGCGGGGCTTTTTCACTGATGACCCGACCGGCCTGCATCCGGACCAGTTGATCGGCGATATCGAAATAACGGTCATCGTGGGAAATGACGATGATGGTCTTGCCCAGCGCTTTGAGTTCCGGCAGCAGCTGCGTATAGAAAATCCGGCGGAACACCGGGTCCTGGTCGGCGGCCCATTCGTCGAAGACCAGCACCGGGCGGCCTTCCAGCCAGGCGTTGAGCAGGGCCAGGCGCTTGCGCTGGCCGGTGGAGAGGTCGGTGGTGCTGAACACGCCGTCGTGGATGCTGACCTTGTGGGCGATTTCCAGGCGTTCCAGGTAGCGGTTGGCCTCTTCAGGCACCTGCTGGTCGCCCTGGACCAGTTCGTCGAACAGGTAGTAGTCGGCGAAGATCGTGGTGAACAACTGGCGGTAATCGTCCCGTCCAGCGGCTGTCACCGGTTTGCCGTCAAGCAGGATATCGCCGCGCTGGGGTGGATAGAGCCCCAGCAAAAGCTTGATCAGCGTGGTCTTGCCGCCGCCGTTCTCGCCGACGATGAAGACGATTTCACCCTGGGCGATGGACAGGTTGACCGGCCCGAGTGCGAAGGGTTGGCTGCCCTCGACTGCCGGGAAGGCATAATGCACATCGCGTAACTCAAGTCGCTGGATCGTTGCCGTGGCTGCGTTCCTGTCATCGAGCAACAGGTGGGACTCGGGAGAGGAAAACTGCTCGGCCAGTTCGGCGATGCGCTTGAAGGCGATGTTGGCCCGGCTGATGACCGGCAAGGTCATCACCAGGTATTCCAGCGGGCCCTTCATGTACAAAAGCACCAGCACGAAGCCGCTGAGCACGGCCTTGTCGGTACCCAGCCAAAGCGATTGCAGGGCCAGGACCAGGCCGATGACCACGAAGAACAGCATCGAGCCGAAGGTCTTGGCGACCACGAAGGTATTGACCGAGCGGATATTGGTATCGCAGATGTGATCGGCGGTCGCTTCGATGCGCTGGCTGAACATGCGCTGGCGGCGTGGACGGTGGATGCGCAGTTCCTTGGCACCGGCGGCGATGGCGCTGTAGTGCTTTTGCAGGGCGTCCTCGGCCTCGCGGGCCGCTTCGAACCCCCTGATGCCCCGGGCCCGGGCCACGTACTGGATGACGGTGCCGATCACCAGCGCCACCAGCAGCACCGCGAACATCGGCAGCGAAAGGTACGCCAGGTAGGCCAGGCAACCGAGGGTGACGGTGAATGCGATGGCCAGTGGAGCGAAGGAAAACGCGAAGTTGCTGACCATGTTGACGTCATGGGTCAGTACCGGGATGAGCCGGTGGCTGCGAAAGCGTTCGATCTGCTCGATGGGGGCCAGCAAGACTTTCTTGCCCAGGGATTTACGCAAGCCGGCGATGATGTTCTGGCCGACATGGTTGGTTCCGATGTCCGAAAGGATCGAGGTCAGCAGGGCCGCCGCGCAGAGTCCCACGAACGTCGCCAGCACCTGCGGCGTGGGCTTGGTCGCGGCATTCAAGGCGTCGTTGATGGTGGCGAGCAGGGCGGTGATGCTCAGGCCACCCAGCATGCCGAGCAGAATCGACGCCACCACAATGAGCCGGAAAGGCTTGAGCAGGCTGAGCACTTCACTGAGGGCTCCGCGGGAGTTCGAGGTCATGGGGTTCCCCTTGTAGGGCCGGTGACGGCAATGGTTCAAGGCGCTGGCGCGAGGCACGGGCAGGGTGGTGTGGGCAGGGCGGTCACGGTTCACATATCCCGGGCCACCCGGAACCCCAGCCAGTCGCCCCGTGCGTCGGGATAGACCGCGTTGCGGTTGCCCGAGCGGGAGAACACCGGCGCTTCGCCCCAGTCATTGCCGCGGATGCGCCGCACCTTGCAGTCGCCGCTGAGCCAGGCGCTGCCGTCGCTCGGGGCGCCGACGTAGTCCGGGTTGTAGCAGTCGGCCGTCCATTCGTAGACGTTGCCGTGCATGTCGTACACCCCGAAGGCGTTAGGCGCGAAGCGTCCGGCGGGGGACGTGAAGTTGTAGCCGTCGGCCGCGCCGTAGGTATTGGCGTGCTGGGCGATGCTATAGTCCTTGCCGTCATCGAAGGGGAAGGGGAACGGGCCGGTGCTGCCGCCGCGGGCCGCGTATTCACGCAACGACTCGCTGACCAGGCGGTATTGTTTCCCGGTCTTTTTCGACAGCCACGCCACGTAGGCATTGGCTTCTTCGAAATTCATGCACACCGCCGGGTGCATGTCGGTGTACTGCTTGCCCGGGTCGCTGCCCTGGTAGTCGGGAACACCGGCCTTGCAGGCACGGCCGGGGCGCTTATCGGCGTCGGGCATCGTGTAGCCGGTGTCCTGCAGATAAGCGAACCATTCGCCCTTGAGCACCTGGAAGCGGCTGATGGCCACGGGCCTGGCGAATGTCACCGGGTGCATCGGTCCTTCATCGGGTTCGCGGCCGACTTCGTCGTCCGGGGTGCCCATGGTGAAGGTGCCACTGGGCAGCACCACCATTTGCGGGCAGTCCTTGCAGTCCCGGAATACCTGGCCCGGCTGTGCCGCCTGGGCGCCGATGCAGAGCAGGCCGGTGGCGGCGGCGAGGGCCAGCGCGGGCAGTGTCTTCACTGAAAAACTGTGCAACTCACGGTTCATCATCTTTCTCGATAAAGTCAAAGAAGGGAGCGGTTCAGAGCGTCTTGCTCAGCAGCCCCATGAAGTGATCGATCTCGGCTTCGGTATTGAGTAGCCCAGGCGCGGTGCGGACCACTGGGCCGGCGTCGCGATGCACCGCGTCGGCAATCACCCGGTTCTTCATCAGGTAGGCGGCGATCTCGTCGCTCTCGCGGCCCTTGACCCGAAAGAAGGTGAAGCCGGCCGACAGGTCCGGGCTCAAGGGCGTGACCAGCTCGATCTGCGGCTGTGCCAGCAACTGTTTTTTCAAGTAGGTATTGAGGGCATGGATGCGTGCCTGCACGTCGGCCTTGCCCAGTTGCAGGTGCAACTTGAAGGCTTCGTCCGCCGCCCAGCGATGCTCGAAGGCGTGGAAACCCCCTGGCGTCATCACGGTGGAAAACGCGGTGGCTTCGGAGAACGTTGGAATGATCGGCGTGACGTACTTGAGCTCTTCGCTGCGGCTGCATACCAGGCCCGTGCCCCGGGGGCCGAACATCCACTTGTGGGTGCCGGCGATGAAGAAATCGCAGTTCATCGTCGGGAAATCGAGGTCCTCGACACCGAAGCCGTGCACGCCATCCACCACGTAGACGATGCGCTGGGCGTCGCTGCGGCCCTGGTTGTGCTTGTCGACGAGCGCGCCGATCTTGTCGATGGGCAGCTTGACGCCGCTACCCGAGTGCACCCAGGTCATGCCCAGCACGCGAGTCTGCGGACGAATGCTGCGGTCGATGGTGGCGAGGATTTGCGCCTCGCTGGCCTCGTGGGCGCTTTCGAACAACTTGATCTTGCGCACCTGTGTGCCGTTGCGCTGGGTACGCAGGCCGAGGATGGTGTGGGTGGAGTAGTGTTCGTGGGCGGTGGTGAGGATCTCCTGGTCGGCGCTCACCTGAACGCCGCCATAGATCATCGCCAGGCCTTCGGTGGTGCTGCCGGTAAGGGCGATCTGTTTGGGGCTCGCTTGCAGGTAGCGACCGGCCCAGGTCCGGACGTTTTCCTCGCGTTCTTCGGTGACCCCCAGGTCCCAGTCCATCAACAATCCCGGATTCTTGTCCAGCGCGGCGCGGTGTCGTTCGATGGCTTCGCGTACCGGACGCGGGTGGGTGGTGACCAGGAAGTTGGAAAAATGCAGGTAGTCCGGATCCTGGTCGAACAGCGAGCGCAGCTGTGTCCATTTGTCCCGGGAAATCGGCGGCAACGGATCGGCGATCGCCGGGGCCGGGAGGCTGGCGGCCAGTGGCAGGCCGGCGGCGAGGATGCCGGCCTGCTTCAGGAAAGTACGGCGTTCATTCATGGCTGGACGGCCTTCTGGTTCGAGGCCACGGCTGGCCGGGCGGCTTTCTGCACCTGGTCCCAGACCCGCAGGAAATTGCCGCCCCACAGCTTGGCGATATCGGTTTCGGAGTAGCCACGGGTCAGCAGCTCGGCGGTGACGTTGCGAATGTCGCCCACGTCCTCCCAGCCTTTCACTCCGCCGCCTTCGTTGAAGTCCGAGCTGATGCCGACGTGGTCGATGCCGATCTTGCGCACGGCATAGTCGATGGCATCGCCCAGATCCTTGAGGCTGGCCTTGGGTTCTTCCTCCAGGATGCCGTAGAGCTGGGCGGCGTATTCGCCAAACCGTTGCTCCGGCCAGGCGGCGATGATCGGGTCGCCTGGCATCAGTGCCATCGCCAGGTTGGGCAAAGGCGGCAAATCGAAACGCGCGCGCAGGGCGTTGAGTTTGTCCTGGGTTTTTTGCGTCAGTGGGCGCAGGTACTGGGAAAAACCGACGATCTGCACCACGCCGCCGCTGGCCTTGATCAGTTGCATTTCCTTGTCGCTGAGGTTGCGCGGGATGTCCACCATCGCCCGTGGCGCCGAATGGGAGGCCACCAGTGGTGTGCGGCTCAGTTGTGCGACTTGCTCCAGGGCCTGGGTCGACATCTGCGACACGTCGATGATCACGCCCAGGTCGTTCAGGCGGCCCACGGCTTGCTTGCCGATGTCGGAAAGACCGCCCAGGGCGTCGGCGGAATCGTTGAAGAAGGGCAGCGGCCGCGAAGAGTCGGCCCAGTCGTTGTTGCCGATGTAGCTGAAGCCGAACATGCGCATGCCTCGCGCCGTCCACAGGTCCAGCAGGCTCAGGTCGTGGCCCAGGGGATAGGCATTGAGCATGCTGATGAAAATCGCGAACTTGCCTTCGCCGTGCAGGCGTCGCAAATCATCCGGCGTGTAGGCGATGGCGACCTGGTTGGGAAAATCCCGAACCATGCCGGTGATGATCTTGTAGCGTACCTCCTGCTGGTTGCGCGCCTCTTCGACGAAACCGGCGGTGGGCCTGTGGGGGGCGTTGGGGCCGTTCCACAGCTCGGGCCAGCCGAAGATGGTCAGGGCTGCGCCGGACAGGTGCCCGCGGTTGGCTTTCACCAGGTCGAACTGGCCCTTGCCGTCCTTGTCGGCCTCGTTGCCGGCGGTGCCGAAGTCCAGCGGCACGGTGATGTGACTGTCGAAGGAGAGCAGGCGTTCATGCAGCTCCCGGGCTTGCTTCATCACCTTGACCGGGTAGCCGGGGTTGTCCCGCCACCAGTGGTCCCAGGCCGCGAGGCCACCACCGACCACCAGCGCCAGGGCCAGGGGCACGCCGATGAACAGAGCCTTTTTCGAACGTCGTGTTGTCATTGCCGATCTCAGTCAGGTTCGCCTTGGAAAGACAGGCGCGGGGGCCTTTGCTATCTGGGGGGAACGAGTGATCGGGCGGGAAATTTAGGCGTTCTCGGGCCCGCCATCCCGAGCAAGCTCGCTCCCACCATCTGGAATGCGCTCACCTGTGGGAGCGAGCTTGCTCGCGATGAGGCCCCCCGTTTCCCTATAAATTTGTCAGTCCACCCATCGTTCTAGCTTGGATAAAGCCCGCTCCAGGGCCTGACACAGGTAAGGCAATGACGATTTCTCGACGATGGTTCATGGCAGGCCTGGCGCTGACCGGCGCCGCCGTGCCTGTGGTGTATTACGGGCATCGCGAATTGACCCGGCCGGACCCCACCATCACCCCCGGCGAGGCTTCATTCGATGTGGCGGACGTGGCGGGCCAGCGCCGGGCGGACAAGCTGCGCGGTATCTGGACGATCCGCTTCACGGGACGCGATGCCGGCCTTGACGGTCTGCCGACCGAGGGGCTGCAGGTATTCCTCGACATCGCCCACAAGGGCCGTGGCCTGGTGGGATGCCTCGATACCGCCGAACGCCTGCGCGCTGGCGACGAGCCTCGTTACCGGCTGCTGGGCGACCTGGCCGGCGCCGACCCCAGGCAATTGAGCTGGCGACTCACCGGTGCCGAGCATGCGGCGCCGGACTACGAATTCATCATGACCCTGGACGAGGTCTGGGCCGGCTTCGGCAATGCCGGCCGCGCCACGCTCAGCGGTCGGGTGTCGCGCCTGGACCGGTCGGCGGCCCTGCCGGAACTCGACAATCAGTTCATCGCCCTCAAGCAAGCGTTCCCCGAAGCCCGCGAACGCACGCCGCTGAGCCCTGCGCTGCTGGCCTGGCTGGTGTCGCCCGAGCATCGTCTGTTCCATCAGCTCTGGCATGCCTCGCGGGATAAATGGCACGCCCTGGACGAAGACAAGCGCGACGCCCTGCGGGGCCTGGGCTGGCAGCCCGGGCCTCGGGACCAGGAGCGTGACGCTCGCGGCCCGCGCAAGGACCGCAACGGCTCGGGCATCGATTTCTTTTTCATGCATCGGCACATGCTGGGGACGGCCCGTTCGTTCCAGCCGCTGCCGTCCTGGCAACGCTTTCCCTTGCCGCAGCCGGAGCTTGACCGTGATCGCCAGGGCTTCGCCCGGTATTTCGACAACCTCGACGGTACGGCCTTGCCGCCGACCTGGCTGGCCGCCGGTGACGAGCAATACGCCCAATGGGTGAGCGACATCAAGACCGCGGAGACCTACCACAGCAATTTCCTGGTCTGGGAGTCGCGTTACCGGGATCCGCGTTACCTGTCGAAACTGACCCTGGGCCAGTTCGGCTCGGAAGTGGAACTGGGCCTGCACGACTGGCTGCACATGCGCTGGGCCTCGGTGCCTCGGGACCCGTCCAACGGCCACCCGGTGCCGTTCGCCCGCGATCAGGCCGACTTTGCCCAGCGCTGGTTCGCCCCGGAGAACGACTTCCTGGGGGATCCGTTTTCGTCCCATGTCAATCCGGTGTTCTGGGCTTTTCATGGCTGGATCGACGACCGCATCGAAGACTGGTTCCGGGCCCATGAGCGTTTCCATCCGGGGGAAGTGAGCCGGCTTGAAGTCAAGGGTGTGCCCTGGTTCGCCCCGGGCCGCTGGGTGGAGATCGCCGACCCCTGGCTGGGCCCGGACACCCATGGCTGCAGTACCACGCCAGGGTTGCAGGTTGGCCGCTCGGTAGAGATGGATCCGGAAACCATGAAGCTGGCCCTGCGCATCACCTTCGGCAGCGATGACAAAAAGCTTTCCAAACTGTTGCGCCGGGTGCCGCAACGGCCCTGGTATGCGCGCAATCTCAAGGCCAGACCTGTGTAGTGCCTGGCGAGGAGACCTGTTAGTTCTTACAGCAGACAGCCTCGTCCTCTCGGCATAGAGTGCCTGCACTGCCATCGGATCATCTGCCAAAGGAGGCTTCGAATGGAAACCAGCAAAGGCATCCTGATTACCTTGACCGAGAAAACCGGGACGACTTTCGGGGCGGTGGAGATTGAATTCGTGACCCGCATGACGGGGTTCATCGATGACGACCCGGACACTGAGTTCATCGACTCGATTGTGTCCGCCTACGGCGTCCGGGTGACCAGGACAAACCCGCAAGGTCCCCTCGACAGGGTTTCGGTACATGGAGACATGGACGGGGATAATGACGTTGACGCGGCCGACAGTCAGGCGCTGATCGATCTCGCCATCGCCGCAACCAGGGTGCCCGAACCGGCAGGATAAACCCAGGCCACAGTGACCGCGGTCCGTCAGATACACCGCCATCGCGGGCAAGCCCAGCTCCCATAATGACAGCAGCTTGTCAGATACACCGCGAACCCCTGTGGGAGCGAGCCTGCTCGCGATAGGGCGGCACATCCAGCATCACCGGTTCAGGTAGACCGCATCGCGAGCAGGGCTCGCTCCCACAAAATGTGGCTCTTTCATATTGGGGGGCTTGATAGGACTTTGCTCAGGGCTACGGCCGTTCGGCGATATCCAGGGCGCGGTTCGCCAGCAGTTCGCCCAACTCGACCATCTGCTGGATCCCCAGCGCAAAATGCCGCCGCGAACCCTCCAGCTCGAACGCCAGTTCACTGGCCATGACATTGACCGAGGCCAGGGTCTCGCTGAGGTTGGCCAGCAGGCATTCCATGTCCACGCCTTCTGCCACGGTGAACAACTGGCCCGGTAATGGATTGGTCTTTTCAGGTTTGGGGTCGAGGTAGAAGGCGAGGGCGCGGTCGGCGGCTTCGTTGAGTTTTTTCGAGTCGTCTTCGGGGGGATTGGGGGTGATCTTGAACATGGTGCAGCTCCTGGTTATTCACGTGGGCTGACATTCATCACTTGCAGATGATGGGTGGCAGCTATGCGCGGGTCTGCAAGACCGGGAAACCAGGCACCCGGCAGACCCGAAGGTCTCCCACACACAGCCGCCATGAAACGAACAAAACCGTCTCGATGGGCTTGCGGCTACGCGCCTGGTTTTCGTCGGGCTTGCAGACCCGATCGCTGAAATCAGCGACCCGGAAACAGTAAAAGCCACGAGCCAGGCACACAAGCCGGCGGATTCTGGCGCAGTTGTAGGCAATGGCGCAAGGCGATGTAGCCTCGCTCGGGAGTCCTAAATGGCAGGATAAACAGAATCAAAGCCGGACACCCTGTGTACGGACATCGCCCACAGCTGCTTCAGAATCCGCCGGCTTGTGCGCTTTGTGCTTCATCGGTAGGTTGAGATTTGTCGCTACTGCTCTCTGAATTGGCCTGTATTCCCCATGCTGATCTATACTGAGCAAGCATGAGCACAGTTTGTATTGAAAAATTCATATGGAACAGTAGGTTGTGTACTTTTCGGGCTTAGGTGCCGTTTGAGGTGAGACATGATTATCGAGGAGCGCATCAGGAGATCAATCGCCTTGCGAAAGGACGACGTGTTTCTGCGCTCTGAATTTTCCAAGTTCGGCAGTTCCGCACAGGTATCCCGAGCGTTGCGTCATCTGGTGGCTAACGGTGTATTGGTCAGACTTGGCGTTGGCGTCTTCGCGAAGGCTAAAAACAGTGTGCTCACCGGCAAGCCAATCCCGATACGTCCGCTTGAAGTTCTGGCGCCTCTGGCTCTGCAGAAGCTTGGCGTGAAGATCACGGCGGGGCGCGCGTTGCGTGAATACAATGCCAGCGACAGTTTGCAGCTTCCCGCCGGCGTTGTTTTTGATACAGGCTCACGCCGTATTATCCGCAAGCTCGGCTTTGGTGGGCGCTACGTAGTTTATGAAAACCATCACGCCTGAGCAGGTTGAGTTGATTGATGCGGTACTGGCTGAGGTTGAGGTCGGTTTTCTGACCGCCAGCATTCTTGAAAAAGACATCCATGTAACCGATGCCTTGCAGCATCTGATGGGAATACAGTTTCCGGGCATTCGATTAGTGTTCTGTGGCGGGACGAGCCTGTCCAAGGCCTATCGATTGATCGAGCGCATGTCAGAAGACGTTGACTTGAAGATCGTATGGGACAAGTCGAGCATGTTCAGTGCTTCGGCTCAAAAGCGACACCTCAGTCAGTTGAAGGCTGAGGTTTCCCAGGGGCTCGCCAGGCTTGGCTTCGAAGAAATCGTGGACGCGCGTATTGCCCGGAATGAAAACCGATATTTCTCCAGTCGTTGGCAATATGCACCTCAATACCCGCACGACTTGAGTTTGCGCCCTTATCTGAGCCTGGAACTGACCGCACGAATGCCTGAGTTCGAAGTGACTCTGCGACCGCTGGAACACTTGGTGGATAGACTTGCCGCAAGGCCTGGGTACTTGGGAAGTATCCCCTGTGTAGCGGTTGAAGAAACACTTGCGGAAAAAGTCATTTCATTTCTTCGGCGTTATGCCCAGCACCAGGCCGGGGCCATGCTTCAGGCGTGGGACGATACATTGGTGCGTCATATCTACGACGTTTATTGCATCAGCCTTGCCGATCCTGCCGTCAGCGAACGAGCCGCCAGCGGTTTCAAAAAACTGGTGAACTTCGACGCCGCTGAATTTGGTCGGCAGTTTCCTCCGTTCGCTGCCAATCCAGGAAAGGTCATGCAGAGAGCCCTCGATCAAAGCAGCTCGGACGCGGCGATTCGTGGCCAGTATGACGCGAGGCTGATGCCGTTGATTTTTGGCTCCATCCGCCCCGGCTTCGACGAGGCTTTTGCAGTGTTTCGTGAACACGCCGAGTTGTTGATTCGAACTCTTTGAATGCTTGGTCAGATTAGCTGGCCTCCGCGTGTTACTTGGTTTTAGCCTTACATCACCTGCCACCCACCACCCAATGCCTTGTACAACGCCACGCTAGCCTGCACCCGCGCCAATCGCAATTGCACGTTCATGTCCTGGGCGGCGTACAGCGTCCGTTGGGTTTCCAGCACCGTGAGCAGGTCTTCTGCGCCGGCCCGGTAGCGGCTCTGGGCGATGTCGAAGGCGGTCTGGGCCTGGTGCAGTTCTTCGGTCTGCCACTGCCGTTGCTGGTCCAGGCCGTCGATGCCGTTCAGGGCTTTCTCGACATCGGCGAAGCCGTTGACGATGGCGGCGCGGTAGAGCTCCAGCAACTCCTCCTGGCGGGCGGTGGCCCTGTCCCGTTCGGCCTTGAGGCGGCCGTTGTTGAAGATCGGCGCGGCCAGGCCGGCGCTGAGGTTGTAGACGTTGTTGCGCAACAGCTGGTCGGCGATGTCGGCGCCGGTGGCCAGGCCCAGGCCCAGGGTCACGGAGGGCAGCATCGCGGCGCGGGCCACGGTGATGTCGGCCTGGGCCGCCGCGAGGCGCGCTTCGGCGGCGGCAATGTCCGGCCGCCGGCGCAGCAGCTCGCTGGGTACCCCGGCGTCGACGGACGGCCAGTTCAGGCGGTCGAAGGGTTCATCCTCGATCCGGATCGACTGCACCGGTTGTCCCAGTAAGGTGGCCAGGGTAATCAGGGCTTCCCGGGCCTGTTGCTGCACTTGGGGCAACCGGCGCTGTTGGGCCGCCACCAGGCTTTTTTGCTGGGACAGCTCCAGGGCCGTGGCGCTGCCGGCGTCGTAACGGGTCTGGACCAACTGGAGCACGTTGTGGGCGTTGGCCAGGTTCAGCTCGGCGATGCGCTGTTGTTCGCGAAGGGACAACGCCTGGGTGTAGCTATTGGCGACCCCGCTGAGCAGGGTCAGCTCCACGGTCGCCTGGTCGAACCGGCTGGCTTGCAGTGTGTTCAGCGCGCTGTCCCGGGCCGCCCGTTTACCGCCCCAGAAGTCCAGCTCGTAGGTGGCGCTGAGGTGGGCATCGTAGTAATCGATGGTGCGGTTGTTCCGGTCCACGTCCAGCTGGCTGTAACCCTGGCCTCGCAGCAATTCCTGGCGGTTGCCGTTGAGCCCGGCGGTGATCTCGGGCAGCAGTGGGGCACCGGCGATCACCGCGCTGGCCTGTGCCTGGCGAACCCTGGCCATGGCGGCGGCCAGGTCGTGGCTGTCCAGGCGCGCCTGTTCGATCAGGCGGTTCAATTGCGTGCTGCCAAATTGCGTCCACCATTGCTGGTTATCTGCGCGAGCATTGGGCGTATGGAGGCTCTGCCAGGCCGGTGGTGGCTGGATGCCGCTGTCCGGCGCTGGCACCGGGCTGGCGCAGGCCGCCAATAGCAGGCTGGCGGCCAGGAGGGTCAGGTGCGCTTTCATAGATTGGGATTCATTCACTGGTGAGGGCCGCGACCGGGTCGAGGCGGGCGGCCTTGCGAGCCGGCATGAAGCCGAAGACGACGCCGGTGACCAGGGCGCAGCCGAAGGCGCCGAACACCGCCAGCCATTCGAAGGCCACGGCGATCCTGCCCAGCAGCAACGCGCCGCCCACCAGCAGGGCCAGGCCAATGCCAGCGAGCCCACCCACCACCGAGAGCATGACCGCTTCGGTGAGGAACTGGCGCAGGATGTCGCGCTGGCGAGCGCCGGTGGCCATGCGGATGCCGATCTCACGGGTCCGCTCGCGCACGGTCATGAGCATGATGTTCATCACGCCGATGCCTCCCACCAGCAGCGAGATCGCAGCAATGGCCCCGAGCATCAGCGACAGCGTGCCCTGGGTCCGGGCTTCGGCCTGGATCATCGCGGCGTTGTTGGTCAGTTCGAAATCCTGCTTGCCGTCGTGCAGGCGCAGCAGGGTCCGGGAAATGGCCTGCTCGGCCTCCTTGACCTTGCCCGCGTCCCGGGCGGCGATCACCACGTATTCGGGATGACGGGTGCCGAACAGCCTGACGCTGGCGGCGGAGTAGGGCACGGCGATGCGGTTGTCGGCGTCCGAATCCCCGGAACTGGCGCCTTTTTCCGCCAGTACGCCGACCACCTGGAACGGCATGTTCTCGATCAGGATATAGCGGCCGATGGGATCGGCGATGTCCTTGAGCAGTTTCTGCCGGACCTTGTGGCCGATCACCGCCACCGCCGCCGCGCCTTGTTCATCGGCGTCGGTGAAATAGCTGCCCTCGGTCACCGGCCAGTTGAAGATCGTCGGGAAATTCGTGTCGTTGCCGCCCACGTAACTGGTGTGGTCGAGGTTGCCGAAACGCACGCTGGCGTTGGCGCCGTTGACCGGCATGATGCGTTGCACCTCGGGCAGGGCGGCGAGGGCCGCCAGGTCATGCTCGCTGATGATGCCCTTGGCGGCGCGTGGAGTGGGCGCGGAGCCGTTGAGGTAGATGATGTTGGAGCCGAACGCTCCCATCTGCGCCATGACCTGGCGCTTGCTGCCTTCGCCCACCGCCAGCATCACCACCACCGAGGCCACGCCGATGACGATGCCGAGCAGGGTCAGGGCGGTGCGGAAGCGGTTGATCCACATCACCCGCCACGCCGCCTGTACCGCGTCCACCAGCTCGCCTTTCCAGGCGCCGTTGTGTTCGCTGCCGGCGCTCAGGCGCTGGCGCAGGTCCACGGCCTGCAGTGCTTTCGGGTTGGCTCGCGGCGGTGGCGTATCGGTGCGGGCGCTGTCGCTGATGATCAGCCCGTCGCGGACCTCGATGATGCGTTTGGCCCGGGCCGCCACTTCGCGGTCATGGGTAATCAGGATCACCACATGGCCCTGGCTTGCCAGTTCGTCGAGCAAGGCCATGACCTCGATGCCGCTCTGGCTGTCGAGGGCGCCGGTGGGCTCGTCGGCGAGGATGATGTGCCCGCCGTTCATCAAGGCCCGGGCAATCGACACCCGCTGCTGCTGGCCCCCGGACAATTGATGCGGACGGTTGCCGGTGCGGCTGGCCAGGCCCAGGCGTTCGAGCAGGGCGCTGGCCCGGGCGTGACGCTCGGCGGCAGAGGTACCGGCATAGATGGCCGGCATCTCGACGTTTTCCTGGGCCGTGCCGGACGGGATCAGGTGATAGCCCTGGAACACGAAGCCGAACGCCTCGCGCCGCAACCAGGCCAGTTCGTCGCTGCCCAGGCGAGCGACGTCCTCGCCGGCAAAACGGTACTCGCCGCTGGTAGGGCGATCGAGGCAACCGAGGATGTTCATCAAGGTGGACTTGCCGGAGCCGGACGCCCCGACGATCGCCAGGAACTCCCCGGCATGGATCGACAGGTCGATGCCGCGCAGCACCTCCACCCGCGGACTGTCGCCGCCACCATAGGCCTTGCGGATGTCCCGCAGTTCGATCAGGGGCGTGTCCATTCAGCCCCCGTTGCCAGCGGCCGGACCGATGAGCACCCGCTCGCCCTCGCTGAGGCCGTCGAGGATCTGGGTGCGCAGGCGATCGCTGACGCCGGTCCGGACGCTGCGTGCCTGGACATCGCCGTTGGCGGCCAGCACCCGCACCTGGCCGGCGTTGTCCTGCAAGGCCGCGGTGGGCACGGTCAACACATCGTGGGCCTGGGCGGCGACGAAGAACACCTGGGCGGTCATGTCGGTCATCAGGGCGCGGTCGGCGTTATCCACATCCAGCAACACGGTATAGAGCACCACCCGCTCGGTGCCGCTGCGCCCTCCCGTGGGGCTGCCGCCCTGGCTGGCTTCCAGCGGGCGCGGCGGCACGGGGAGAATCTGGCGCACGGTGCTGCTCCAGCGCCGGCCGCCCCCCGCCAGGGTGGTGAAGTAGGCGGTCATGCCCGGCTTGACGTGACCGATGTCCGCCTCCGACACCTCGGCCCAGACCGTCATCGGCGACAGCCGGGCGATGCGCAGGATCAACGGTGTCTGTTGCTGGGCATTGAGGGTCTGGCCTTCCCGGGCCCCGACAGCCACCACAGTGCCGGCCATGGGCGCATAGATGCGGGTATAGCCCAGCTCGGCCTCGTCACTGCGCAGGCTGGCCTGGGCCTGGCGGATCTGGGCCTGGAACATGTCGATGCGGGCCTGGGTCGCGCGCACTTCGGCCTGGGCCGTCTGCACGTCTTCCTCGCGGGTGGCGCCGCCGGCCTTGAGTTGCTGCTGACGGCGGAATTTCTGCTGCGCCAGGTCGTGCTGTGCCCGTTGTTCCTGGAGCTGGGCCTTGAGGTTTTCGATGGAGAAGCGCCCGGCATCCAGCCTGGCCTGTTGCGTGGAAGGATCGATTTCCACCAGCAACTGCCCCTCGCGAACCTCGTCGCCGGCCTCCACGTGGATCTTCTGGATCTGCCCGGAGGCCTGTGCGCCCACATCCACATAACGTCGTGGCTGCAACGTTCCCAGGGCGGTCACGCTGTTTTCGATATCGCCCCGGGTGACGGCGACGGTGGCCAGGGGGGCGTTATTCGGTACCACCGCCTGCCAGGCGGCGAAGGCCACGGCTGGGAGCACGGCGAAAGTCAGAAGCCAGGCGCGACGGGTGGGTCGGGGACGTTTCATGCAGGGTTCCGGCCGGTGAAATCGGGCCCGTTCCAGGGAGGGCGGGGACGGGGGCTGTTCTGGTAAACGAGCGCTTTGGACGGGAATTTACTGGCTTGAAACACTTGGTAGCAGGTTGAAGGGAAGACAACTCAATCGCCGATCCATGGATGCGGTGGTGGCGGGATTTATCTGTGATACAAACGAATGCTTTAAATCTATATGAGAATTACTATAAATTACGCGATTGAATCTGACACCATTGTGCTACGCCTTTTCGAGCGGGCCGGGTGGCAGAGGGATAGCTGTCGCAGCCATTGCGCACGGGAGTCATGTTGGAAAACTACTATCGCGAGCTGGTGTGTTTCCTGAACGCCAGGCTAGGCAACCGCCAGGCGGCCGAGGATGTGGTGCATGACGCCTATGTGCGGGTGCTGGAGCGTGCCAGCGATACGCCCATCGAACAGCCCCGGGCGTTCCTTTATCGCACGGCGCTGAACCTGGTGATCGACGGGCATCGACGCAATACCCTGCGCCAGGTCGAATCCCTGGATGTGCTCGACAGCGAAGAACGTTTCTTCACACCATCGCCCCATACCAGCCTCGACCATGGCCAGCGCCTGGACATGCTGCAACGTGCGCTGGCCGAACTGCCGCCGCTGTGCCGGGAAAGCTTTTTGCTGCGCAAGCTCGAAGGCCTGTCTCACCCGCAGATCGCCGAGCGCCTGGGCATTTCCCGGGCACTGGTGGAAAAGCACATCGTCAATGCCATGAAACACTGCCGTATCCGCGTCCGGCAGTGGGACAGGGGCTGAACCTCGTCGCGCGTTAAATTTCCTTTCATCGTCCTCGTTACCACTCAACAGCAACTACTGACGACTTGCCGGCCCGGTTGCATGGGCACCGCCGGCCGGTTTTCCCGGCTTTTCGCGCCCTGTTGAGGGGCTTCTCTCCAGAGGACACTGGACATGACACAGGCAACTGCAACGCCCCACGTTCACGATTTGATCGGCATCGGCTTCGGCCCCTCGAACCTGGCGTTGGCCATCGCGTTGCAGGAGCGCGGCCCGGTCCAGGGCGAGCTGGATGCGCTGTTCCTCGACAAGCAGGCCGACTATCGCTGGCACGGCAATACCCTGGTGACCCAGAGCGAGCTGCAGATCTCCTTCCTCAAGGACCTGGTGACCCTGCGCAACCCCACCAGCCCCTATTCGTTCGTCAACTACCTCAAGCAGCACGGTCGCCTGGTGGACTTCATCAACCTGGGCACCTTCTACCCGTGTCGCATGGAGTACAACGACTACCTGCGCTGGGTCGCCGCACAGTTCGCCGGGCAGAGCCGCTACGGCGAGGAAGTGTTGCGTATCGAACCGGTGCTGCAGCACCAGCAGGTCGAAGCCCTGCGGGTGATCTCCCGGGACGAGCAGGGCAAGGAGCGAGTGCGTACCGCCCGCTCGGTGGTGGTGAGCGCCGGTGGCACGCCGCGTATTCCGGCGGCATTCAAGGCGTTCAAGGACGATCGCCGGGTGTTCCACCATTCCCGCTACCTGGAGTGCATGGCGGCCCAGCCTTGTGTGAAAGGCCAGCCCATGAACATCGCCATCATCGGCGGCGGCCAGAGTGCCGCGGAAGCCTTCATCGACCTCAACGACAGTTTTCCTTCGGCGCGGGTCGACATGATCCTGCGCGGCTCGGCCCTCAAGCCGGCCGACGACAGCCCGTTCGTCAACGAAGTGTTCTCGCCGGAGTTCACCGACCTGGTGTTCCAGCAACCCCACAGCGAGCGCGAGCGCCTGATCAACGAGTACCACAACACCAATTATTCGGTGGTGGACATCGACCTGATCGAACGCATCTACGGCATCTTCTATCGGCAGAAAGTCTCCGGCATCGCCCGCCACGCGTTCCGTACCCTCACCACTGTGGAAAAAGCCACCGCCACCGACGCGGGCGTGGAACTGGCGGTACGCAACAACGCCACCGGCGAGGTGAGCGTGCGTCTCTACGACGCCGTGGTGCTGGCCACGGGATACGAGCGCCAGACGCACCGCACCTTGCTGGCGCCGCTTGCGCAATACCTGGGCGACTTCGAAGTGGACCGCAACTACAAGCTGGTCACCGACGAGCGCTGCAAGACTGCGATCTATATGCAGGGTTTCTGCCAGGCCAGTCATGGTCTGAGCGATACCTTGCTGTCGATCCTGCCGGTGCGCGCCGATGAGATCGCCGGCTCGCTGTATGAGCATGCCAAGTACCACGACCAGAGCCGCCCGGTACGCGACCAACTGCTGGCCGCGGTGTAGACGACATCAGCGCGATCCCTGTGGGGGCAGGCGGCACCCACAGGTCTTGTTCACGTCTTTTCGGCGGGCCTGGGCCATAAGTCGTTGGCCTCAGGCAGGCAAATCCTCGGAAATTTCCTACACTCAATCCACGCCTGTCACCGTTCGATAGGCGTATGGACGGTTCGCTGTTCCCTCGCATTGGCAGTCTGAACCTATCAGCCGGTCACTCGGGCTCGACCTGAAGCCAGCGGTGCGCCGGGCCGATTTCGCCAAGCGAAACCCCGATTCAGATGATGCAGCTTCTACGCACGGGCCTGGTGGCACTGTTGCTGGGCTCGTTGAGTGTGATGCCACAGGCTGGCGCGGCTCCCGAATGGCTGGAGGTACTCGGGCGCTCTCACGTGGACGATTATTCGGTGTCCCTGGAGGCGGCGGACCAGGCCTGGTTGCGGCAGAAGGGCACGTTGCGGCTGGGGGCCTCGGCGCCGGATTACGCACCCTTCAGCATCACCGGCAATGGCCGCGACTATGAGGGCCTGACCGCCGACTACGCGCAGTTGCTCGGGCAGCTGCTGCAGGTCCAGGTGCGGGTGCTGCGCTATCCGTCCCGTGCCGAATCGCTGCAGGCGCTGCGCGAGGGTGAAATCGACCTGCTCGGCACGGCCAACGGCTTCGAGGCCGACGATCCGGCGCTGGTGATGTCGCGGGCCTACGCCGATGACCTGCCCACCCTGGTGGCCCGCATCGACGACAGCCAGGATCTGCCCCCGGACCTGGCGGGCAAGCGGCTGGCGATGCTCTACCACTATTTGCCACCGGAACGGGTCGAGGCGTTCTATCCCGACGCGACCTTGCAACTGTACCCCTCGACATTGAGTGCCATCGGCGCCGTGGCGTTCGGCCAGGCCGATGTCTATCTGGGGGATTCCATCAGTTCCAACTACCTGATCAGCAAGAATTACCTGAACAACGTCCAACTGGCGGACTTCTCGCGCCTGGAAGTACAGCCGTTCGCCTTTGCCCTCAGGCGCGACAATGCGCGCCTGCTGCGGCTCGTGAACGCGGCGTTGCAAGCCATTCCCACCGGCGAAAACATGGTGATCCAGCGCCGCTGGAGCGCCGGCGGCGCGAGCATGCCGGGCCAGCAGGCGCTGCATTTCAGCGTCGATGAACAGCGTTGGCTGGAGGCCCATCCGCGGATCAGGGTGGTGATCGACGAGAACTTCCTGCCGCTGACGTTCACTGACGAACAAGGTCACTTGCGGGGCATCAGCGCCGATGTGCTGGCCAGGATCAGCTTGCGCACCGGCCTGAAGTTCGATATCCAGCGTGGCAAATCGGTGTACGACCTGATCGACCAAGTCAGGAGTGGCCGGGCCGATGTGTTGGCGGCAATCACCATCAGCACCGGCGCCGAGGATGACGACACGCTGCGTTTCACCCGGCCGTACCTGACCAACCCCTTCGTGCTGGTGACCTCCCTGAAGGGCAAGGCTCCGTTGACCCTCGACCAGATGGAAGGCAAGCGGCTGGCGCTGGTGCGAGGCAATGTCTTGCAGCCCTACCTGCAGGAAACCTTTGCGAAGGTGCAACTGGTGCCTGCGCAAAACGTGCCCGAGGCCATGGCCATGGTCGCCGCCGGTACCGTGGATGGTGCGGTCAATTCGTTGATCAGCGCCCGCTACATGATCTCGCGCCAATACCGCGACCGGTTGCAGGTCACCAGCACCGTGGGCACCTTGCCGGCACGCATTGCCCTGGCGACCCACCGGGATGCGTCGCAGCTGCATGGCATTCTCGACAAGGCGCTGCTGGGCATCTCTCCCGAGGAAATGGACGAGCTGACCAACCGCTGGCGCAGTGAGGTGGTGATCGATGACAGCTACTGGCTGCGCAACCGCACCACCATCGTCCAGGGATTTGCCATCGCCGCGCTGCTGTTGCTGCTGGCCCTGGGCTGGGTCGCTTATCTGCGGCGGTTGCTGGAGCAATTGCGTGTGGCCAAGGCCAGCGCCGACGACGCCAATCGGGCCAAGACCACGTTCGTGGCAACCATGAGCCATGAAATCCGCACGCCAATGAACGCGGTGATCGGCATGCTGGAGCTGGCGCAGAAAAAAGCCGAACAAGGCGTCGTGGACCGGGAGGCTATCGAGGTCGCTTCCGGGGCGGCCCATGGCTTGCTGGATCTGATCGGCGACATCCTCGACATCGCCCGTATCGAGTCAGGGCGCCTGTCCCTGGCGCCGGAACGGGCCAACCTGCGGCAGTTGGTCGAGTCGGTGGCGCGGATGTTCGAAGGCCTGGCGCGACACAAGCACCTGGACCTGCCCCAGGACCTGGGCGAAGCGGCCAATCGCGATGTGCTGATCGATCCGTTGCGCTTCAAGCAGATCGTCTCGAACCTGCTGGGCAATGCCATCAAGTTCACCGACCGGGGACAGGTGCGCCTGAGCCTGCAGGCCGAGCCAGGGCCTGACGGTGAGCGCCTGGATATTCGCCTGCGGATCGAAGACACCGGTTGCGGGATCGCCCGGCAAGACCAGGAGCAGCTGTTTCGCCCTTTCACCCAGGCCCCTCACTCGCGCCAGTCGGCTCGCAGCGGGGCCGGGCTGGGATTGGTCATCAGCCACACCTTGTGCGAAATGATGGACGGTAGCCTGACACTGGAGAGTGCGCCGGGGCAGGGGACTCAGGTGGAGGTGCGCCTGAGCCTGCCCTTGCTCGACGCCCTGGCGCCGGTTCCCAAGCTGGAGGTCGCGCCGGCGACGTCGGCCCGGCGGCTGGACATTCTGGTGGTGGACGACCACCCGGCCAACCGTCTGCTGCTGTCCCGGCAGTTGAGCTACCTGGGGCATCGGGTCGAGGTGGCCGAGGACGGTGTCCAGGGGCTGCGCGCCTGGCGCGACGGACACTTCGACGCGGTCATCAGCGACTGCAACATGCCGTCGATGAACGGCTATGAACTGGCCCGGGCCATTCGCGCCGACGAGCGCATCCGAGGCCAGGCGCCAGCAGTGATCCTGGGGGTCACGGCCAATGCCCAGCGCGAGGAAAAGGACCGCTGCGTCGAAGCCGGGATGGATGATTGCCTGTTCAAGCCCATCGGTCTCACGGCGCTGAGGGCGCGCCTGGAGGACGTCATCGATGCCCGGGCCGGCGGGACTGAGTCCGCCGCGGCCATCGACGACCTCGACTTGAGCAGCCTTGAAGAACTGACGGGGGGCGACACCGCTTCGCTCAGGGAACTGCTGGGCACCTTGCTGCGCAGCAATACCGACGACGAGGCACGTCTGGTGCACCTGGCAGACCGCCGTGATGTGCCTGGGCTCGCGGACCTGGCGCATCGGATCAAGGGCGGGGCGCGGATGATCCAGGCACAACACCTGATCGCCGCCTGCGAAGCCCTGGAGGATGCCTGCCGAAGCGCCGACGCCTCATCGGTGGCCAGTGCGGTGGAGGATGTGCGCCAGGCCATGGAGCAACTGGCCCAACGTCTGCAGGACCATCTGGCGGGAGGAACCGCCCGTGCCGGACCGCGAAGCGATACCGGCGGTTTTTTGCGCGAATGACATGGCGATCCTTGCGTCGGGGATGGCTTTTTCCGACTCTTTTTAGGACTCGTCCTACAGCGCCCCCGAAAAGCTTCCTCTAGCCTGACGCCCCTTAACGTTCACGAGCCGGCTTCTGGCACTTTGTACGAAAGTCGCGCAGGCACTTTCGCTACGAAGCCTAGCCGTCGCGTTGTCATTGGGATGCCTTGTCATGCCGAACAAAGCACTACGTATCATGATTGCCGATACACAACATTCTCATCGGATGAGGCTCGAGTTCCTGTTCAACCAGCAGGGCTATTACCGCATTGCCCCCGTGAGCCACGCGCAGGAACTGATGACACTGGTGGAATACACCAGCGAGCCGTTCGACCTGCTTGTCGTCGATGCCTGCCTGGCAGACGGCGTGCTGCAACTGCCCGGTCTTTTCCTCGATAACCCCCAGCTGCGTCACGGGCTGATCTACAACACCCGCCAGGCCGGGCTGTTGTCGGTTCCGGTCTCGCGTCGCTCCAGTGTGCAGCTGCATCCTGCGCCACTGCCCGACCTGGCTTCACTGGCGCGCCTGATGGAACAGGTCGATCCCCAGGAACACGGGGTGGGGCAGACCTGGAGAAGCTCCGCCATCCAGGGGCTCGGCGGCTGATCTCGACCATTGGTCGGGACTGTCAGACCTGACAGGTGGCCCGGCCTGCCGCCTGTGCAAGAGTCCGGTGCAGTCATGGCATCGGTGTCGTCAATTCATCTGGGGAATAGCCTTGAAGAACGTGTTGATCGTGGATGACCACCCTGTCATACGGGGGGCGCTGCGGCTGATTTGCCAGAACGAAGGGTTTTCACGCGTCAGAGACGCCAGCGGCGTGGCCGATGCCAGGGCGCTCATCAAGGAAAGTGCGCCGGACCTGGTGATTCTGGACCTGGTGATGAATGGTTTCGATGGCCTGGACCTGCTGGTCTGGATCATGGCCCAGCACCCCGAATGCGCGGTGCTGGTATTCACCTCCCAGGATGCCCAGCACTTCTGTAACCGTTGCATCTCGGCGGGAGCGAGGGGCTTCGTGACCAAGCGAAGCGACCTGAAGGAACTGGCCAAGGCGCTGCACGCCTTGAAGTCCGGTTATTCCTATTTCCCCCAGATGCCTGTCCGGCTCGACCTGCGGCAGCGCACCGAACAGCAGGCCCTGGAAAGCCTTTCCACCCGGGAGCTGTCCATCCTGCGGATGCTCGCCATGGGCATGCGGGGCAAGGATGTGGCCGAATCCCTGTTCCTGAGCCCGAAGACCGTCAGCACCTACAAGACCCGTCTGCTGGAAAAGCTGGGCTTGAAGACCCTGGTGGGGTTGTCGGATTTTGCCAAGCGCAATCACCTGTAAACCGTGATCGTCCTTCAGGTAGAACGCTGAGGCTGGTTTTTGCAGCCTAGCGGATCGACGGTGTGGCTTTTAATCTGTCTCCATGGCTTGGCCCTACCGGATTTGGAGACTCAGCATGAAAAGCATCATCGGCCTTTACACCAGCCCCCGGCCCCATTGGGTCGGCGACGGTTTCCCGGTTCGTACCCTGTTTTCCTACGACAGCCTGGGCGAGCACATCAGCCCGTTTCTGCTGCTGGACCACGCGGCCCCGACCGAATTTTCCCCTACCCGGGAGCGCCGCGGAGTCGGCCAGCATCCGCACCGGGGATTCGAAACCGTGACCATCGTCTATCAGGGCGAACTGGAACACCGGGACTCCACCGGCAGTGGGGGCAGGATCGGCCCGGGTGACGTGCAGTGGATGACCGCCGGATCCGGCATCCTTCATGAGGAGTTTCATTCCCAAGCCTTCGCCCGCCAGGGTGGGACCATGGAAATGGTCCAGCTGTGGGTCAACCTGCCCGCCAAGGACAAGATGGCGCCGGCCGGCTACCAGACCCTCGTCGCCGGCGAGATCCCGGATATCGCCCTCAAAGGCGACGCCGGCCGCCTGCGCCTGATTGCCGGCACCTTCGATGGGCAGCAGGGGCCGGCGAAGACCTTCACCCCGATCGACGTCTGGGACATCCGCTTGAACGCTGGCAAAAGCCTGGACCTGGACCTGCATGAGGGACGCAATGTCGCGCTGGTGGTGCTGCGCGGTGCGGTCTCGCTCAACGGTCGCGAGCGGGCCGAGGCCGGGCAGCTGGCTCTGTTCGACCGGGCGGGAGACCGGATGACCCTGCAAGCCAGCGAGGATGCGGTGGTGCTGTTGCTCAGCGGCGAGCCCATCGACGAACCCATCGTCGGCCATGGTCCGTTCGTGATGAACAGCGAGCAGGAGATTCTCCAGGCCTTCACCGACTTCCACGCCGGGCGCTTCGGCCAGATGGACGACTGACTGGCGCATGCGATGGACGGGGCTGGTGGCTTTGCTCACCCGCCCTGGATCCCTTGTGGGACGGGCTTGCTGGCCAAACCACGACATCGGTGGACTTGCTTGTCGAAATGTTGCCCTCGTCGCGAGCGGGCCCGCTGGCACAAAAGTTTGTGGCGTGTGCAATTTGTGCCAATCTTCGCTCCAATGATTTCCTGGAGCTGTCCCGATGCTGTCTCTGATCACCGATCATCCGATGCTCTGCGCCCTGGTGCTGCTCGTGCTGGACCTGCTGTTGTGGCGGCTGGTCAGTACGCAGCGGACCTACTGGAAAATCGGTGGTCGCCTGGTGATTTTTTCGTTGTTCAGCATGCTGCTGTTCAACGAGGGGCTCAATCCGATGGTGCCGGCGCCCTGGGGCGACGATGTGCCGCGGCATCTGGCGGCCACCGGTCTGCAGATTGCCTGGTGGCTGTTCGCCGCGCGGACCCTGACGGTGTTGATCGGCGCGGCGATGATGCAGCGGGTCGGGCACACCGGGCGCTTGCTGCAGGATCTGCTGGGTGCGGTGATCTTCCTGATCGCCGTCATCGCGGCCCTGGCCTACGTGCTGGACCTGCCGGTCAAGGGCGTACTGGCGACATCCGGCGCGATGGCGATCATTGTCGGCCTCGCGTTGCAAAGCACCCTCAGCGATGTGTTTTCCGGGATCGTGCTCAATACCACCAAGCCCTATCAGCTCGATGACTGGATCTCCATCGACGGCACCGAAGGCCGCGTCACCGACATCGACTGGCGCGCCACGCGGTTGCAGACGGCCCAGGGCAGCATGGCGGTGATTCCCAACTCCCTGGCGGCCAAGGCCAAGATCGTCAACTTCAGCCGGCCCAGCGATGTGCACGGTCTTTCCATCAGCGTCCCGGTCAGCCCCCACGCCCGACCGCAGAAAGTGATCGAGGCGCTGGAGCGCGCCATGATCGGCTGCCGTGCATTGCTCGCCAGCCCGGCGCCCTGCGTGACCCTCAAGAGCACCGGCAGCGCCGGGGCGGAATATGAGATCAGCGGGTTCGTGGCCTCCATGAGCCAGAAGCGCGAGGTGCGCAATCAACTGTTCGACCTGGCGTTCCGGCATCTTCGGGCTTCGGGCATCAGCCTGCTCTCCACCAGCGAGAACACTGCCGCCGCCGGTACGTCGCGGCCCCGGGCCCTGCTGGACAGTTCGAGCATTTTCGCCACATTGCGCCCGGAGGAAAAAGACACCTTCAGCCAGAACATGACCCTGCATACCTTCCGCGCCGGGGACATGATCCTGCCCGCCGGGGAGGTCAGCGACCATCTGTTCATCATCGAGTCGGGGGTGGTCAGCGTGACCCTGGTGCGCAATGGCCAGGTACTCGAAGGCGGACGCATGGGGCCAGGGGAGGTGATTGGCGAAGCGGGAATCGTCTCCGACCAGGCCGCCCTGGCCAACTTCACGGCCAAGACGTTCTGCTCCCTGTATCGCATCGAGAAGAGCTACCTCAAGCCGTGCCTCGACGCTCGCCATGACATTGCCGATGCGATGAAGAACCTGCTGGACGTGCGCACCCACCTGGCCCAGAACCTGACGCGGGAGATGCCCAAGCCCGTCGCCAAGAAACGCTTCCTGCAATGGTTGCGCAGCCGCGCCTGAACAGGTCCTGAAGTCGGGGCCCCCTGAGGCGAGGAGATTTATCCCCGCTGGACTGCGAAGCAGGCCCATACGGTTGAGCAGGGCGTCTGCTTCGCAGCCGTGCGGGGATAACTCCCGTCGCCACAGGGACAATCATCTTCGATGCCCATTGGCCACCCGAACTTCCCAATAATTGGCTATTTGTACGGCGCCACCGCAAGGCTAACGTAGCGCCACACCCAATCGTTCTGGAGTTCACCATGCAACCGCGCATCGATTTTTATACCGCTTCCCCGGACGCCTTCAAGGCCATGATGGCCCTGGAAACCGCCGTTTCGAAACTGGGCCTGGAAAAATCCCTGCTGGAACTGGTCAAGCTGCGTTCCTCGCAGATCAATGGCTGCGCCTTCTGCATCGACATGCACACCGCCGATGCCCGCAAGGACGGTGAGACCGAGCGGCGCCTGTACGCCGTGACCGCCTGGCGCGAAGCACCGTTCTTCACCGGCCGCGAACGCGCCGCACTGGCCTGGACCGAAGCCCTGACCCGCCTGAGCGACACCCACGCGCCCGATGCCGACTATGCGCTGCTGAGCGAACACTTCTCCCCCAAGGAAATGGTCGACCTGACGGTGGCGATCAACACCATCAACGGCTGGAACCGCCTGGCGGTGGGCTTTCGCAAGATGCCTGAAGCCTAGTCGAACGCAAAGAGACCGGTGGGAGCGAGCCTGCTCGCGATGGGGTAGGGCATTCAATGTTGAATTGACTGTCAAGCTGCCATCGCGAGCAGGCTCGCTGCCATAGGACATTCTCGATTCTGAAAGCTTCGGACGACAGGCAGTGCAATAGGTTTGCTTCAGCTTAATGGGAAGAATTACTATTCACATCCCGTTTCCGCAGCGCGCCGTAATGACCCCCAAGTTGCCCCGCTTATCCGGTTTTTTCGAGCATTACGAAGAGTTGATCGGAACCTGGACCCGGCGCCTGCGCAATCGCGAGCAGGCCGAGGACCTGGCCCACGATACCTTCGTGCGGGTACTCGAGGCCGATTCGGCGGGGGTCGAGCAACCCCGGGCCTACTTGCACCAGACGGCGCGCAACATTGCAGTGGATGGCTATCGGCGCGAAGATCGACGGGGCGCCATGGAGGAGGCGGCGATCGATTTCAGTCAGTCGCTTTCCAGCGACCCGGAGCATTTCATGCACGCGATCCAGCTGGCGGACTCCATCGAACGGGCGCTTGCCGAGCTGCCAGCCAACTGCCGTACGGTGTTTGTCTGGCAGAAGATCGAAGGCCTGACCCAGGCGGAAATCGCCGAGCGCCTGGGGCTGTCAAAAAACATGGTGGAAAAGTATATGATCCGCACCCTGCGGCATCTGCGCGATCACCTGGACGGGCCTGGGCAATGATCCGCCGTCGTCTTGCACTGCAACCCGCTCACCTGAACCCGAGGACCTTCCATGATGGATAGCCGTGATTGCCCGTGTGGGCAGAACCGGGTTCGCGACGAAGCGGCGCAATGGTTCGTGCGCCTGCAAGCGCCGGTCATGGGGGTGGAGGAGCGTCGGCGCTTCGATGCCTGGCTGGACGAACACCCCAACCACCGAGATGAAATCCAGTTGCTGCAAGGCATCTGGAGCGCCACGGACCTGCTGCCCCGCGAGCGCCTGCAGGCCTTGTGCGCGCCCCCGGCCAAACGTCCCGCGCGCCGGCCGTTGCTGCGCTATGCCGTGGCCGCCGGACTACTGGCGGTGACGATCGGGCTGGGGCTGTTCAGCGGCCTGGGTTCTACCACCGACTACAGCGCAGAGTTTGCCACTGCCCTTGGCGAACGCCGGCACATCGCGCTACCGGACGGCTCGCTGATCGATCTCAATAGTCGCAGCCGAGTACGTATCCAGTTCGTGCATCATCAGCGCCGGGTGGAGTTGATCGAAGGGCAAGCGTTGTTTCGTGTCGAGCATGACGTCGGCCGGCCTTTTACCGTCGAAGCGGGCAACGGCCAGGTGACAGTGACCGGAACACGCTTCGACGTGCGCCGTGATGTCGACAAGACCCGGGTCGCGGTAGAGCAGGGCAGCGTCAAGGTCCAGGGGCGCGATCTGTCCCAGGCCAGCTTTGTCAGCCTGACGGCCGGCCTGGGTACCCAGATCGACGCCCAGGGCAAGGTGGCCACGCCCTATGCGATCGATGCCGATGCGCTCACCGCCTGGCGCAATGGCAAGCTGGTGTTCAACAACGCCTCGTTGAACGAGGTGGCCGAAGAGGTTTCCCGTTATCGCGCCAAACCCTTGCGGGTGGGCAGCGCGGCGGTGGGCAACCTGCGCTTGACCAGCGTGTTCCGTTCCGACAATCCCGAGGCGTTGCTCAAGGCCCTGCCGGACATCCTGCCGGTGGCCGTGCGAACCCTGGACGACGGTAGCCAGGAAATAGTTGCGCGCCAGGTTCTGCCTGAAAAGCCTTGATACTCGTTCATGCCGCGTTGAAAACCGGCTCGTGCGCGAGTCCGATCGCCATGCTCATTTACTCCAGTAAAGTCGAGCGCGACCCTCGCCGGTTTTCGCCTTGCCTACCTGCCCAAGATTTTTCAAACAGAGCCTGGATTCAGGTTTTTTTCGAGTTCTTCGTCTACTTGTCCAACTGCAACTGGTTTGTATTAACAGACGCGTATTCTTGCGATTCGACAGGACAAGGTTCGACGTGAAAACTTTTGCTAAAAACAACAAACGCCGCCAACCCCGCTGGTTGCCACTGGCCTTGACGTTGGCCGTCAACGCCGCGGTTCCCCAGGTTCTTGCCGATCAGGCGGCCAGTAGCATCCATATCCAGGCCCAGCCGCTGGGCCAGGCCTTGAGCCAGCTGGCCCAGCAGACCTCGTTGCAGGTGTTCTTCAGCCCCGAGCTGGTGGCTGGCAAGCAGGCGCCGGCGGTGGAAGGCAACCTGTCCCCGGAAGCGGCCCTGCGCCAGCTGCTGCAGGGCAGCGGCCTGCAGTACCAGCTCAATGACGGTTCGGTGACGGTGCTGCCGGCGCCTTCGGCCACCAATGGTGGCCCGCTGGAGCTGGGCGCCACGGACATCCAGGTGGTGGGCGACTGGCTCGGCGATGCCAATGCCGAAGTAGTGCAGAACCATCCTGGCGCACGCACGGTGATCCGCCGCGAAGCGATGCAAGAGCAGGGCGCCATGAACGTCGGCGATGTCCTGCGGCGTGTGCCCGGTGTGCAAGTGCAGGACGCCAATGGCACCGGCGGCAGCGATATTTCCCTCAACGTCGGTGTACGAGGCCTGACCTCGCGCCTGTCGCCGCGCTCCACGGTGTTGATCGACGGCGTCCCGGCAGCGTTCGCGCCTTACGGTCAGCCGCAATTGTCCATGGCGCCGATTTCCTCGGGCAACCTGGACAGCATCGATGTGGTACGCGGCGCTGGCTCCGTGCGCTACGGGCCGCAGAACGTCGGCGGGGTCATCAACTTCGTGACCCGGGCGATTCCGGAAAAGGCCACCGGTGAAATCGGCACCACGCTGGAAACTTCCCAGCGCGGCGGCTGGAAACATATCGACACGGCATTCCTCGGCGGTACGGCCGACAATGGCATGGGCGCCGCGCTCCTGTATTCCAGCGTGAACGGCAACGGCTATCGCCGCAGCAATAATGGCAACGACATCGACGACGTGATCCTCAAGACCCACTGGGCGCCTACCGAGGTGGACGATTTCTCCCTGAATTTCCATTACTACGACGCCAAGGCCGATATGCCGGGCGGCCTGAACCAGGCGCAATATGACGCCGACCCGTATCAGTCCGACCGCGACTGGGACACTTTCGCCGGCCGGCGCAAGGACGTTTCCTTCAAGTGGATCCGGGAAATCAGCGAACGCACCCAGGCCGAGGTGCTGACCTATTACTCCGACAGCTACCGTGGCAGCACCATCGCCTCTCGGGATCAACGCAACCTGGTGTCTTACCCGCGCACCTATTACACCTTCGGCATCGAGCCGCGGGTGTCCCATGTGTTCGACCTGGGCCCCACGACCCAGGAGGCCAGCGTGGGGTATCGCTACCTCAAGGAGGGCATGCACGAAGAGGCCAGTCGCCTGGCGTTGCGTGATAACCAGCCAGTGGTGCGTCCGGGGGCCGATGGCCATGTCTATCAGGACCGTACCGGAGGCACCGAGGCCCATGCGGTCTACGTCGATGACAAGATCGATATCGGCAAATGGACCATCACCCCGGGTATCCGCTTCGAAAGCATCAGCACCGAATGGCACGACCGCCCGGTGCTCGACAACGCCGGCCGTCCCGTGCAGGAAAAGCGCCGCAGCATCGACAGCAACGAGCCGCTGCCGGCCCTGAGCGTGATGTATCACCTGTCCGATGCGTGGAAGCTGTTCGCCAACTACGAGACGTCCTTCGGCAGCCTGCAGTATTTCCAGCTCGGCCAGGGCGGCGTGGGCAACGACACGGCCAATGGCCTGAGCCCGGAAAAGGCCAAGACCTACGAGATCGGTACGCGCTACAACGATGAGGTGTGGGGCGGGGAAGTGACGCTGTTCTACATCGACTTCGACGATGAGCTGCAATACATCAGCAACGATGTGGGCTGGACCAACATGGGCGCCACCAAGCACCAGGGCCTGGAAGCTTCGGTGCGCTACGACCTGGCCGCCCTGGACCCGCGTCTCGAGGGCTTGAGCGCCAACGCCGGTTTCACCTACACCCGGGCGACCTATGAAGGCCAGATCCCGAGCTTCAAGGGGCGTGACCTGCCGTTCTACTCGCGCCAGGTGGCAAACGTGGGCTTGCGCTACGACGTCAATCGCTGGACGTACAACCTCGATGCGTTTGCCCAGTCCAAGCAACGCTCGCCCGGAAACAACGTGAACCCCGACGGCAGTTTCAGCGACAACTACATCACCGACGGCACCGCCGACGGGCAGTTTGGCGACATGCCTGGCTACGTGCTGTGGAACGTGCGGGCCGGCTATGACTTTGGCGAGCAGCTGTCGAACCTGAAACTCGGCGCCGGGGTGAAGAACCTCTTCGACCACCAGTACTACACCCGTTCGAGCGACAACAACTCGGGGATCTACGTGGGGGCGCCGCGGACGTTCTTCGTGCAGGCCAGCGTGGGGTTCTGATGAGAACGCCTTGCGCAGGGATCAGACTTTGAGCACTTTCCCACTGGCCGCCACCGCCACCAGTGACAGCGCAATCAGCCCGAACGCAATGCTCAGGCTGCTGCCATGGGCCACGAACCCGATCAGCGCCGGGCCGGCAAGGATGCCGGCGTAGCCGATGGTGGTGATGGCCGGTACGGCAATCGCTTCAGGCATCAGTGTCTGTTTGCCGACGGCGGTGTACAGCACCGGCACGATGTTCGAACAACCGGCCCCCACCAATCCATATCCCAGCAACGCCGCCTGCCACATTGGTGCCAGGGTCGCCAGCAGGAACCCGGCCGCGGCGGTCGCGCCGCCGTAGATGATCACGCGCCGGGCGCCCAGGCGACGCACCACTGAATCGCCCGTCAACCGGCCGACGGTCATCGTCAGCGCGAACGCGGCATAACCCAGCCCGGCGTAGGCGGTTTCCACCCCGCGCTCGGTGGTCAGGAACACCGCACTCCAGTCCAGCACCGCGCCCTCGGCCAGAAATACGATGAAACAGAGGATGCCGATGAACAACACCACGCCATGGGGAATGGCAAACGCCGGTCCCGAACTCTCACTGCCGTAGGGCAGTAGATGCGGCGCCGCCTTGAACAGCGCCACCAACAGCAAGGCGTTGACCACCAGTGTCGCCCCCAGGGGCGAGAGCCCCATGCCGAGCAAGGCACTGACCCCGGCCGCACCAATGATGCCCCCCAGGCTGAACATGCCGTGGAAGCCCGACATCATGGTCTTGCCACTGGCTCGCTCGACGATCACCGCTTGCAGGTTGACCGTCGAATCCACGGTGCCAAGCCCGGCACCGAACACGAACAGCGCGGCCACCAGCCAGGGTAGCGTCGTCATCGTCGCCAGCAACGGCAGCGCCAGACAGATCAGTATCGTGCCGCCGCTGAGCACCCGACGGCAGCCGAACCGCGCCGCCAGCGCACCGGAAATCGGCATCGCCAGGATCGACCCCACCCCCAGGCACAACAGCAGCAACCCGAGGGTGCCTTCATCGAGATTGGCCCGGACCTTGGCATAAGGCACCAGCGGCGCCCAGGCCGCGATGCCGACACCGGCGATCAGATAGGCAATGCGGGTGGACATCTGTTCCAGGCGTCCGGGGATAAAGGTTGGCGGTGGGGTGATGGCAGTCATGAAACGTCCTTGGTCTGGCGATGCGGTGGTGCGGGCAGGGCCCTATGCTTGCATATTCACTGACCGTGCTGCGACTCCAAGGTGCCGACCGCGTTGTCTGCATCGCGAGCAAGTTTTGATCCCACCGTTATGCGTTGACGATTTTGCTCCTGCAGGGGCGCTCGGCATAAAGTACTGCCTCTCGCTGGCGAATACCGGGTTGGGTCCATGACGCAGTTTTATGATGCACGCGGCAATGTTTATGGTGTGGTTTCACCGCAACAGGTCCGTGCCCAGGGCATAGACCTGCCCTCGTCGGCCGGACAGGCGGCAAGGGCGAGGGAAGGTTGGACTTCAGCCGCCATCCATGCCTTCTGCAGTTGGGCGCCGGGCGAAGCCCCGCCGGGGGCCAAGGCCCATCGCTGCGACGGCTTGCTGATCGGGCCATTCCAGAGCGAGCCGCCCTTCGATCTGCTGATCGTCAACACCGATGGCACCCTGGCCGAGCGCAGTGGCAATGGCCTGACGATCTTTTCCCAGGCCCTGAAAGAACGCGGGTTGATAAAGGACGATGGCGATTGCCTGCTGCAGGTCCATCACGACAATCCCCATGGCGTGTCGCCGTTGCGCACATCGGTGCGGGCCGCCATGTTCGAGGGCGTACAGGGTTTCTGGTTGGACCTGGGGCGGCCGTCGTTCGGACCGCAAGCCGTCGGTGCCCGGAACGTGGAGCGCGTGACCTTCCAGCAGCGCGATGTCAGTCGGGTAGCGGCGTTGCACGCCTTGAACCCGGCATGGGGCCACAGCCAGTTCGTGAACATCGGCAATCCGCACTGCGTGACGTTGGTGGACAGGGCCGACGCCCTGCCGGACAACCCACAGATGCGCGCCCCGGCCTTGGCGCAGGGCCTGACCCGCATCGCCTTTGCCGCGCCCGCAGGGTCGGGTTCTCCTTGTCCGGCAGGGGTGAATCTGCAATGGGCGTGGCTCCAGGCCCCGGGACTAATCGTCGCTCGCGTCTTCGAGCGCGGCGAAGGCCCCACGGCTTCCTCGGGCACCAGCGCCAGCGCCGTGGCCAGCGCTGCGTGGCGAGTGGGCTGGGTCGCGGCGGGACCGGTGAGGGTTGTCATGCCCGGTGGCACAGCGCCGATCTTATTGGAACAACAGGATGAGGCGTTGGTGCGAGTTAGGCTGTTCGGCACTGCCAAGGCCATCCCGTGAATCCCTGTGTTCCCGGTAGTGCCGAGGACCCGTCAGGCGCCACCGATGACGCCATCATGATCAGGCTCGTCTCCCAGCGGGGGCAGGTTCAATCCAACACGGGAGCAAACTCCACCACCGGCATCTGCCGCTTCATCAGCACTTCGCCATTGCGAATCGAGTAGAGCGGCAAGCCCTGGCTGCGGATCACTTCGTAGTCGCTGTCCGCCGACAGGATCAGCAGGTTCGCCGGGCGGCCGGGCTCCAGGCCGTAGCGCTCGCCCAGGGCCATGGCCTTGGCACTGTTGTCGGTGACCAGGTCCAGGGCGCTTTGCAGGTTGCGGTAGCCGAGCATATGGCAGATATGCAGGCCGGCTTCCAGTACCCGCAGGATGTTGCCGTTGCCCAGGGGATACCACGGGTCGACGATGGAATCCTGGCCGAAGCACACGTTCATCCCGGCTTCGAGCAATTCGTTGACACGGGTGACGCCGCGGCGTTTGGGGAAGGTATCGAAGCGCCCCTGCAGGTGGATGCTTTCGGTGGGGCAGGACACGAAACTGATGCCCGAATGCCCCAGCAGGCGGAACAGCTTGGCGCAGTAGGCGTTGTCGTAGGAGCCCATGGCCGTGGTGTGGCTGGCTGTCACCCGACTGCCCATGTTGCGGCTGCGGGCTTCTTCGGCAAGCACCTCCAAAAAGCGTGAGTGCGGGTCGTCGGTCTCGTCGCAATGCACATCCACCAGGCAACCGGTGCGTTCGGCCAGGTCCATCAGGAACTTCACCGAGCTGACGCCCTGGTCGCGGGTGTACTCGAAATGCGGGATACCGCCCACCACATCGGCGCCCATGCGAATCGCTTCTTCCATCAGTTCGCGGCCATTGCGGTAGGACTCGATGCCTTCCTGGGGAAACGCGACGATCTGCATGTCCACCAGGTGACGGCTTTCCTCGCGCACCTGCAGCATGGCCTTGAGGGCCGTCAGTTCAGGGTCGGTCACGTCGACGTGGGTACGCACATGCTGGATGCCGTGGGCAGCGAGGGCCTGGAGGGTCTTCTTGGCGCGGGTCCTGGTGTCTTCCTGGGTGATGGTGGCCTTGCGCTCGCCCCAGCATTCGATGCCTTCGAACAGCGTACCGCTCATGTTCCAGCGCGGTTCGCCGGCCGTGAGGGTAGCGTCCAGGTGGATGTGCGGCTCGACGAAAGGCGGCACCACCAGGTTGCCTCCGGCATCGAGGTCTTCCGGGCCAAGGCTGGGGGCCTCGGTCTGGCGGGCGATATTGGCGATCAGGCCGTTTTCCAGGTGCAGCTCATGCAAGCCTTCACGGTTGCGCAGGCGAGCGTTGATGATGTGCATCGGCGAGTCCTTGTTATAGGTCTTGGAGTGGCGCAACAGCGGTGCGGGTACCCATGACGCCAGTCAATACCACATACGTTAGCGCGCCGGTGGCGATTCCTACCAGTGGCGCGACCCATGGCGAATTGAATGCGGCGACAGTACCCAGCCCATAGGCCAGCAAGCCGGGCCAGTTGAAGGCTGGCAACCTTGCTTCGGCCAGGCGTGGATAACGGCCGCGCCAGCGAAAGAAGAAGTCGGCCATGATCACGCCGCCGATCGGCGGGATGACCGTGCCCAGAAGGATCAGGTAGGGCACCAGCAGGTCGTACATGCCCAGCAGGGCCAGCAGTGTACCGACCAGCGCCCCGCCCAGGGTAACGGCCTTGCGTCGACGGGTTCGCAGCAGGTTGCAGCCGGCCACGGCGAAGTTGTAGATGGTGTTGTCCTGGGTGCTCCAGATGTTGAGCAGCAGCATCGCCATCGCCGCCATGGCGAAGCCCTGCAGCAGCAACACTTCGACCACGTCCGGTTGCTGATAGACGATGGCGCCGTAGGCACCGATCAGCACCATCAGCCCATTGCCGAGGAAAAAGCCGATCAGGCTGGCCAGCACCGCAACCTTCGCCGAGCGGGAGAAGCGCGTCCAGTTGGTGGCCTGGGTCGCGCCGCTGACGAAGGTGCCGAACACCAGCGTGATGGCGGTGGACCAATCGAGGCTGCCTGTGGGAACCACGGCCAGCAATCCCTCGAAACCGCCGATTTTCGTCGTCGCCACCCACATCGACAGCATCAGCAGCAACAGCATGGCCGGTACGGCGATATAGGAAAGGATCTCCAGCCCGCGATAGCCGATGTAGGCGGTGGCGCAAAACCCCAGGCCGAACAGCACCATCAGCCCCAGCACGCTGCTCTGGTCCAGCTCGAAATACTTGCCCAGCACCACGGCCGCGGTGGCCGTGCCCCAGGCGTACCAGCCGATCTGGGTGAAACCCAGGATCAGGTCGCTGAGCTTGCTGCCGACCTCACCGAAACAGAAGCGGCCCATCAGCACCGAGTTGAGCCCGCTCTTGAAGGCGATGTAGCCCAGGCCTGCGGCATACAGGCCCAGCAGCAGGTTGCCGATCACGATCACCGTGAGCATTTCGACAAAACCGAAGGCCACCCCCAGCTTGCCGCCGGCGAACATCGTCGCGGTGAAAAAGGTGAAGCCCAGCAACACCATGGCCGTGGAGGCCAGGCCCTTGCGGGCATGCATCGGCACTTCGCTCAAAGGGTAATCGTTGCCCGGATCGTTCTGAGTCATGTGGCGGACCTTGCAAAAGAGGAAAGACCGCGAGCGTGCAGCGGCCGTGCCAAGCGCGTGATCGCGAGGTTATTTATAGACAATCCTGGGAGTTGGGGGGCGCAGGGGGGGCGAAAGCGGTGCGCGAGTGATTCAAGTTGGAACACGGATCCCATTAGCGACGAGCCCTGTGGGAGCGAGCTTGCTCGCGATAGCCTTGTGACAGATAGCATCAAAGTGACTGCCATGCCGCCATCGCGAGCAAGCTCGCTCCCCCAGAAGAATGCGGTGTCTTTCAGGTCGGGGAGGACAGTGGCAAAAAACGCAACATCGCCGCCACGATGGCTTGCGGTGCGTCTTCCTGGACCAGGTGCCCGGCGTTCGGAACGGGATGCAATTGTGCCCCGGGGATCATCCGTTGGAGGGCCTGGCCGCGTTCGATGGGAATCCACTGGTCATCCTCGCCCCAGAGGATCTGGGTCGGGCAGCGCACGCTCGGGTACAGGTCTTGCGCCTCACGGGTATAGCGTTCGTCCATCTGCGCGATCTGCCGGTAGAACGCCGCCTGGCCTGTCTCGCCCAGCCATGGCTTTACGTAGGGCGCCAGTTCCTCGTCCGGGATGTCCCGTTTGATCGCACCACGAATGTACGTCGGCACGATGGCGCGTTGAATGTAGTCGGGCAGGCCGCTGAAGGCGGCTTCATGTTGGCGCACATGCTGTACGAAGGCGGAGCCCCAGGGCGACAGGGCCACGGGGTCGATCAGGGTCAGGCTGCGGTAGTCCCTGCCGTCGAGCAGATGCGCGCGCAGGGCGGTGGCGCCGCCGAAGTCATGGGCCACCACGTCCGGGCAGTCCAGGCCCCAGTGTTCCAGCAATTGTGCGAGCAACAGGTTTTGCACGCCCAGGGACACGTCGGCATCGGGTTGTGCGGATTGGCCATAACCCAGCAGGTCGAAGTAGTGCACCCGGTGGGTGGCGAAAAACAGCGGGGCGATGCGGTGCCACACGTAGGAAGAGAACGGCGTGCCGTGGACAAATACCAAGGGCGGGCCATCGCCGTGGATGGCGTAGCGGATGGGATGTCCGTTGAAGGTGTATGTCTGATCCAGCGGCCAGTGGGTCATAATCGTGTCCTCTTGGCATGTTCGAGCCAAAGAGCATAGACACAAAAAAGCTGATGTCAGGCAAACAGGGACCTGTGGCGAAGGCAGTTATCCCCGCTGGGCTGCGCAGCAGACCCAAAGCAATGGACTCGATCCGCCTGACACACCGAATGGCGGTTTCAGGACTGCTGCGCGGCCCAGCGGGGGATGAACCCCGCCACAAGGGATTTGGTTATTCGCCGCGATAGATGCAGCCGCTGGTGCATGTCTCATGGATGCGAATGGCACTGAGCTCGGGCAGCAACGGCTTCAATTCACTCCAGATCCACTTGGCCAGGACTTCGCTGGTGGGGTTTTCCAGGCCGGGAATGTCGTTGAGGTAGTTGTGGTCCAGGCGCTCGTACAGCGGCTTGAAGATCGCCTTGATCTCGGAGAAGTCACGAATCCAGCCGGTGTACGGGTCGATATCGCCGTCCAGATGGATCGCCACTTTGAACGAATGGCCATGAAGGCGGCCGCACTTGTGGCCTTGCGGCACGTGGGGCAGGCGGTGGGCGGATTCGAAGGTAAACTCTTTGAAGATTTCCACGGGGTTCGGGCTCTTTAGGGTAGCGGTCGCGAGGCAGGCGGCGGAGTTTATCAGTTTGGCTCCGGCGTTGCGCGACCGTGCTGACTAAAGGGTCAGCAATCGCTCGCCCAACCCCCCATTGGCCGTCAGTTCCAGGAACTCGTCGCCCAGCCGTCGGCTTTCGTCCATTGCGGTGCGCCAGTATTTGCGGCGGCTTGGGTCATCGCCCATGAAACGCTTGAAGTCGTTACGATCCGGCAGTTTGCCGAAGGGCAGGCGAGCCAGGTACTCACGGGACGGCGCCAGTAGCAGCACGTCCTGCAGGCGTTCGGCATTGCCCCGGCGCCACGGCAGGCTCTTGTCGAACCAGCCGGGAATGACCCGGTCGGTAAAATGTGGATACAGCACGATGTCATCGCCGCTGTAGGGCAGGTCGAGGTGATAGTCCAGCAGGCCGCCGTCGCGGTAGGTACCGGCACCGGCACCCGGCAGGTCGCGCACGCCTTCCATCACCATGGGAATGGAGCCCGATGCCAGCAAGGCCTGGCGCAGGTTGGCCACCTCCAGCGGGACGAAGCGCGACGGAAAGTCGTTCAGAGGATGCAACGGCGGCGCCAGGCGCGGATCGTGGACGATCAGCCGTTCGAAGTGCCGTGACAGCCGTGCGCGGCCGCGCAGGTTGTCGGCGATCACCGACGACAGGCCCAGGCCCAGCCGCCCACGATGATCCTGCGCGAGCAAGCCATGGCTTTTGACCACCATGATGTTGAGCCGGTAATGCGGGTTGTCGAGGATCGCCGCATCGCGGCCTTCGAGCAGGTCGTCGAGCATGCGCTGCGAACTCTGGCTGACCCCGGCCATGGTCACGCCTTTGGCAAAGCTCTGTTCGTTGTACAAGGTGCCCAGGCGCCGGATCCCTTCGGCGGCATCCGGCAGGCAGGCACTGGCGAAGCGCCAGGAGCCTACCGACGCGCCGATCAGCGAGCGTTCCCGGGGCGCGGCGGGCAGCCATTCACCGAACAGCGCCAGGTCCAGCCCCTGGATCCCCAGGGCCTTGGGCCCCCCGGCGGCGCCGGGCAGGATGCCAACGTCGCGGGCGCTGAGGCCCGCCTCGCGAATGCGCGCGAAAGCACGAGGGCCGGCCTTGAGGGTGAGCGCTGGGATCTTGATGTGGATGGCGGTCATACCGGCCTCGAATGCGTACAGGTGGATGATTATAACGACACAACAACCCGTGGAAGCGAGCCCGCTGGCGATGGCGCCGGCCCATCCCGCGCCGATTCAGGTTCGCACGGCTCTGCCAGCAAGCCCGTCCCTGCAAGCGTTCACAGACGTTGATGTGGGTTCAATGATGGCAATTCAGTTTCAGTTAAGTTCTTCCCGATAGAGTCGTTGCGTGACGATTATAAAAAGGAGACAAACCATGAACCGCCTGACTGCCTTTTTCATCGCGATGTCCATGGCCCTCGGCGCCGGCCTGGCCCAGGCTCGAGACCTTGATGCCGGCGAAGCCCAAAAACTGCAGGACGCTGGTACCATTCAGTCCTTTGAAAAACTCAAGGCCGCAGCCCTGGCCCAGCACCCTGGTGCCACGCTGACGGATGTCGAGCTGGAGGAAGAGTACGGCAAGTACATCTTCCAGGTGGACCTGCGCGATGCCAAGGGCATCGACTGGGACCTTGAATTGGATGCTGTGACCGGCAAGGTGCTCAAGAATCATCAGGATACGTAATGAAGCTTAATCTACGCGCCCGCAGTCCCTGGCTGCTGGCGCTGCTGACGTTTTGTTCGGTGGTCATGGCTCGCGACCTGGACCAGGACGAAGCCCTGCAATTACGCCAGCAGGGCGTGATACTGCCCCTTGAGCATCTGCTGCAACAGGCGCTGGACCGGCATCCCGGCGCCAAGTTGCTGGAAGCCGAGCTGGAGGAAAAGCACGGGGTCTATATTTACGAGGTCGAGCTGCTGGATACCGACGGCGTCGTGCGCGAGCTGGACCTGGAGGCCAAGACCGGCCGTTTACTCAAAGATAAGGAAGATTGATGCGCCTGCTTCTGGTGGAAGATCACGTTCCCCTGGCCGACGAGTTGATGGCCGGGCTTGCACGACAGGGTTATGCCGTCGACTGGCTCGCCGATGGGCGCGATGCGGTGTACCAGGGCAGTACCGAGCCCTATGACCTGATCATCCTCGACCTCGGCCTGCCCGGGGTGCCGGGGCTCGAGGTGCTGGCCCAGTGGCGTGCCGGCGGCCTGAGCACCCCGGTGCTGATTCTCACGGCCCGTGGTTCCTGGGCCGAGCGCATCGAAGGTCTCAAGGCCGGCGCGGACGACTACCTCACCAAGCCGTTTCATCCCGAAGAGCTGCACCTGCGGATCCAGGCGCTGCTGCGTCGCTCCCATGGCCAGGTCAACCAACCGACGCTCCAGGCCGCCGGGCTGCATCTGGACGAAGGGCGTCAATGCGTGGTCCGCGACGGTACGGACATCCAGCTCACGGCTGCCGAGTTTCGCCTGTTGCGCTATTTCATGCTTCACCCTGAACAGATCCTCTCCAAGAGCCATCTCTCCGAGCACCTGTATGACGGCGAAACCGAGCGCGATTCCAATGTGCTGGAGGTTCACGTCAATCACCTGCGGCGCAAGCTGGGACGCAGCGTGATCGAGACCCGTCGTGGGCAGGGCTATCTGTTCGGCGGACAGGCGCAATGAGCGCCGGGCAGTGAGGTCCATCCAGCGGCGCCTGAGCCTGGGCCTGATCGGTGTGATGGTGGTGGTCGGCCTGGTCCTGGCGCAGACCAGCCTGTGGTTGTTCGAGCTGGGTTTGCAGCGTTACCTGGAAGCCGGGCTGCGCAACGACAGCGAGAGCCTGCTGGTGGCCCTGGTGCGCGGCCCCCAGGGGTTGCAGCTGGATGAGCGCCGCTTGTCGCCGGCCTATCTGCGCCCGTTTTCCGGGCACTATTTCCGCATCGATTTTGCCGATGTGCATTGGCGCTCCCGCTCCCTTTGGGACCAGGAATTGCCCCGGCTCGAGCATCCGGGCCTGCACAGCAACCTGAAACTGGGGCCCGAAGGGCAGAAGCTGCTGGTGCTGCGTACCGACTACCGGCGCCTGGGCCAGGCGATCTCCATCAGCGTGGCCCAGGACTACACGCCAGTGCGCGACAGTTTCCTGCGCATGCAACAGGTCGGCCTCGGCCTCGGCCTGGCCGGCCTGCTGCTGATCCTGTTTCTGCAACGGATCACGGTGCGCCGGGCCTTGCGTCCATTGGAGGCGGCCCGGGAACAGATCGCCCAGCTACAGCGCGGGCAGCGCTCGCAGCTCGATGAACAAGTGCCCCGGGAGCTGGAGCCGTTGGTGGCGCAGATCAACCACCTGCTGGCCCATACCGAGGACAGCCTCAAGCGTTCGCGCAATGCCCTGGGCAACCTGGGCCATGCCTTGAAGACCCCGCTGGCGGTGCTGCAAAGCCTGGCCTCCAACGAAAAGCTCGATCCCTATCCGGAGCTGCGCAAGCTGTTGCTCGAACAGCTGGAACAGGTGCGGCAGCGCCTCAATCGCGAGCTCAACCGTGCCCGGCTGTCCGGCGATGCGTTGCCCGGCGCGCACCTGGACTGTGACGCTGAGTTGCCGGGGCTGCTGGCGACCCTGAACATGATCCATGGCGAGCACCTGCACCTGGCGTACGTCGCACCGCCCGGGCTGCACTTGCCCTGGGACCGCGAAGACCTGCTGGAACTGCTGGGCAACCTGCTGGACAACGCCTGCAAATGGGCCGACGCCGAAGTGCGCCTGACCGTCACCGAAACCGCCGGGACATTCAGCCTGGCGGTGGAGGACGATGGCCCGGGGATTCCCGAGGACCGGCGTGACCAGGTGTTCAGCCGGGGCACGCGCCTGGACGAACAGACCGACGGCCATGGCCTCGGGCTCGGTATCGTGCGCGACATCGTCGACACCTGGAGCGGTACGCTGGCACTGCATGACAGCGAGTGGGGCGGGCTGAAGGTCGTGATCGAACTGCCCAAGCGCTGAGCTCTATCGCATGACGCCGCCCAACCTGTGGGAGCGGGCTTGCCCGCGATAGCAATCGCTCGGCAGCTATTCATGCGTCCGCACTGACGCCATCGCGAGCAAGCCCGCTCCCACAAGGGGGGCGCTTGGCGCTAGTCAATATCGCGAGATTTGAAAACCCGCCCCACGGCCCTTGCAGCTTGCCGCCGCTTCCTGCAAAGTCGCGGCCTTTTTGTCCGGTGGCCTTCCATCGCTGTGCTTTGAGGTAACGATGATAAATGCAGTAATTGCCGCGGTTGGCGTCATGCTGGTGCTCAGCCTGTCCCGCGTGCATGTGGTGATCGCGCTGATTATCGGCGCATTGGTGGGTGGCCTGACCGGCGGCCTGGGTATCGAGGCCACGCTCAAGGCGTTCAACGCAGGCCTTGGCGGCGGGGCGACAGTGGCATTGTCCTACGCCTTGCTTGGAGCGTTCGCGGTAGCGATTGCCAAGTCCGGCATGGCCCATGCCTTGGCCGACAAGGCCCTGGCCATGGTGGACCGCCAGGACGCCGCTGGTGGCTCCGGTGTGAAATGGGTGCTGATCGGTTTGCTGGGGACGGTCGCGGTCGCTTCCCAGAACATCCTGCCGATCCACATCGCCTTCATCCCGCTGCTGGTGCCGCCGCTGCTCTATGTGCTGACCAAGCTCCAGCTGGATCGTCGGCTGATCGCCTGCGTCATGACCTTCGGCCTGATCACCCCCTACATGTTCCTGCCGGTGGGCTTCGGCAACATCTTCCTCAATGAAATCCTGCTGGCCAACATCGCCCGCAGCGGCGTGGATGTCAGTGGCATCAACGTCACGCACGCCATGGGTATCCCGGCGCTGGGCATGGTCTTCGGCCTGGTGCTGTCGTTCTTCACCTATCGCAGGAAACGCGTCTACGACCTGAAGAAGATCGCCAGGGCCGAACAAGTGGCGGTGCGCTACAACCCGTTGAGCCTGGCGGTGGCCGGGTTGGCAGTGGCTGCGGCGTTCGCCATCCAGCTGCTGCTGGACTCGATGATCATCGGTGCCCTGGTCGGCTTCCTGATTTTCTCCATCTCGGGGGTGGTGCGCTGGCGCGAAACCGACGACCTGTTCACCGAAGGCATGAAGATGATGGCGATGATCGGCTTCATCATGATCGCCGCGTCGGGTTTTGCCGAGGTGATGAAGGCCACCGGTGAAGTCCAGAGTCTGGTGGAGACGTCGGCGGCGTGGATCGACCACAACAAGGGCGTCGGTGCGCTGATGATGTTGCTGGTGGGCTTGCTGGTCACCATGGGCATCGGCTCGTCGTTCTCCACGGTGCCGATCCTGACGACGATTTTCGTGCCGCTGTGCCTGCAGCTGGGCTTCAGCCCCCTGGCCATCGTCTGCATCGTCGGCACGGCCGGCGCCCTGGGCGACGCCGGCTCGCCTGCCTCGGACTCGACCCTGGGCCCGACCTCCGGCCTGAACATCGACGGCCAGCACCACCACATATGGGACACCGTGGTGCCGACCTTCATCCACTACAACCTGCCGCTGCTGGCGTTTGGTTGGGTGGCGGCGATGGTGCTGTAGCCTCGAGACCGAGTCGCCTCAATCGCAAGCAGGCTCGCTCCCACAGGGAATTGCACTCCAATGTGGGAGCGAGCCTGCTCGCGAAGGGGCTGCCCAGATCAACCCTTCCCTGAGCCCCTGCTCACCTTGTCCTACAGTTTTGCCGTGCGATGCCGTTAATACAGCTAACCACGCCAATAACACCTACAAGAGTGAACAGCATGCGCCTGAGCCTGAAGGCTAAAGTCCTGTCCCTGGCAATACTCCCGGTATTGCTGTCCGCTGTGATCATCAGCCTGACCACGGCATTCATCCTGAAGGAACAGGCCGCCAACGAGGTCCGACAGACCCGTGAACGCCTGCTCGCCGAGGCCAAGGCCACGCTGCAGAATTACGTGGCGGTGGGCCTGACCGCCATCAAGCCGCTGTACGATGCCGCCGCGCCCGGCGATAACGCCGCGCGGGCCCAGGCGATCAAGCTGCTGTCGAACGTCAGCTACGGCAAGGACGGCTATTTCTTCGGCTACGACTCCGAAACCGTGCGCCTGTTCAAGGCCAACAGCCCCGATGGCGTGGGCAAGAGCTTCAAGGACAACCGTGACCCGAACGGTGTCTACGTCAACCGTGACCTGGTGAAAGTGGCCAAGGACGGGACGCATTACCTCGAATACAGCTCGCCGCTGCCCAACAGCAACGAACTGGTACCCAAGCTCGGCTACACCGAATACCTGCCCAAGTGGGACATGGCGGTCGGCAGCTCGGTCAACCTGGACGGCATCGAAGGCCAGGTGGCGCTGGTGGAAGCCAAGGTCCACGATCGTGTACAGGGCGTGATATTGAGCATCGTCGGCATCGCCGCCGTCGTGTTGCTGGTGATCGCCGTGGTGGGGTTGCTGCTGGCCAATACCATCCTGCGGCCGCTGCATCTGATGAAGGACAACCTCGACGACATCGCGGCCGGCGAGGGCGACCTGACCCGGCGCCTGCCCATCACCAGCCAGGACGAGCTGGGCCAACTGGCCGGTTCGTTCAACCGCTTCGTCGACAAGATCCATGGCCTGGTGCGCCAGATCACCGACATGACCTCGCAACTGACCGGCCTGGTGACCCAGGTGTCCGAGCAGGCCCAGCGTTCCGAACAGGCCATGGAACGCCAGCGCCACGAAACCGACCAGGTCGCCACGGCGATCAACCAGATGTCTTCGGCCGCCCAGGAAGTGGCTCGCAGCGCCCAGGGGGCCGCCGTCGCGGCCCAGCAGACCGATGAAGAGGGCCAGTCCGCCAAGCGCGTGGTCGCCGGCAGCATCCAGCAGATCCATGCCCTGGTGAGCGACATTCGCAGCAGTGGCCTGTCCCTGGACAGCCTGCAGCAGGACGTGGCCTCCATCGTCAGCGTACTGGGGGTGATCCGCTCGATCGCCGAGCAGACCAACCTGCTGGCCCTCAACGCCGCCATCGAGGCCGCGCGGGCGGGGGAAGCGGGGCGAGGTTTTGCCGTGGTGGCCGATGAAGTGCGGGCCCTGGCCAGCCGGACCCAGCAGAGTACCCAGGAGATCCAGGGCATGATCGACCGCCTGCAATCGGGTACCCATGCGGCGGTGGAAGCGATGCGTCGTTCCAGCGAGGCCGGTGACGGCACTTCGGTGCAGGCCAACGAGGCGGGCGCCTCCCTGGATGCCATGGCGCAGTTGATCGGCACCATCAACTCGATGAACGCCCAGATCGCCAGCGCCGCCGAAGAACAGACCGCCGTGGCCGAGGAAATCAACCGCAGCGTGCATCAGATCGCCGTGGCGGTGGACAGCGTCGCCGACGAAACCCAGCGGGGCGCCCAGACTTCCCGCAGCCTCAACGACCTGGGCCAGCGCCTGGGCAAGCTGGTGGGGCAGTTCCGCATCTGATCCCGCAGCAGCAGGAGCTGCCGAAGGCTGCGATCTTTCGCTCTCGATCCAGTTGTTTCGCCTGGGCTACCGGGCCCTATCGAAAGTGGAGGATCGCAGCCTTCGGCAGTTTCTGCCGCGACCAAAGGCCGGGCAGGACCCCTGTGGGTGCGAGCTTGCTCGCGACAGAGGCGGATCGGTCATCGAAGTGTTGCCTGGGCAGCCGCCATCGCGAGCAAGCTCGCTCCCACAGGGGCAACTGTAACCGCTAGGGTGCCTGCACATCCCGCATCAACAACCCGAACCGCAGATCCACCGCGTCCGGGATCGGCACGTACACCACATGTCCATCCCCCGGGGCGACGTCGATGCTCTGGCCCTTGGCGTTCTGCAACTGATGCAGGTCGAAGTGGAAGTTGCCCTTGGGTGTCATCAATTCCATGTGATCGCCCAGGCCGAAGCGGTTCTTGACCCTTACTTCCGCCAGGCGCTCGCGACGCTCGCCGGTCAGTTCGCCGACGAACTGCTGGCGCTCCGACACCGAGCTGCCGTTCTGGTAGTTCTGATATTCATCGTGCACATGCCGCCGCAGAAAGCCTTCGGTGTAGCCGCGCTGGGCCAGTGATTCGAGGTCGGTCATCAGGCTGCGGTCGAATTCCCGGCCGGCCACGGCGTCGTCGATCGCCCGGCGGTAAACCTGGGTGGCACGGGCGCAATAGAAGTGGGACTTGGTCCGGCCTTCGATCTTCAGCGAGTGCACCCCCATGCGGGTGAGCCGCTCCACGTGCTGGACCGCACGCAGGTCCTTGGCGTTCATTATGTAGGTGCCGTGCTCGTCCTCGAAGGCGGGCATGGACTCGTCCGGGCGATTGGCCTCCTGGAGCAGGAATACCTGGTCCGTGGGGGCGCCCAGGCCGAGCGTGGGTTCGGGCTGGTAGCTCTGCACGATTTCGCCGGTCACGTTTTCCATGGCCGGTTGCGCCGAATACTTCCAGCGACAGGCATTGGTGCAACTGCCCTGGTTGGCGTCGCGCCGGTTCAGGTATCCCGACAGCAGGCAGCGCCCGGAATAGGCCATGCACAGCGCGCCATGGACGAACACTTCCAGCTCCATGGCCGGGACCTGCTGGCGAATCTCGGCGATTTCCTCCAGGGACAGCTCCCGGGACAGGATGATCCGGCTCAAGCCCTGTTGCTGCCAGAACTCCACGCTTGCCCAGTTCACCGTGTTGGCCTGGACCGACAGGTGGATGGGCATCTCTGGGAAATGCCGGCGAACCAGCATGATCAGTCCCGGGTCGGACATGATCAGCGCATCCGGCGCCATGGCGATCACAGGTTCCAGATCCTTGAGGAAGGTGCGCAGCTTGGCGTTGTGCGGGGCGATGTTGACCACCACGTAAAACCGCTTGCCCATGGCCTGGGCCTCGCCGATGCCCAGGGCCAGGTTGGCGTGATCGAATTCATTGTTGCGCACCCGCAGGCTGTAGCGCGGCTGGCCGGCGTACACCGCATCGGCTCCGTAGGCGAAGGCATAGCGCATGTTTTTCAGGGTGCCGGCGGGGGCGAGCAGTTCGGGGGCTACGAGGGGCATGGTGGCGTCGGATCGCAAAAAGCGGCGAGGGTAATCCGCGTCCGGTCGAGCAGTATTGATGCAGGTCAATGCGGGGGTGGGCAAACGCGACGGCACTCCGGCGAGTCCGGGCTGACTAACGTTTATCCCGCCTCTGGACATGGAAAGCTGATGAATCGAAAGATGCTGCAGAACAAAGCCCAGATGTCGCTGTTGGTGCTGGTCACCGTCGCGTTCATCTGGATCCTGTTACCCTTCTACGGAGCGGTCTTCTGGGCGGTGATCCTGGCCATTGTCTTTGCGCCGATGCAGCGTCGCGTGCAGCTGAAGTTCGGCTGGCAGCGCAACGTCACCTCGCTGTTCACCCTCAGTATCTGCGTGCTGATCGCGATCCTGCCGGTGATCGTCATCAGCATGCTGCTGGTGCAGGAGGGCACGGCCCTCTACAAGAGCCTGGAGAGCGGCGAGCTGGACGTTGCCGATTACCTGGCCCGGTTCAAGGAAGCCTTGCCCCCGTATTTCCAGAACCTGTTCGACCGTTTCGGCCTGGGTAACCTGAACGGGTTGCGCGACAGAATCGTCAAGAGCGCCATGCAGGGCAGCGAGTTCTTCGCCACCCAGGCCTTCAGCTTCGGCCAGGGGACTTTCCAGTTCCTGGTCAGCTTCTTCGTGATGCTCTATCTGCTGTTCTTCTTCCTGCGCGATGGCGCGGAACTGGCGCGCAAGGTGCGCGCCGCCGTACCGCTGGCCGAATACCAGAAGCGTCGGCTGCAATTGAAGTTCAACCGGGTGGTGCGGGCGACCGTCAAGGGCAACCTGCTGGTGGCGATCACCCAAGGGGCGCTGGGTGGGCTGATTTTCTGGATCCTGGGCATCCCGACGGTGTTGCCATGGGCGGTGCTGATGGCGTTCCTGTCCCTGTTGCCTGCCGTTGGCGCGGGGCTGGTGTGGGCGCCGGTGGCGGTGTATTTCCTGCTGTCGGGGGCGATCTGGCAAGGTGTGGTGCTGACGCTGTTCGGCGTGTTCGTGATCGGGCTGGTGGATAACTTCCTGCGTCCGATCCTGGTGGGCAAGGACACCAAGATGCCTGATTACCTGGTGCTGGTGTCGACCCTGGGCGGCCTGGCGGTGTTCGGGCTCAACGGGTTCGTGATCGGCCCCTTGATCGCCGCGCTGTTCATCTCGTGCTGGGCGCTGTTCGTGGAAAGCCAGCCCAAGGTGAAGCTGCCTTAGGCTCTGTACGAAAAGTCTTGAAACCAAGGTCAGGCAAGGCGAAAACAGCCGAACAAGCGCCGTGTACTGGAGTGCATGAGCATTGCGAGGCAGTTTTCAGCGCGACATGAACCCGTATCAAGGCTTTCTTAGGCGGTCAGCACATAGGGGCCGATACGTTGGGACAGGGCCTGGGCGGCGGGCAATGAAGTCAGCGGGCCGCTGATGGTCACGCCATCCTGCACCAGATACCAGCAGGCCAGCAGACCGCGTTCCCTGAGCGGGGCGGGGACGGCACTGCCGATGACAGACATGATTCGAACCTTGGACATTGGGCACCTCCATCAATCGATGGAGCTACCTTACGGTTCAGGCGGCGGGACGAAAAATCAACAGTCTCGATAGTAGGAATCGACGCCGCTCAGTCGACCACCAGATCGAGCATATGCACCACTTCCCGCTCATTGAGTACGCCCTTGCGGACCAGGTTCTCCGTCAGCAACGAAAGAAACTTGGCGCTGCGATGGCCTTCCAGGTGCTTGAGCTCGGTCAACACGTTATACACCTTGCTGGAGGTGCACAGGCCGACGATGCGGTGGGGATTTTGTGTGGGCATACCTTCGTCCTTGTTGTTATGAAGCTGTTGTTGACGGACAGCGCCAGCTTGCGGCAGCGCCATGACACTCGCGTGACAGCTTGGGTTTGAGAAAAAGAAAGCAGGATTCAGACCATAATGCCTTTTTGGCGCCGGATTATTGTTCTGGCAGCGACCTCGGGGAGGCTTATTCGGCCATCCCCCAGGCTGAATGCGACGCCTGGCTCAAGCTTTGCCCCTGTACAGGGCAAAAGCCGCCCACAAAAAAGCCCCTGAACCTTTCGATTCAGGGGCTTCTTGTCTTGCTGTCTGGCTCCACGACCTGGACTCGAACCAGGGACCCAGTGATTAACAGTCACTTGCTCTACCAACTGAGCTATCGCGGAATGACGCGTATGTTACTGATTGGAAAAGAGAAGTCAAGCTTTGGGTGGTGAATCGGGCGCTCGAAGGGAGGTGGGTGCTCGCTCGGTCACTTGTTACTGCTTCACACAGCCTAGACGCCGAGGAAACAGAGGACCTTGTGTGAGCGAGCAAGCCCGCCCCCACAAAATCTTACTTTCCCGTTATTTCGCGGGCCTCATATGACCTGCACGATCGCCTTGGTCACCGCATCGATGTTGTTCTGGTTCAACGCGGCCACGCAGATGCGACCGGTGTCCAGGGCGTAGATACCGAACTCGTTGCGCAGGCGCGCCACTTGTTCAACGGTCAGGCCGGAGTAGGAGAACATACCGCGCTGGCGTGCGACGAAGCTGAAGTCGCGGTGCGGCGCTGCCTTGGCCAGCATGTCCACCATCTGATTGCGCATGCCGCGGATCCGCAGGCGCATTTCAGCCAGTTCCGCTTCCCACTGGGCACGCAGCTCGGGGCTGTTGAGGACGGCGGCCACGATGCTGGCACCGTGGGTCGGCGGGTTGGAGTAGTTGGTGCGGATCACGCGCTTGACCTGGGACAGCACCCGGGCACTTTCTTCTTTCGATTCGCTGACGATCGACAGTGCGCCAACACGTTCGCCGTACAGGGAGAACGACTTGGAGAACGAGCTGGACGCGAAGAAGGTCAGGCCCGATTCGGCGAACAGGCGCACGGCCGCCGCGTCTTCGTCGATACCGTCGCCGAAGCCCTGGTACGCCATGTCCAGGAACGGAACGTGATTCTTGGCCTTGACCACGGCCAGCACGTTTTTCCAGTCTTCGGGGCTCAAGTCCACGCCGGTCGGGTTGTGGCAGCAAGCGTGCAGCACAATGATCGAACGGTCGGGCAGGGCGTTGAGGTCTTCCAGCAGGCCCGAGCGGTTCACGTCGTGGGTGGCGGCGTCATAGTAGCGGTAGTTCTGCACCGGGAAACCGGCGGTCTCGAACAGGGCGCGGTGGTTTTCCCAGCTTGGGTCGCTGATGGCCACGACGGCGTCGGGCAGCAGTTGCTTGAGGAAGTCGGCCCCGATCTTCAGCGCGCCGGTGCCGCCCACAGCCTGGGTGGTGATGACGCGACCGGAGGCGATCAGGGGCGAGTCCTTGCCGAACAGCAAGGTCTGCACCGCCTGGTCATAAGCGGCAATACCGTCGATCGGCAGGTAGCCACGGGAAACGTGCTGGGCCACGCGAATCGTCTCGGCTTCGACCACGGCGCGCAGGAGTGGAATACGCCCCTCTTCATTGCAGTACACGCCTACGCCCAGGTTGACCTTGTTGGTACGGGTGTCGGCGTTGAATGCTTCGTTGAGGCCCAGGATGGGGTCGCGGGGTGCCAATTCGACAGCGGAAAACAGGCTCATTATTGCGCGGCTCTGAATGGAGTAAGAGGGGACGTGTCACGCTCCAGCCGAATGCACTAGAGCGGTGCACAAACGGGGAGCTAGTATAGAGGCCATCACCGGGTACCGCGACAGGCGATTCAGCTTTTACGGTAAGTATTTTCGATTTTTTTTCGACCGTTAGTCCTGGTGCGGCGTCAAAGTCCACAAGGCGCGTAGGACGTCCGTCTTGAAAGCGAAGGCATTCAACTCCACATTGGATGCATTCCAGCTTTTTCTTCGGGCGACATCCGTCGTTTCGGTCTTTCTCGTTTCTGTCGCCTGGCCGACAGGAGTGAATCCAGAGGTTATGTCATGTCTGAATTCCAGCTCGTCACCCGATTCAAGCCCGCCGGCGACCAGCCGGAAGCCATCCGCCTGATGGTCGAAGGTATCGAGGCGGGCCTGGCCCATCAGACGCTGCTCGGCGTCACCGGTTCGGGCAAGACCTTCAGCATCGCCAACGTGATCGCCCAGGTGCAGCGTCCGACCCTGGTACTGGCGCCGAACAAGACCCTGGCGGCGCAGCTGTATGGCGAGTTCAAGGCGTTTTTCCCGAACAACGCGGTGGAATACTTCGTTTCCTACTACGACTACTACCAGCCTGAAGCCTATGTGCCTTCGTCGGACACCTTCATCGAGAAGGATGCCTCGATCAACGACCACATCGAGCAGATGCGGCTGTCGGCCACCAAGGCGTTGCTGGAGCGCAAGGATGCGATCATTGTCACCACGGTGTCGTGCATCTACGGCCTGGGTAGCCCGGAGACCTACCTGAAGATGGTGTTGCACGTCGACCGCGGCGACAAACTCGATCAGCGGGCCTTGTTGCGGCGCCTGGCGGACCTGCAATACACCCGCAACGACATGGATTTCGCCCGGGCGACCTTCCGGGTGCGTGGCGATGTGATCGACATCTATCCGGCGGAATCGGACCTGGAGGCGATCCGCATCGAGTTGTTCGACGATGAAGTGGAGAGCATTTCGGCGTTCGACCCGCTGACCGGCGAGGTGATCCGCAAGCTGCCACGCTTTACCTTCTATCCCAAGAGCCACTACGTCACGCCCCGGGAAACCCTGCTGGACGCCATCGAGGGCATCAAGGCCGAGCTGCAAGAACGCCTGGAATACCTGCGTTCGAACAACAAGCTGGTGGAAGCCCAGCGCCTGGAGCAGCGAACCCGTTTCGACCTGGAGATGATCCTGGAGCTGGGCTACTGCAACGGTATCGAAAACTACTCGCGTTACCTGTCGGGTCGCCCGGCGGGCGCACCGCCGCCCACCTTGTACGATTACCTGCCGGCCGACGCCTTGCTGGTGATCGACGAGTCCCACGTCAGCGTGCCCCAGGTCGGCGCCATGTACAAAGGCGACCGTTCGCGCAAGGAAACCCTGGTGGAATACGGGTTCCGCCTGCCCTCGGCGCTGGACAACCGACCCATGCGCTTCGATGAATGGGAGAGCGTCAGCCCGCAGACGATCTTTGTCTCGGCCACCCCCGGCAATTACGAGGCCGAGCATGCCGGACGCGTGGTCGAGCAGGTGGTACGTCCCACCGGGCTGGTCGACCCGCAGGTGGAAGTGCGTCCGGCGCTGACCCAGGTAGATGACCTGCTCTCGGAAATCAACAAGCGCGTGGCGGTGGAGGAGCGCGTGCTGGTCACTACGCTGACCAAGCGCATGGCCGAAGACCTTACCGATTACCTGGCCGATCACGGTGTGCGGGTGCGTTACCTGCACTCGGATATCGACACGGTGGAGCGGGTCGAGATTATCCGCGACCTGCGCCTGGGAACCTTCGACGTGCTGGTGGGCATCAACCTGCTGCGTGAGGGCCTGGACATGCCGGAAGTGTCCCTGGTGGCGATTCTCGATGCCGACAAGGAAGGATTCCTGCGCTCCGAGCGTTCGCTGATCCAGACCATCGGCCGCGCCGCCCGTAACCTCAACGGCCGGGCGATTCTCTACGCCGACAACATGACCGGCTCCATGGAGCGGGCCATCGGCGAGACCGAACGCCGCCGCGAGAAACAGATCGCGTTCAACCTGGCCAACGGCATCACGCCCAAGGGGGTCTTCAAGGACGTGGCGGACATCATGGAAGGCGCCACCGTGCCAGGCTCTCGCAGCAAGAAGCGCAAGGGCATGGCCAAGGCCGCCGAAGAGAGCGCCCGCTACGAGGCCGAACTGCGCTCGCCCAGCGAAATCACCAAGCGTATCCGCCAGTTGGAAGAGAAGATGTACCAGTTGGCCCGGGACCTGGAATTCGAGGCAGCGGCGCAATTGCGTGACGAAATTGGCAAGTTGCGCGAGCGGTTGCTGACTGTCTGAGGCTGCGTGGCGACCTCAAGGGCTTCATCGCGAGCAAGCTCGCTCCCACAGTTCGATCGAGTCGCCCCATGATCCCTTGTGGGGAGCGAGCTTGCTCGCGATGGGGGCGACTCGGTCTGACGACTGGCCACACAAATCCCGCTCTCACTGGAGCCCGCCCGCCATCGCCTGTTACCATTCGCCCCCTGTTTCATCTTCGCTTTTATATTCTTTCCGAGACATGCCATGACCACCGTCCGCACCCGCATCGCGCCTTCGCCCACTGGCGATCCCCATGTCGGCACCGCTTACATCGCCTTGTTCAACTATTGCTTTGCCAAGCAGCATGGCGGTGAGTTCATCCTGCGGATCGAGGACACCGATCAGTTGCGCTCGACCCGTGAGTCCGAGCAGCAGATTTTCGACGCCTTGCGCTGGTTGGGCATCGACTGGAGCGAAGGTCCGGATGTCGGCGGCCCGCACGGTCCGTACCGCCAGAGCGAGCGTGGTGACATCTACAAGCAGTATTGCCAGCAGTTGGTGGACATGGGGCATGCGTTCCCGTGTTTCTGCACCGCCGAAGAGCTGGACCAGATGCGCGCCGAGCAGATCGCCCGTGGCGAAACCCCGCGCTATGACGGCCGGGCGCTGCTGCTGTCCAAGGAAGAAGTCGCTCGTCGCCTGGCGGCCGGCGAGCCCCATGTGATCCGCATGAAAGTGCCGACCGAAGGCGTCTGCGTGGTGCCGGACATGCTGCGTGGCGATGTCGAGATCCCGTGGGACCGCATGGACATGCAAGTGCTGATGAAGACCGACGGCCTGCCGACGTACTTCCTGGCCAACGTGGTCGACGATCACCTGATGGGCATCACCCACGTATTGCGCGGTGAAGAATGGCTGCCGTCGGCGCCGAAACTGATCCTGCTGTATGAATACTTCGGCTGGGAGCAGCCGCAGCTGTGCTACATGCCGCTGCTGCGTAACCCGGACAAGAGCAAGCTGTCCAAACGCAAGAACCCCACCTCGGTGACCTTCTACGAGCGCATGGGCTTCATGCCCGAGGCAATGCTCAACTACCTGGGCCGCATGGGCTGGTCGATGCCGGACGAGCGCGAGAAGTTCTCGCTGCAGGAAATGGTCGAGCACTTCGACCTGTCGCGCGTCTCCCTGGGCGGGCCGATCTTCGACATCGAGAAGCTGTCGTGGCTCAACGGCCAGTGGTTGCGCGACTTGCCGGTGGAAGAATTTGCCGCTCGCGTGCAGAAATGGGCGCTCAACCCCGAGTACATGATGAAGATCGCGCCCCATGTGCAGGGCAGGGTAGAGACATTCAGCCAGATCGCGCCGCTGGCCGGCTTCTTCTTCGCCGGTGGCGTGACACCGGATGCGAAGCTTTTCGAATCCAAGAAGCTCTCCGGCGACCAGGTGCGCCAACTGATGCAGCTGATCCTCTGGAAGCTCGAAAGCCTGCGCCAGTGGGAAAAGGACACGATCACCGCGACCATCCAGGCCGTGGTCGAGTCCCTGGAGTTGAAACTGCGCGATGCCATGCCGTTGATGTTCGCTGCCATTACCGGCCAGGCCAGCTCGGTATCGGTGCTCGATGCAATGGAAATCCTCGGGCCGGACCTGACCCGTTTCCGCCTGCGCCAGGCCATCGATCTGCTCGGTGGCGTGTCGAAGAAGGAAAACAAGGAGTGGGAAAAACTGCTGGGCGCCATCGCCTGAGCAGTCGATGAGGCAGGGCATGCCCCGGTTTTCCGGGGTTTGTCGGTAAGTGATTGTTATCCCGGCAAAAAATTTTCAGATTTGTTGAAAATAAATTTGACAGCCTTCTGATACGCCCTTAAGATTCGCCCCGTCCTCAGCGATGAGGGGCTATAGCTCAGCTGGGAGAGCGCTTGCATGGCATGCAAGAGGTCGACGGTTCGATCCCGTCTAGCTCCACCAATTTACACTTCAAGGCTTGGCCACACCGGCCTTGAAGCGATCAACACTCAGCGTTGATCAGTTGTTAGAAGGGTTTGCGTCCCCTTCGTCTAGTGGCCTAGGACACCGCCCTTTCACGGCGGTAACAGGGGTTCGAGTCCCCTAGGGGACGCCAGTTTTACAGAAGCGATGTTACAAGATGTCGCTCCGCCGCGAGGCGAAAAATCCGGGGCTATAGCTCAGCTGGGAGAGCGCTTGCATGGCATGCAAGAGGTCGACGGTTCGATCCCGTCTAGCTCCACCAATTTGAACTTCAAGGTCTGGCCACACCGGCCTTGAAGTGATCAGTTCTCAGCGCTGATCAAGTCAGAAGGTTTGTGTCCCCTTCGTCTAGTGGCCTAGGACACCGCCCTTTCACGGCGGTAACAGGGGTTCGAGTCCCCTAGGGGACGCCACGATTACCCGCACTGCGGGATTTTTAAGGGTCATTCAATTCTTGAATGGCCCTTTTGTTTGTTTGGCGTTCGGCCAATTCTCCAATACCCCAATTCACGTACCTGACCAACGGTCTCTTTTCTGCTTGCAGAAAATTATTATGCGTATAATATTTCAATCGTAATATTCGGAGGCAGCGATGAGCGATAAAAAGGCACAAACCCGTGAACGCATTATCAAGGCCGCCAGCGACGCGCTGATCCAGCGTGGGCCGGCGGAACCGAGCGTGGGCGAGGTGATGGGAGCGGCCGGGCTGACGGTCGGTGGTTTCTATGCCCATTTTGAAAGCAAGGACGCCCTGATGCTGGAGGCGTTCAAGCAACTGCTGGGCCGGCGTCGCGGCATGATCGCGGATATGAATGCCGAGCTGACCGATGAAGAGCGGCGCGCCCTGGTGGCCGCGTTCTATCTGTCGCGAAAGCATCGGGACTCCACCGAGAACGCCTGCCCGATTCCTGCCTCCATCGGCGAGCTTGGCCGGCTGCCGGATCCGTTTCGTGAAGTGCTCAATGAACATATCGAGTTGATGGCTGCACAACTGGCAGGCAGCCCGGACGACGCCGATAAAGCCCTGGCCGACATCGCATTGATGGTCGGTGGCCTGGCCCTGGCACGGGCATTGGGTCCGGGGGAGCTGTCGGATCGTTTGTTGCGTGCGGCCAAGTCGGCGGTGCGTTGAGCCAACAAGCAAGCCCTGGAGACAAGCAATGGACAGGTTAAGCTGGATTCGTGGTGTGAATGGCACGCTTGGCCGGGTAGCCCCGGGCCTGGTGGCAAAGAAAATGCGGACGCTGTTCATGCGGCCTCGAAATCTGCCACCACGGGACTGGGAGCTGCCATTGCTGGCAAGTTCCGAGCGCATCACCTTGCGCTTCGGTCTCTCTGCCTTGCGCTGGGGCAAGGGGCCGACCGTCCTGCTGATGCACGGCTGGGAAGGGCGACCCACGCAATTCGCCGCGCTGATCACGGCCTTGGTGGACGCCGGGTATACGGTGGTGGCGCTGGATGGACCGGCCCATGGTCGCTCTCCGGGCCACGAGGCGAACGTCCTGCTGTTCGCCAGGGCCATGCTCGAGGCCGCGGCTGAGTTGCCGCCGTTGCAAGCCGTGATCGGGCATTCCATGGGGGGCGCCAGCGCCATGCTTGCGGTGCAACTGGGATTGCGTACCGAAACCCTGGTCAGCATCGCCGCGCCTGCGCGCATCCTGGGGGTGCTGCGCGGTTTTGCCCGGATCATGGGAATGCCGCCCCGGGCGCGGTCCGCGTTCATTCGCCAAGTGGAAAAGGACGTGGGCATGCCGGCCTCGAAGATGGATGTCGCTCACTATCAATTGGATGTGCCGGGGCTGGTGGTCCATGCCGAGGACGACACCTCGGTGTCGGTCAAGGAGTCGCAACTGATCCACGAGGCCTGGTTCGACAGCCGGCTGCTGCGCTTGCCGGCCGGCGGGCATCAACGGGTGCTGGCCGATCCGCGCGTGATCGACGGTGTGTTGTCGCTGCTGGCCGGACGCAGCCTGCAAGCGCGGCAATCGGCCTGAGCGTACCCGCGAACGCTGCGCGATCCGTTACACTGCCCCGATCCATATTCGACCGGGAGAGGGGCATGGGCTGGGATCGGGCAACACCGTTCATCATTGATCTTCAAGTGGCTGGCGAAGACATCGACGGGTTGGGCCACGCCAACAACGCGGTCTACGTCACCTGGCTCGAGCGCTGCGCCTGGCGCCACTCCCAGCGCCTTGGGCTGGATCTGGCAGAGTATCGACGGCTGGACCGGGCCATGGCCGTCGTGCGCCATGAAGTCGACTACCTGGCAGCCGCCTATGAAGGCGATGAACTGCAATTGGCCACCTGGATCGTCGACTGGGACCAGCGCCTGAAGATGACCCGGCATTTCCAGTTGATTCGTCCCAGCGACAACACCACGTTGCTGCGCGCCCAGACCACGTTCGTCTGTATCGAGCTGTCCACCGGCAGGCCCAAGCGCATGCCGCCGGAATTCATCGAAGGCTATGGCCCGGCGATCGGTTCCCGCGACAGCGAGACGGCTCGCGATGGCGCCGATTTTGTAGGCGAAATCCGGTAAACTGCCGCACGTTTTTTCGTTGAGTGTTTCCCATGCAAATTGCCCTGGCGCCCATGGAGGGGTTGGTCGACAACATCCTGCGGGATGTCCTGACCCGTGTTGGCGGGATCGACTGGTGCGTCACCGAGTTCATTCGCATCAATGATCGCCTGCTCACGCCGACCTACTTTCACAAGCTCGCCCCGGAATTGCTGACCGGCGCCCGGACCGCCGCCGGTGTGCCGCTGCGGGTGCAATTGCTGGGTTCCGATCCGGTGTGCCTGGCGGAAAACGCCGCCTTGGCCTGTGAGTTGGGCTCGCAGGTCATCGACCTGAACTTCGGCTGCCCGGCCAAGACCGTGAACAAGTCCCGGGGCGGAGCGGTGCTGCTCAAGGAGCCGGAGCTGCTCAACGAGATCGTCACGCACGTACGGCGTGCGGTGCCTGGGCATATTCCTGTCACCGCCAAGATGCGCCTGGGCTTCGACAGCCCGGACGGCGCGCTGGTCTGTGCCACGGCTCTGGCCGAAGGTGGCGCCGCCCACATCGTGGTGCACGCGCGGACCAAGACCGACGGCTACAAGCCGCCGGCTCACTGGGAGTGGATCCCTCGGGTCCAGGAAGTGGTCAAGGTGCCGGTGTTCGCCAATGGCGATATCTGGAGCGTCGAAGACTGGCGCCGTTGCCGCCAAATCAGCGGCGTCGAGGACATCATGCTCGGTCGCGGCCTCGTTTCCCGCCCCGACCTGGCCCGGCAGATTGCAGCGGCTCGGGCCGGGGAAGAAGTGGTGCCGATGTCCTGGGCCGAGTTGCAACCCATGCTCCAGGATTTCTGGGGGCAAGTGGTCGAGCAACTGACACCGCGCCAGGCTCCCGGCCGGCTCAAGCAATGGTTGGCAATGCTGACGCGCAATTATCCCGAGGCAGCGACGCTGTTCAGCGCGTTGCGGCGGGAAACCGAACTGGATGCGGTAGGGCATCTGCTGGGTGTGAAACGTACCGAAGCGGCCTGAAAAAAATTTCAGAAAAAGCTCTTGAAAAGTATTTGGCGGCCCCTAGATAAGGGGTACGCGATGCCGAATCCGGGTCGCGGAGACAAAAAAACTTGCTGAATTTTTCAGGAGATTTGAATCATGAGTACTGCATTTTCGCTGGCCCCTCTGTTCCGTTCCTCGGTAGGCTTCGATCGTTTCAACGATCTTTTCGAAACCGCCCTGCGCAACGAACCGGGCAGCAGCTATCCACCCTACAACGTGGAAAAACATGGCGATGACGAATACCGCATCGTGGTCGCCGCCGCTGGGTTCCGGGAGGAAGACCTGGACCTTCAGGTGGAAAAAGGTGTGCTGACCATCAGCGGCGGCAAGCGCGAGGCCAGCAATGACAGCGTGACCTACCTGCACCAGGGCATCGCCCAGCGTGCGTTCAAGTTGTCCTTCCGGTTGGCTGACCATATCGAGATCAAGTCCGCCGGCCTGAGCAACGGTCTGTTGAGCATCGACCTGTTGCGTGTGGTACCGGAAGAGGCCAAGGCCAAGCGCATCCCGATCAACGGAGCGCAGCAGCAACCCGCGCTGCAGAACTGATGCATCGCAATTAAAGAAGGGCGCCGAAATGGCGCCCTTTTTCATTCTGTAGATCAGGGTCACGGCAACAGCCGCTCGAACGCCTCCAGCGGCAACGGCCGGCTGTGCAGGTAGCCTTGGTACAGGTGGCAATCGAGCCCTTGCAGAAATTGCAGTTGTTCCAGTGTTTCCACCCCTTCGGCGATCATTTCCAGGTTGAGGCTGCGGGCCATGGCGACGATGGCGCGGATGATTTCAGCGTCGTTGGGGTCGCTGGTGGCGTCGCGTACGAACGACTGATCGATTTTCAGGGTGTCCACCGGCAGGCGCTTGAGGTAGGTCAGGGATGAATAGCCGGTGCCGAAATCGTCCATGGCGAAGCTCACCCCCAGTTTCTTCAGGCGGCGCATCTTGGCGATGGTGTCGTCCAGGTTCTGGATCACGATGCCTTCGGTGATTTCCAGTTTCAGCATCGTGAAAGGCAGGCCATGGGTCGCCAGGCTGCTTTCGATGCGCTCGACGAAATCGCTCTGGCGGAACTGTCGCGGGCTGATATTCACGCACAGGCTGAAACGCCGGGGATCGATCTTGCCCTTGGCGATCAGTTGCTTGAAACCGTCGCAGGCTTCGTCGAGGATCCAGGTGCCGACCTCCAGGATCAGCCCGCTGTCCTCCAGCACCTTGATGAATTCATTGGGCGATTGGGCGCCCAGTTCGGGATGGTGCCAGCGCACCAGGGTCTCGGCACCGATGATACGGTTGTCCCGGGCGTCGACCTGGGGTTGGAAATGCACGCTGAATTCCCCGCGAGCCAGGGCCTGGCGCAGGTCGGTTTCCATGCGCAAGCGTTCGCTGGCGGCCTTTTGCATGGTGGTGTGGAACATCTGTGACGTGTTGCGTCCCGAATCCTTGGCCCGGTACAGCGCGATATCGGCGCGCTTGAGCAGGTCGGCGGGCGTGGAGCCATGGTCGGGAATCAGCGCCATGCCGATGCTTGGCGTGACTTGCAGCCGCTGGCCATCGAGGGACATCGGCTCCGAGAGCAGTTCTCGCAGGGTATCGGCCAGTTTCTGCACCTGCTCGGTGACTTCGCTGCGGCTACCTTCGAGGCCGCTGAGCAAGACCACGAATTCGTCGCCACCCAGGCGCGCCACCGTGTCCTCCTGGCGCACGCTGGCCTCCAGGCGCGCGGTGATGATCTTCAGCACTGTATCGCCCACCGGATGGCCCAGTGAGTCGTTGATGTGCTTGAAGTGGTCCAGATCGAGGAACAGCAGCGCACCGCGCAGGTCATGGCGCTTGAGCAAGGCGATCTGCTGGCTCAGGCGGTCCATCAGCAAGGCACGGTTGGGCAGGTTGGTCAGCGGATCGTGATAGGCCAGGTGGCGAATCTGTGCTTCGGCGTTGCGCAGCAGGCTGACATCCCGGGCGGTGAGCAACAGGCAATCGGTTTCGTTGAGGGTGATGGGCTCGACCGACACCTCCACGGTGAGCAACTCCCCGCGCTTGTTGCGCCCGAGCATTTCCTGGTGGTGCACGCGTCCCTTGAGCTGCAGTTCGGCCAGCAGTGCCGTGCGCTGTTTGGCTTCGGCCCAGATGCCCACCTCGAACACGGTATGGCCGAGTACCTCGTCGGCGCGGTAGCCGGTCAGGCGACAGAAGCCATCGTTGACCTCGAGGTAGCGGCCGCTTTCACGTTCGGTGATGGTGATGGCGTCGGGGCTGGAATGGAATGCCTTGGCGAACTTTTCCTCGCTGGCCTTGAGGGCCGCTTCGGAGCGTTGCTGCTGGGTAATGTCCCGCAGCGTGGTCACGATGCAGGGCTGGTTGTCGACGTTGATCTGGCGGCTGGAGATCACGCAGGTCAGCGGATGGCCGGACCTGTGGTGCACGACAATGGCGACATTGCTCAGGGACTGCTCGCGGATCACCCGCTCGATGCGCTGCAGGCTGCTGCCCGAGGCATCCCAGAGGCCGATCTCGTCGGCACTGCGGCCAATCACGTCGCTGGCGGTCCAGCCGAATGTCTGGGTAAAGCTCGAATTGATCTCCAGGAACCGGCCGCTGTCCTGGTGAGTGAGGCAGATCGGGTCGGGACTGACCTGGAACAACGTGGCGAATTTTTCTTCCGATGCCGCCAGGCTCTGTTCGCGCTCCACCTGGTCGGTGATGTCGAGCAGGGTGCCGGCCATGCGCAATGGGCTGCCATCGTCGTTGCGATACAGACGGGCGCGACTTTCCAGGTAGCGGGAGCTGCCGTCCGGCAGTTGCACCCGATAGGTCAACTGGTAATTGCCCGCCGGGCCTTCGCGCAGGCTGCGGTAGGCGTTGCGCATGTTGTTGCGTTCTTCGTCCGGTACGCCTTCGAAGAACGCGTCGAAGGATTCGTGGAACGGCTTGGGTTCCAGGCCATGGAGCTGCGCGGCCCGGGCCGAGCCGTAGAGCATGCCGCTGGGGATGTGCCAGTCCCAGGTGCCCAGTTGCGCCGAGTCGAGGGCCAGGTCCAGGCGTTCCTGGCTGTCCTTGAGGGCCTGCTCGGCCAGCTTGCGTTCGGTGGTGTCGAGAAAGGTGCTCAGCAGATAGGGTTGGCCTTCGAGTTCGACCTTCTGCGCGCTGAGTATGCCGCTGTGGATCTGGCCGTTGCTGGCCCGGAATTCCACTTCCATGCTCACCAGCTCGCCCTTGGCCTTGGTCGCTTCCACCAGCCTGGCCCTTTGGCTGGGGTCGACCCACAAGCCCAGCTCCAGGGTGGTCCGGCCGATCACATCATGCACCGGCCAGCCGAACAGGCTCTCGAAATACTGGTTGGCTTCGCTGATCAGCCCGTCTTCCTGGCGGGTCAGCAGCACCATGTTCGGGCAGAGATGAAAAAGCGTGGCGAAGCGCTTTTCCGAACTGCGCAGGGCCTGTTCGCGCTCGCGTTGATGGGTGATCTCGCGGATCACCCCGATCATGCGCGGACGGCCGTGCTTGTCGGGCAGTACGCTGCCACTGATTTCCAGCCAGTGCAGGCTGCCGTCGGGCCAGACGATGCGGTGGTGCATGGCCTGTTCCAGTGGCGCACCGGCCACGGCCGCGTGGAAGGCCCGGACGGCCTTGGCCCGGTCTTCGGGCAGCAGGAGGTCCAGGTAGTCCACATCGGCCGGCAATGGCTGGCGCGGATCGAAGCCGAACAGCGCCTGGGTGCCCCGGGACCAGCTGATCTTGCCGCTATCGATATCCCACGACCAGGCCCCCAGGCGCGCGCCGTTCAGGGCGGCCAGCAACTGCGGCGCGCTGTCCCAGCTTTGCTCGGACCGCTTGGGGTCGAGTGCCTGGATGCGCGGCAGGGGCGGGATATGGTCGGCAGGGTTGGGCATTATCTAGCGGGCCTTGGGCAGTTGGGCGTTAGGCACGGGCATTCGGCCCTAGAGGAGTCGCACGACTTATGCCTGGGTCCCTGGCAGATCGATTTGTGCGTCCAGTAGGGCCATGAAGGCCCGAGCAGCGTTCGACAGCGTCCGTTCGGTGTGCAAGATATAGCCTAGCTGGCGACTGAGCTGTATGCCCGGCAAAGGTATGCGAGCCACCTGATCGTCGAGCATCGTGCGTGGCAGGACGCTCCAGGCCAGGCCGATGGAGACCATCATTTTTATGGTTTCCAGATAATTCGTGCTCATGGCGATGTTCGGCGTCAGGCCCTGGGCCTCGAACAGGCGTTGCACGATGTGGTGGGTAAAGGTGTTGCCCCCCGGGAAGACCGCCGGGTGCAGGGCGATGTCCGCCAGGCTCACGCTGGCGTTGTCCAGCAGTGCGTGCTCCGGCGCTACCACGAAGTCCAGGGGATCGTCCCATACCGGCGTGGCGCGCATCAGGGTGTGGGGTTCGGGGGCGAGGGTGATGACCGCCAACTCCGCCCGGCCATGGAGGATTTCCTCATAGGCCACTTCCGAATCCAGGAACTGGATGTCCAGCGCGACCTGGGGGTAGCGGCGGGTGAATTCCCGCAACAGAGGCGGCAGGCGATGCAGGCCGATGTGGTGGCTGGTGGCAAGGGTCAGCCGCCCGCTGACCTCGCCGGTCAGGTTGGTCAGGGCGCGACGGGTGTCGTCCAGTACGTTGAGGATCTGATAAGCCCGTGGCAGCAGGGCCCGACCGGCTTCGGTCAGGCCTATTTCACGGCCCAGGCGGTCGAACAGGCGTACGTTGAGCTGTTGTTCCAGGCCGGCGATGCGCTTGCTGATGGCCGGCTGGGTCAGGTGCAGGCGCTCGCCGGCACCGGAGAAGCTGCCGGTCTCGGCAATGGCAATAAAGGCATTGAGGTTGGCAAGGTCCATGGCCGTCTCGATTGAATTCCTGTTGGTTATGCAAAGTATGAAAAATATGAATTTGAGTTATTTAATGTAGCCTCATAACATCAGCCTCACAAGCCAGAGGGTTATTGAATTCATTCAAGGCCCGGGGCATAGAAACAAGCTGATGAGGAAACCGTCTGATGGCCGGCAAAACGCTCTACGACAAGCTCTGGGATTCGCACCTGGTCAAGCAGCGCGACGATGGTTCGGCGCTGATCTATATCGACCGTCACATCATCCACGAAGTGACGTCGCCGCAGGCTTTCGAAGGCCTGCGCCTGGCCGGGCGCAAGCCGTGGCGCATCGATGCCAACATCGCGACCCCGGACCACAACGTGCCGACCACTGCGGAGCGCAAGGGCGGCATCGACGCGATTGTCGACCAGGTCTCGCGCCTGCAGGTCCAGACCCTCGATGACAACTGCGACGAATATGGCATCGTCGAATTCAAGATGAACGACGTGCGCCAGGGCATCGTCCACGTCATCGGCCCGGAGCAAGGCGCGACCCTGCCGGGCATGACCGTGGTCTGCGGCGACTCGCACACCTCGACCCACGGTGCCTTTGGCGCCTTGGCCCACGGTATCGGCACCTCCGAGGTGGAGCATGTGCTCGCCACCCAGTGCCTGGTGGCCAAGAAAATGAAGAACATGCTGGTGCGCGTCGAGGGCAAGCTGCCGTTCGGCGTGACCGCCAAGGACATCGTCCTGGCCGTGATCGGCAAGATCGGCACCGCCGGCGGTAACGGCCATGCCATCGAGTTCGCTGGCAGCGCCATCCGTGACCTGTCCGTCGAAGGCCGCATGACCATCTGCAACATGTCCATCGAGGCCGGTGCCCGGGTCGGGCTGGTGGCCGCCGATGAAAAAACCATCGAGTACGTCAAGGGCCGTCCGTTCGCCCCGAAAGGCGTCGAATGGGACAAGGCAGTGCAAGCCTGGAAAGACCTGGTGTCCGATCCCGATGCGACATTCGATACCGTGGTCGAGCTCGACGCCGCGCAGATCAAGCCGCAGGTCAGCTGGGGCACTTCGCCGGAAATGGTGCTGGCCGTCGACCAGAACGTCCCCGATCCGGCCAAGGAAATGGACCTGGTCAAGCGCGACTCCATTGTCCGCGCCTTGAAGTACATGGGCTTGAGCGCCAACCAGGCGATTACCGACATCAAGCTCGACCGCGTGTTCATCGGCTCCTGCACCAACTCGCGGATCGAAGACCTGCGCGCCGCGGCGGTAATCGCCAAGGGCCGCAAGGTGGCCTCGACCATCAAGCAGGCCATCGTCGTACCGGGTTCCGGCCTGGTGAAGGCCCAGGCGGAAGCGGAAGGGCTGGACAAGATCTTCCTCGAGGCCGGTTTCGAGTGGCGCGAGCCAGGGTGCTCCATGTGCCTGGCGATGAACCCTGACCGCCTGGAATCGGGCGAGCATTGCGCTTCCACCTCCAACCGTAACTTCGAAGGCCGTCAGGGCGCCGGTGGCCGTACGCACCTGGTGAGCCCGGCCATGGCCGCTGCGGCGGCCGTCAACGGCCGTTTCGTCGACGTCCGCGAATTGATCTGAAGGAGCGCAGCAATGAAAGCTTTTACCCAGCACACCGGTCTTGTCGCGCCTTTGGATCGTGCCAACGTCGACACCGACCAGATCATTCCCAAGCAATTCCTGAAGTCCATCAAGCGCACCGGTTTCGGCCCGAACCTGTTCGACGAATGGCGCTACCTGGATGTCGGCCAGCCATACCAGGACAACTCCAAGCGGCCGTTGAACAAGGATTTCGTGCTCAACGCCGAGCGCTACCAGGGCGCCAGTGTGTTGCTGGCCCGGGAGAACTTCGGTTGCGGTTCGAGCCGCGAGCACGCGCCGTGGGCTCTTGAAGAGTACGGTTTCCGCAGCATCATCGCGCCGAGCTACGCCGATATCTTCTTCAATAACAGCTTCAAGAACGGCCTGCTGCCGATCATCCTGAGCGACGCTGAAGTGGACGAGCTGTTCCAGCAGGTCGAGGCCAACCCGGGCTACCAGTTGCAGATCGATCTGGCAGCGCAAACCGTGACCCGTCCAGACGGCAAGGTGCTGAGCTTCGAGATCGATGCGTTCCGCAAGCATTGCCTGCTCAACGGCCTGGACGACATCGGCCTGACCTTGCAGGACAGTGACGCGATTGCCGCGTTCGAAGCCAAGCACCGAGCGAGCCAGCCCTGGTTGTTTCGCGATGCTTGATGGATCGATGTAGGCAGTACCGGCTTCATCGCGAGCTTGCTCGCGATGGGGTCCACCCAGGCAAAAAAACATAAGGACATCCCATGACCAGCACTGCCCACAGTCAGGTTGTACAAAAGCAATTCGGTGAGCAGGCTGCGGCCTACCTGAGCAGTGCCGTGCACGCCCAGGGCGCTGAGTTCGCGCTGCTACAGGCCGAACTGAAGGGACGTCCCGAGGCCCGCGTCCTGGACCTGGGCTGCGGTGCCGGTCACGTCAGTTTCCACGTGGCGCCCCTGGCCGGTGAAGTGGTGGCCTACGATCTATCCCAACAGATGTTGGATGTCGTGGCCACAGCAGCGGCCGAGCGTGGCCTGGGCAATATCAGCACGGTGCGGGGCGCCGCCGAGCGCCTGCCGTTCGCCGCCGCTGAGTTCGACTTCGTGTTCAGCCGCTATTCGGCGCATCATTGGAGCGACCTGGGCCTGGCGCTGCGGGAAGTGCGCCGGGTACTCAAGCCGGGCGGGGTGGCGGCCTTCATCGATATCCTTTCGCCGGGTGCGCCGTTGCTGGACACCTACCTGCAGAGCGTTGAAGTGCTGCGCGACACCAGTCATGTGCGCGATTATTCGGCCGGCGAATGGTTGCGCCAGGTCAGTGAAGCGGGGTTGCACACCCGCAGCACCTCGCGCCAGCGCCTGCGCCTGGAGTACCGCTCGTGGGTCGAGCGCATGCGCACCCCCGAGGTGATGCGGGCGGCGATACTCGAGCTGCAGCGTGCCATGGGCGACGAAGTGCGTGAATATTTTGAGATTGAGGCCGATGGTTCGTTCAGTACAGATGTACTGGTGCTGTGGGCCGAGCGATAGCCTTTTTCCCGGCCAGCCCCAGGGGCCTGTGCCGATAGAGCAAACGAGGAATACATGAGCAAGCAGATTCTGATTCTCCCTGGTGATGGCATTGGCCCGGAAATCATGGCCGAAGCGGTCAAGGTCCTGGAGCTGGCGAACGACAAGTACGGCCTGGGCTTCGAGCTCAGCCACGACGTGATCGGCGGCGCTGCCATCGACAAGCACGGCGTGCCCCTGGCCGATGAGACCCTGGATCGTGCCCGTGCCGCCGATGCCGTGCTGCTGGGTGCCGTGGGCGGCCCGAAATGGGACAGGATCGAGCGCGATATCCGTCCGGAACGCGGCCTGCTGAAGATTCGTGCGCAACTGGGCCTGTTCGGCAACCTGCGTCCTGCGATTCTCTACCCGCAACTGGCCGATGCTTCGAGCCTGAAGCCGGAAATCGTCTCGGGCCTGGACATCCTCATCGTCCGTGAGCTGACCGGTGGTATCTACTTCGGCGCCCCGCGTGGCACCCGTGATCTGGATAATGGCGAGCGCCAGGCCTACGACACCTTGCCGTACAGCGAGAGTGAAATCCGCCGTATCGCCCGGGTCGGTTTCGACATGGCCCGGGTGCGTGGCAGGAAACTGTGTTCGGTGGACAAGGCCAACGTCCTGGCTTCCAGCCAACTGTGGCGCGAAGTGGTAGAGCAGGTGGCCAAGGATTATCCAGACGTCGAGCTGAGCCATATGTACGTGGATAACGCCGCCATGCAACTGGTGCGTGCGCCCAAGCAGTTCGATGTGATCGTCACCGACAATATGTTCGGTGACATCCTGTCCGACGAAGCGTCGATGCTCACCGGTTCCATCGGCATGCTGCCGTCGGCGTCCCTGGATGCCAACAACAAGGGCATGTACGAGCCATGCCACGGCTCGGCGCCGGACATCGCCGGGCAGGGCATCGCCAACCCGTTGGCGACCATCCTGTCGGTGTCGATGATGCTGCGCTACAGCTTCAACCTCCATGACGCGGCGCACGCGATCGAGCAGGCCGTCAGCGTGGTGTTGGACCAGGGCTTGCGCACCGGCGACATCTGGTCGGACGGTTGTACCAAAGTCGGTACCCGGCAAATGGGCGATGCAGTAGTCGCCGCGCTGCGGAATCTGTAATCTTTCGGGCCCACCGCCAAGACGGTGGCCCACTTTTGTATAGGTGTAGTTGCGATGAAACGTGTAGGTCTGATCGGTTGGCGCGGCATGGTCGGTTCCGTGCTCATGCAGCGAATGCTGGAAGAGCAGGATTTCGATCTCATCGAACCGGTGTTTTTCACCACCTCCAATGTCGGTGGCCAAGGCCCGTCCGTGGGCAAGGATACCGGTGCGCTCAAGGATGCCTACAGCATTGAGGAGCTCAAGACCCTCGACGTGATCCTGACGTGTCAGGGCGGCGACTACACCAGCGAAGTCTTCCCCAAGCTGCGCGAAGCCGGCTGGCAGGGCTACTGGATCGACGCCGCTTCGAGCCTGCGCATGCAGGACGATGCCGTCATCATCCTCGACCCGGTGAACCGCAAGGTCATCGACCAGCAACTGGACGCGGGCACCAAGAACTACATCGGCGGCAACTGCACCGTCAGCCTGATGCTGATGGGCCTGGGCGGCCTGTTCGAAGCCGGCCTGGTGGAGTGGATGAGCGCCATGACCTACCAGGCGGCCTCCGGTGCCGGCGCGCAGAACATGCGCGAGCTGATCAAGCAGATGGGCGCGACCCACGCCGCCGTCGCCGATGACCTGGCCAACCCGGCCAGCGCCATCCTCGACATCGACCGCAAGGTTGCCGAGGCGATGCGCAGCGACGCGTACCCGACCGAAAACTTTGGCGTGCCGCTGGCCGGCAGCCTGATCCCGTGGATCGACAAGGAACTGCCTAACGGCCAGAGCCGCGAAGAGTGGAAGGCCCAGGCTGAAACCAACAAGATCCTGGGGCGCTTCAAGAGCCCGATCCCGGTGGACGGCATCTGCGTGCGCATCGGTGCCATGCGTTGCCACAGCCAGGCGCTGACCATCAAGCTGAACAAGGACGTGCCGATCGCCGACATCGAAGGGCTGATCAGCCAGCACAACCCTTGGGTGAAGCTGGTGCCGAACAACCGCGAAGCCAGCATGCAGGAGCTGAGCCCGACCAAGGTCACCGGCACCCTGAACGTGCCGGTGGGCCGTTTGCGCAAGCTGAACATGGGCTCGCAGTTCGTCGGCGCCTTCACGGTCGGCGACCAGTTGCTCTGGGGCGCGGCCGAGCCGCTGCGCCGCATGCTGCGGATCCTGCTCGAACGTTGATCGGCCGCTGCTGTGAAAGAACCCGTGCCTTGTGAGAGGCGCGGGTTTTTTTTGGGAGACGGTTGTGTGTCAGGTCGCCCCATCGCGAGCAAGCCCAGGCACTGCAAGTCCGCCAGCCGATTGCCTGCATACCGGTCACCCGGTAAAGTGCCGCTCCCCCCGTTTTACCTGAGGTAGACCCATGAGCCAGTCCTTTGATATTGCCGTGATCGGCGCCACCGGTACTGTCGGCGAAACCCTCGTCCAGATTCTTGAAGAGCGGGATTTTCCCGTCGGCAACCTGCACCTGCTGGCCAGCAGCGAGTCGGCGGGAAGCTCGGTGATGTTCCGCGGTAAAAACGTGCGGGTGCGTGAGGTCGATGAGTTCGATTTCAGCAAGGTCCAGCTGGCCTTTTTTGCCGCGGGCCCGGCCGTGACCCTGAGCTTCGCCCCGCGGGCCACGGCTGCCGGGTGTGCATTGATCGACCTGTCTGGCGCCTTGCCTGCGGAACAGGCACCGCAGATCGTGCCAGAGGCCAACGCCCATGTCCTGGCCGGGCTGGGCAAGCCGTTGCAGGTCGCCAGCCCCAGCGCTTCGGCTACGGCGCTGGCGGTAGCGCTGGCCCCCTTGCGTGAATGCCTGGACCTGCAGCGCGTCAGCCTGACCGCCAGCCTCGCTGTATCCACCCAGGGACGCGTCGCCGTCACCGAGCTGGCGCGCCAGACCGCCGAGCTGCTCAACGCCCGCCCGCTGGAGCCCACGTTCTTCGATCGGCAGATGGCATTCAACCTGCTGGCCCAGGTCGGCACGCCGGACGAGCAGGGCCATACACCGCTGGAAAAACGCCTGGTGCATGAGCTGCGGCAGGTGCTGAATCAACATTTATTAAAGATTTCCGTTACTTGCATTCAAGCCCCGGTGTTTTTCGGCGATAGCTTTAGCGTGACCTTGCAGTCCACAGCGCCTGTCGACCTGGCGAAGGTCAACGCGGCCCTGGAAGCGGCGCCCGGCATCGAGCTGGTGGAGGCGGGCGATTATCCGACGCCTGTGGGTGACGCCGTGGGCCAGGATGTGGTTTATGTGGGGCGCGTGCGCCGCGGTATCGACGATCCGACGGAGCTCAATCTGTGGCTGACCACGGATAACGTGCGCAAGGGCGCGGCGCTCAACGCGGTGCAGGTGGCGGAGTTGTTGATAAAAGACCTGCTGTAAAAGATACTTGGCAACAATTTGTCGAATGATTCTAGCTGGGCGCTATGCTTGGCCAGAGTGATGAAGGCGAACCTTGCTCCCGGGGCATTCCCGGGCATGCGTGAAACGATCGCGCGCACCGTTGTTTCTGGGGGCAGTGCGCAAAGCCTCGTGGCGGCGACAACAATACCTTCTCGCTGGCCGAGGAATGTTCAAACAAAGGAAGAGGCTATGGTTCAAGTTCGCAAACTGGTGTTAGCAATAGCGGCCGCCTCGGCGCTGTCCTCCGGTATGGCGCAAGCGCTCGGGCTCGGGGAATTGACCCTGAAGTCGACGCCGAACCAGCCTCTGGTCGCCGAGATCGAGCTGCTCGATGTCCAGCAGCTGTCCGCTGCCGAAGTCGTACCGAGCCTGGCCTCGCCCGAAGACTTCGCCAAGGCCGGCATCGACCGCCAGGCTTTTCTCAACGACCTGACCTTCACCCCGGTGATCAACGCCAACGGCAAGAGCGTGCTGCGCGTGACCTCCAGCCGGCCGTTGTCCGAGCCGATGGTCAAGTTCCTGGTGCAGGTGATGTGGCCCAATGGGCGCCTGCTGCGCGACTACAGCGTCCTGCTCGACCCGTCCAAATTCTCGCCCCAGGCTGCCGAGGCGGCCCGACCGAAACCACCCCAGGTCATATCGACACCGGTGACCGGGGCTACCAAGCCATCCCAGTACACCACTACACCGCGCGATACCCTGTGGGAAATCGCCGCCAAGGCCCGTAACGGCGGCTCGATCCAGCAGACCATGCTGGCGATCCAGGCGCTGAACCCGAACGCATTCATCGATGGCAACATCAACCTGCTCAAGACCGGCCAGGTGCTGCGTCTGCCCGACCCTGTGCAAAGTACTGCCTTGCCGCAGCCCCAGGCCATCGCCGAAGTGGCGGCGCAGAATGCCGCCTGGCGCCAGGGCCGCCAAGGACGCCAGGGCGTGGCGGGTACTGGCCAGCAGCAACTGGACGCGACCCGGCGCGGCCGTGGCGAAGATGCGCCGGCCCAGGCTGCCGGTCGCGACAAGCTGAGCCTGGTGTCGGCCGAGTCCGCCAAGGCCGGGGCCAAGGGCAAGGGCGCCGCCGGGGATGCCCAGGCGCTGAGCAACAAACTCGCGATCACCCAGGAAAGCCTCGATTCGGCTCGCCGTGATAACGAAGAATTGAAAAGCCGCATGGCGGATCTGCAAAGCCAGTTGGACAAGCTGCAGCGCCTGATCGAACTGAAGAACGACCAGTTGGCCAAGATGCAGGCCGAAGGCGCCGCTGTGCCACCGGCTCCGGGATCGACCCCGGCGATGTCGGCGCAACTGACTCCGCCGCCGCCCTCGGCGCAAGCACCAGCCACTGTGCCCACACCCGCACCCCAGGCCACGCCGCAAACGCCTCCTGAAGCCTCGCCTGGAAGTACGTCGGAAGCGACGCCAGCGGCGACGTCGACCGAGCAGAAATACAACGACCTGCTGACCAACCCGATCCTGCTGGGGTTGATCGGTGGCGGCGTGGTGCTCCTGCTTTTGCTGCTGTTGCTGCTTGCCCGTCGTCGCAAGGCGCAACAGGAAGCCGAGAAACATTTGCGCATGGCCCGAGCCCTCGAGGAGGAGGCCGACTTCTCCCCGGAGCTCGATCTGCCCCCGAGCAGCTTCGAGGGCATTGAAGTTCCACCACCGAGCGTCAAACTCGAACCCAAGCCAGTACCTGCCCCGGCGCCCAAGCCGGCTCCGGTGGTCGCGCCTGTCGTGGTCACGCCGCCGATCGCCGCGCCACTGGTGGCTCCGGCCGCCGATCGTTTCGACGACGTTCTGCCACAGGCCCAGGCTCATATCGATCGTGGTCGCCTGAACCAGGCGGCCGACCTGCTCGAACAAGGCATCAAGGCCGAACCGCAACGCAGCGATCTGCGCCTGAAGCTGATGGAAGTCTATGGCCAGCAGGGCGACCGTGACGCGTTCGTCGCCCAGGAGCGCCAGTTGGTGGCCAATGGCGATAACTACGCCCAGGTCGAGCAGCTCAAGAGCCGCTTCCCGGCCATGGCGGTCGCCGCCGGTGCCGGCCTGGCCGCCGCCGCAGTGGCTGCGGAACTGGACGCGCAGTACGTCAAGGATCTGCTGGAAGACACGCCGCCCACCGACGAGGAGCTCGACAGCGCCTTCGACCTGAGCCTGGATGATCTTGAAGCCGCACCGGCGGCCACGCCGCAGCCCGAGCCGATTCCGGAGCTGGATGCATTCCCGACCGACGACGACCTGAGTTTCGAGTCGGTGCTCAAACAGCAGACCGAAGCCGCCGAAAGCCTGGACGACCTGTCGGAGTTCGACCTGGACCTGGGCGCCGATGCCCCGGCGCCAGCCTTGGCCGACGAAGATTTCCTGCTGGACCTGGACAATGATCTCAAGGACCTGGACGTGCCGGCAGCCGAGACGCCGGCCCTGGACGATACCCCGGCCGACGACCTGGAGTTGCCGGCGGATTTCGATCTGTCCCTGGCCGACGAAATGAATGCCGGCGAGGCGCCCAAGGATCCCTTCGAGTCCGAACTGGACGATGTCAACGCGGAGCTGGAACGTCTGTCCGACAGCCTGGGCCAGCCATCCTTCACGGCTGAAGACGCCCTGGCCAGCGCCGACGAGGAGCCGGACTTCGACTTCCTCAGCGGTACCGATGAAGTCGCCACCAAGCTCGACCTGGCCCAGGCCTACATCGATATGGGCGACAACGACGGCGCCCGGGACATCCTCGGTGAAGTCCTCAATGAAGGCGATGCCACCCAGAAGAGCGAAGCGCAGGAAATGTTGTCGCGCTTGGCGTGAGATGAGCGATAGACAACGACGGCAGCCGGTGAGGCTGCCGTTTTTGTTTGTGGTGGGAATTGGAGTTGGGCGCGATGGCTCCATCCTGCCACCATAGGATCGACGGTGGCACTGGCATCCCGCCCGGCCGGCCTTATAATGCCCGCCTTTGCGTACCTCAGCAGGCTGTAATTCTTGGCAAACATAGATAATCCGACCGCCGAAATGGCGGCCGACGGCTTTTTCCGGATCGCCCTGGGCGTTGAATACAAAGGTTCGCGCTACCGTGGCTGGCAGCGCCAGGCCTCCGGCGTGCCGACGGTCCAGGAAATCCTGGAAAACGCGCTTTCCAAGGTCGCCGATTCGCCTGTGGCGCTGCATTGCGCCGGTCGAACCGACGCCGGTGTGCACGCCTGTGGCCAGGTGGTGCATTTCGACACCCAGGCCGAGCGATCGATGAAAGCGTGGGTCATGGGCGCCAATATCAACCTGCCGCACGATATCAGCGTCAGTTGGGCCAAGGTGATGCCGGCGCACTTCCATGCGCGCTTCAAGGCCATCGCCCGGCGTTATCGCTACGTGATCTACAACGACCAGATCCGCCCGGCGCACCTGAACGAAGAAATCACCTGGAACCATCGTCCACTGGATGTCGAGCGCATGGCCGAGGCTGCGCAATACCTGGTGGGCGTTCACGATTTCAGCGCCTTCCGCGCCGGCCAGTGCCAGGCCAAATCGCCGATCAAGCAATTGCATCACCTGCGTGTGACCCGTCACGGCAAGATGATCGTACTCGACATCCGCGCCAGTGCGTTCCTGCACCACATGGTGCGCAACATCGCCGGCGTGCTGATGACCATCGGTGCCGGTGAGCGGCCGGTGGAGTGGATCAAGGAAGTGCTGGACAGCCGCATCCGCCGTTCCGGTGGGGTGACGGCGCATCCGTTCGGGCTGTATCTGGTGCAGGTCGAATATCACAGAGAGTTCGAGTTGCCGGAGCGTTACATCGGGCCGCATTTCCTCACGGGCTTCTCGGAACTCGACGGCTGACGCCCTCCGTTGCATTTGCTACCATCCGGAACTTTCACGGGATCTGCCTGAGGTTTTTCACGACATGTCAGCCGTTCGCAGCAAGATTTGCGGGATTACCCGGGTCGAGGACGCGCTGGCGGCGGTCGAGGCCGGCGCCGATGCCATCGGGCTGGTGTTCTACGCCAGGAGTCCCCGGGCGGTGACGGTGCAGCAGGCACGAGCGATCATCCGGGCCTTGCCCCCGTTCGTGACCCCTGTCGGCCTGTTCGTCAACGCCAGCCGTTGCGAACTGGGGGAGATCCTCGACGCGGTGCCGCTGGCGCTGTTGCAATTTCATGGCGACGAGACCCCCGAGGATTGCGAGGGCTGGAATCTTCCCTATATCAAGGCGCTGCGGGTCAAGGCCGGCGACGACATCGCGGCTGGGTGCGAGGCGTTTGCCGGGGCCAGCGGGATCCTGCTGGATACCTACGTGGAAGGCGTTCCCGGCGGTACCGGTGAGGCGTTCGACTGGTCCCTGGTGCCCCGGGGGCTGAGCAAGCCGATCATCCTGGCGGGGGGGCTGACGGCCGAGAACGTGGCCGAAGCCATTCGCCAGGTTCGCCCGTATGCGGTGGATGTGAGTGGCGGAGTGGAGCAGGCCAAGGGCATCAAGGACCCGGCCAGGATCCGGGCGTTCATGGCGGCTGTGCACAGCAGCCAGTCGCCAATGTGACGGCTGGCAGACTGCCGCCGTCCATACCTGCACTGTACAAGCAGGCAGGCGCCGCCTTCGGGTGGGCCGATAGCGTAGTGGCAGCCGCGGTGGAGCGGTTGCCGGAATGGCAGAGGAGGTTGGGCTGCACGCAGGTCATGTTTCGCGCTGACCGTGGTGGCTCCTCGAACCTCGCCGCACAATGAATTTAGCTCAAGGGCATACGCGGGGCCGCGAACCAGAGCGTTCGGGCCGCCGGTACTGGAGAAAGAAAGCATGAGCAACTGGTTGGTAGACAAACTGATCCCTTCGATCATGCGTTCCGAGGTGAAGAAAAGCTCGGTGCCTGAAGGTCTGTGGCACAAATGTCCATCCTGCGAGGCGGTGCTGTACCGCCCCGAGCTGGAAAAGACCCTGGACGTTTGCCCCAAGTGCAACCACCACATGCGCATCGGCGCACGTGCCCGTATCGATATTTTCCTGGATGCCGAAGGCCGTGTTGAGCTGGGCGCCGACCTGGAGCCCGTGGACCGCCTGAAATTCCGCGACGGCAAGAAATACAAGGATCGCCTGACCGCTGCCCAGAAGCAGACCGGCGAAAAGGATGCCCTGGTGTCCATGAGCGGTACCCTGCTGGGCATGCCGGTGGTGGTCTCGGCCTTCGAGTTCTCCTTCATGGGCGGTTCCATGGGCGCCATCGTCGGCGAGCGCTTTGTCCGCGCCGCCAACCATGCCCTGGAAAACCGTTGCCCGATGGTCTGCTTCTCCGCTTCTGGCGGCGCGCGGATGCAGGAAGCGCTGATTTCCCTGATGCAGATGGCCAAGACCTCCGCGGTGCTGGCGCGTCTGCGCGAAGAAGGCATTCCCTTCATCTCGGTGCTGACCGACCCGGTCTACGGCGGCGTTTCCGCCAGCCTGGCGATGCTGGGCGACGTAATCGTCGGCGAGCCGAAGGCCCTGATCGGCTTTGCCGGCCCGCGCGTCATCGAGCAGACCGTGCGTGAAAAACTGCCGGAAGGCTTCCAGCGCAGCGAGTTCCTGCTGGAGCACGGCGCCATCGACATGATCATCCATCGCCAGGAGCTGCGTCCGCGCCTGGGTAACCTGCTGGCGCAACTGATGGGCCTGCCGACGCCTAAGTATGTCGCCACGCCCATCGAGCCGATGGTCGTTCCACCGGCGCCTGCGGGCCTATGATCCAACGTACCCTGGGCGATTGGCTGGCCTATCTCGAGCAGCTGCACCCGTCGGCTATCGACATGGGGCTGGAGCGCTCGCAGGCCGTCATGTCCCGCATGGGGCTGGGCAAGCCGGCCCCCAGGGTCATCACTGTCACCGGTACCAACGGCAAGGGGTCGACCTGCGCCTTCATGGCCTCGCTGTTGCGGGCCCAGGGGCTGAGTGTCGGTGTGTACAGCTCGCCGCACCTGCTGCGTTACAACGAGCGGGTGCAGATCAACGGCGTCGAGGCTGGCGACGCCGAGCTGTGCGAGGCCTTCGTCGCGGTGGAAGCCGGGCGAGGCGAGATATCCCTGACCTATTTCGAGATGGGCACTCTTGCGGCGTTCTGGTTGTTCGCCCGTGCCGGTCTCGATGCCGTTGTGCTGGAAGTGGGCCTGGGAGGTCGCCTGGACGCCGTCAACCTGGTGGATCCAGACGTCGCGCTGGTGACCAGTATCGGCGTGGACCATGCCGATTACCTGGGCGACACCCGCGAATCCGTGGCTTTCGAAAAGGCCGGCATCTTCCGCCAGGGCGCGCCTGCGCTCTGCGGCGACCTCGATCCACCACAGCCATTGCTGGACAAGGCTCGGGAACTGGGCTGTCCGTTTTTTGTGCGTGGGCGCGATTTCGATCTGGCCACGACCGAGCAGCATTGGCAATGGCGTGGCAGCGATGCCCAGGGTAATCCGGTGGAGTTGCATGACCTGCCGCTGCTGGAGCTGCCAATGGAGAATGCCGCGCTGGCGCTCCAGGCCTACCGGTTGCTGGGGCTGCCCTGGGATGCCGGCCAGATCGTCAAGGCCTTGCAGGCGACCCGTGTCGTCGGCCGGCTCGATCGCCGCACGTTCGATTGGCAGGGCAAGCGCCTGAGCCTGCTGCTGGATGTCGGCCACAACCCCCATGCGGCGCACTACCTGGCCGAGCGCCTGGCTCATCGGCCTGTGGCGGGGCGGCGACTGGCGGTATTCGGGTTGTTGTCCGACAAGGATCTGGATGGCGTGGTCGAGGCGTTGAGTGCTAGTGTCCAGCATTGGGCAGTCGCGCCGCTGGACTCGCCGCGTTCGCGTCCGGCGGCACAATTGCAGGCGGCCTTGCAGGCGCGTGGCGCTTCGGTGGATGCTTATGCAAGCGTGGTCGCCGCGCTGGAAGGGCAGTGCGCCCTGGCGACCGCCGACGACGAAATCCTGGTGTTCGGATCATTTTTTTGTGTCGCCGAGGCCCTTCAATGGCTGAGCCGGCGCTCCACGGAGGAAGCTGCAGATGGCATTGCTGGATAAGGCATACAAGCAGCGCATGGTAGGGGCCCTGGTATTGGTGGCCCTGGCGGTGATTTTCCTGCCGATGCTGTTTTCCCGTCAGGACGAGCAGCGTCAGGTCACGGTCGATGCACCGGCCGCGCCCCAGGCGCCGGCGATGCCACCGGTGCAGGTCGAGCCGGTGACGGTGCCTGAGCCCCAGGCGCTGCCCCAGGAACCCGTTCCAAGCGATGAAGAACTGGCCGCGCAACCCGCGCCTGCGATGCCGATCACGCCCGCTCCAGCGGCTCCAGCGGCGCCGACCGCTGCACCGACTACATCGAGCAAGCCGTCTGTCGCAGCAGCGCCTGCGCCTGCTGCTCCGGCAGCCAAGCCGGCACCGAGCCAGCCGATCACCGCAGCGCCGACCAAGCCGGACACCACCCAAAGTCGCGTGGACGCCAACGGCCTGTCGGTCAGCTGGTCCGTGCAACTGGCCAGCCTGAGCAGTCGCGAGAGCGCCGAGAACCTGCAGAAATCCCTGCGCAGCCAGGGGTACAACGCCTATATCCGTTCCGCCGACGGCAAGAACCGGGTATTTGTCGGGCCGCTGATCGAGCGTGCCGAGGCCGATCGCCTGCGGGACTTGCTTGGCCGTCAGCAGAATCTCAAGGGGTTCGTGGTGCGTTTCCAGCCAGAGCGTGGTTGATCGCGGTTTGCCTGATTTGAATCACACTGACAATCGCAGCTTACCGACAGCCCTGCGCTCTGCTAAAATGCGCCGCCTTATCCGTCTGTAGGCTGCACCGTGCCATTTACCTGGGTTGACTGGGCGATCGTTGCAATCATCGCCATCTCCGCATTGATCAGTCTGAGTCGCGGCTTCGTCAAGGAAGCCCTCTCGCTGCTGACCTGGATCATCGCGGGGGTCGTGGCCTGGATGTTTGGTGGTTCGCTGTCCCAGTACCTTGCCGGATACATCGAAACTCCGTCGGCTCGCGTGATCGCGGGCTGTGCCATCTTGTTTATCGCCACCTTGCTGGTCGGCGCAATGATCAATTATCTGATCGGCGAACTGATTCGTGTCACCGGGCTTTCCGGGACCGACCGGTTCCTGGGCATGGCCTTTGGCGCGGCGCGTGGCGCCTTGCTGGTGGTCGTGGCCGTCGGGCTGCTGAGCCTGGGGCCGGTACAGCAGGATTCGTGGTGGCAGGAGTCCCGGCTCGTGCCACAATTTCTATTGGTCGCAGACTGGTCCAAGAACCTGATCCTGGGTTGGAGCAGTCAGTGGCTTGCCAGCGGTATCAGCGTACCCGCTGAAATACCGTTCAAGGAACAACTATTGCCGACGGCCAAAACGCCGCAGTGATCGTTGTTCAGTTCAGATCCATTAAGTAGGGGTTGCGTCGCATGTGTGGCATCGTCGGTATCGTCGGTAAGTCGAACGTCAATCAGGCGCTGTATGACGCGCTAACCGTGCTCCAGCACCGCGGCCAGGACGCTGCCGGTATCGTGACCAGCCATGACGGCCGGTTATTCCTGCGCAAGGACAATGGCCTGGTCCGTGACGTGTTCCATCAGCGCCACATGCAACGCCTGGTCGGCCACATGGGCATCGGTCATGTGCGCTATCCGACCGCCGGCAGCTCGACCTCGGCCGAAGCCCAGCCGTTCTACGTCAACTCGCCGTATGGCATCACCCTGGCGCATAACGGCAACCTGACCAACGTCGAGCAGTTGGCCAAGGAAATCTACGAATCGGACCTGCGCCACGTCAACACCAATTCCGACTCGGAAGTGATGCTCAACGTCTTCGCCCATGAGCTGGCCCAGCGTGGCAAGCTGCAGCCTACCGAAGAAGACGTGTTCGCCGCCGTGACCGAAGTGCACAACCGTTGTGTCGGTGGCTACACCGTGGTGGCGATGATCACCGGCTACGGCATCGTCGGCTTCCGCGACCCCCATGGCATCCGTCCGATCGTGTTCGGCCAGCGTCACACCGACGAAGGCGTCGAGTACATGATCGCTTCCGAAAGCGTATCCCTGGACGTGCTGGGCTTCACCCTGATCCGCGACCTGGCTCCGGGCGAGGCGGTCTACATCACCGAAGACGGCAAGTTGTTCACCCGTCAGTGCGCGACCAACCCGACCCTGACGCCGTGCATCTTCGAACACGTCTACCTGGCGCGTCCGGACTCCATCATCGACGGCATCTCGGTCTACAAGGCCCGCCTGCGCATGGGTGAGAAGCTGGCCGAGAAGATCCTGCGCGAGCGCCCGGACCACGACATCGACGTGGTGATCCCTATCCCGGACACCAGCCGCACCGCGGCCCTGGAGCTGGCGAACCACCTGGGCGTCAAGTTCCGCGAAGGCTTCGTGAAGAACCGCTACATCGGTCGCACCTTCATCATGCCGGGCCAGGCCGCGCGGAAAAAATCCGTACGCCAGAAGCTCAACGCCATCGAACTGGAATTCCGCGGCAAGAACGTCATGCTGGTGGACGACTCCATCGTGCGTGGCACCACTTGCAAGCAGATCATTCAGATGGCCCGCGAAGCCGGCGCCAAGAATGTGTATTTCTGCTCGGCGGCCCCGGCCGTGCGTTACCCGAACGTCTATGGCATCGACATGCCGAGCGCCCATGAGCTGATCGCCCACAACCGCACCACCCAGGAAGTCGCCGACCTGATCGGCGCCGACTGGCTGATCTACCAGGACCTGCCGGACCTGATCGAAGCGGTAGGCGGCGGCAAGATCAAGATCGAGCAGTTCGACTGCGCGGTATTCGATGGCAAGTACGTCACCGGTGATGTCGACGAGGCATACCTGAACAAGATCGAAAGCGCCCGCAACGATGCATCCAAGGCCAAGACCCAGGCGGTCAGCGCGATCATCGATCTGTATAACAACTGAGTGACGAACCGGCCCCGAGGGGCCGGTTTGCGTTTAACCGAGGAGTGGCAGCATGAGTCAGGATTGGGATGCCGGTCGGCTGGACAGCGACCTTGAAGGCGTAGCGTTCGACACCCTGGCGGTTCGCGCCGGTCAGCACCGCACGCCGGAAGCCGAGCACGGCGATCCGATGTTCTTCACCTCCAGCTATGTATTCCGTACCGCTGCCGATGCGGCGGCGCGGTTTGCCGGCGAAGTGCCCGGCAACGTCTATTCACGTTACACCAACCCCACCGTGCGGGCGTTCGAAGAGCGCATCGCCGCCCTCGAAGGCGCCGAGCAAGCGGTTGCCACCGCCACCGGCATGGCGGCGATCATGGCGGTGGTCATGAGCCTGTGCAGCGCCGGCGACCACGTACTGGTGTCGCGCAGCGTCTTTGGCTCCACCATCAGCCTGTTCGAGAAGTACTTCAAGCGCTTCGGCGTGGAAGTCGACTACGTGCCCCTGGCGGACCTGTCCGCCTGGGATGCGGCGATCAAGGCCAACACGAAGCTCTTGTTCGTCGAATCGCCCTCCAACCCATTGGCCGAGCTGGTGGACATTGCCGCCCTGGCGGAGATCGCGCACGCCAAGGGCGCCATGCTGGTGGTGGATAACTGCTTCTGCACCCCGGCGTTGCAACAACCGCTGAAGCTGGGGGCGGACGTGGTGGTGCATTCGGCCACCAAGTTCATCGATGGCCAGGGGCGTTGCATGGGCGGCGTGGTGGCCGGTCGCAGCGAGCAGATGAAGGAAGTCGTGGGCTTCCTGCGCACTGCCGGGCCGACCCTCAGCCCGTTCAACGCCTGGATCTTCCTCAAGGGCCTGGAAACCCTCGGCCTGCGCATGAAGGCGCATTGCGCCAACGCCCAGGCCCTGGCCGAGTGGCTGGAGCAGCAGGACGGTATCGAGAAGGTGCATTACGCCGGCCTCAAGAGCCATCCGCAGCACGACCTGGCCGTGCGCCAGCAACGGGGGTTCGGTGCGGTGGTGAGTTTCGAGGTCAAGGGCGGCAAGGAGGGCGCCTGGCGCTTCATCGACGCGACCCGGTTGATTTCCATCACCGCCAACCTGGGCGACAGCAAGACCACCATCACCCATCCGAGCACCACCTCCCACGGTCGCCTCTCGCCCCAGGAGCGTGAGGCGGCGGGCATCCGTGACAGCCTGATCCGCATCGCGGTGGGCCTGGAAGACGTGGCGGACCTGCAAGCCGATCTGGCTCGTGGGTTGGCGGCCTTGTGATCGAAGGCACTCATGGCCGGGTCGCACTCGTAACGGGTGCCGCCCGGGGCATCGGCCTCGGCATTGCGGCCTGGCTGATCTGTGAGGGCTGGCAGGTGGTCCTGACCGACCTGGATCGCGAGCGCGGCTCCCGGGTGGCCAAGGCCCTGGGGGATGGCGCCTGGTTCATTGGCATGGATGTGGCGGACGAGGCGCAAGTGGCGACGGGCATCGCCGAAGTCCTCGGGCAATTCGGACGGCTCGATGCGCTGGTGTGCAACGCAGCCATTGCCGACCCGCACAACATCACCCTGGAAAGCCTCGACCTGGCCTACTGGAACCGGGTCCTGGCGGTGAACCTGGGCGGCCCGATGCTGCTGGCCAAGCACTGTGCGCCTTACCTGCGCGCTCACAACGGCGCCATCGTCAACCTGGCCTCGACCCGCGCCGCGCAATCGGAGCCCGATACCGAGGCCTACGCGGCGAGCAAGGGCGGCTTGCTGGCCCTGACCCACGCTTTGGCGATCAGTCTGGGGCCGGAAATCCGCGTCAATGCCGTCAGCCCTGGCTGGATCGACGCCCGCGACCCGTCCCAGCGCCGCGCGCAGCCGCTGACCGACGCCGATCACGCCCAGCATCCGGCGGGCAGGGTAGGGACGGTCGAGGACGTGGCGGCAATGGTGGCATGGCTGCTGTCGCGTAACGCCGGTTTCGTCACGGGCCAGGAGTTCGTGGTGGACGGCGGCATGACCAAGAAAATGATTTATGAATGAACAGCAGCCACAAGTCGCGAGCTACAAGCGGCAAGTGGTTATGCGGTGTTGGGGCTTGCGAGTTGCCGCTCGAAGCGTGCAGCTCGAAGCTGTTTTTGAAAAAAATCCAACCCTGCTATTGACTTAGCTTCGGCACCTGCGTAAATTTCGCGGCCTCAGCGAAGCAAAGGGTGATTAGCTCAGCCGGGAGAGCGTCTGCCTTACAAGCAGAATGTCGGCGGTTCGATCCCGTCATCACCCACCATGTTCCATGAGAGTCTTGCGAAAGCAAGATGGAAGCCGTCAAAAGCCTCCACCGACGCGCAGCGGTAGTTCAGTCGGTTAGAATACCGGCCTGTCACGCCGGGGGTCGCGGGTTCGAGTCCCGTCCGCTGCGCCATATTTACCGAGTCAGGTCAGCCTGGTTCGAGATCGAGGCTTCAAAGGCCCTGGTCAGACGAGTTAACTGGACGCAAGTCCATAGCGATACGCAGCGGTAGTTCAGTCGGTTAGAATACCGGCCTGTCACGCCGGGGGTCGCGGGTTCGAGTCCCGTCCGCTGCGCCATATCTGCTTCGAGGCCCACTGAACGCCTTGAAGCCAGGAAGAAAGCCGTACAGCGGACTTCTGATCGATAGCAAAGACCCTGGTCGAAAGACCGGGGTTTTTTTGTTTCTGGTGTAACGATATTGCGAAGATCGGAACAAGCCCGTGATAAGCGAGCTTGCTCCCGCTGGGCTGCGAAGCAGCCCTTGCTTGCTGAGTTGGCAAGACTCAGGGGGCGAGCCTCAGAACCCCAATCTATCCCGCAGCCCGTAATACCACGCACCCATCGCCGCAAACGGCGTGCGCAACAGCTGGCCGCCAGGGAACGGGTAGTGGGGCAGATCGGCAAATGCATCAAAACGCTCAGCCTGACCACGCAGCGCCTCGGCCAGGACCTTGCCTGCCAGGTGCGTGTACGTCACGCCATGGCCGCTGCAGCCCTGGGAGTAGTAGATGTTGTCGCCCAGACGCCCCACCTGTGGAAGACGCGACAACGTCAGCAGGAAATTTCCGGTCCATGCGTAATCGATCTTCACATCCTTGAGCTGGGGGAAGGCCTTGAGCATCTTCGGACGGATGATCGCTTCGATGTTCGCCGGATCCCTCGCGCCATACACTACGCCGCCGCCGAAGATCAGGCGCTTGTCGCCTGTCAGTCGGTAATAGTCCAACAGGTAGTTGCAGTCCTCGACGCAATAATCCTGGGGCAACAGGCTGTGGGCCAACTCTTCCCCCAGAGGCTCGGTGGTGATCACCTGGGTGCCGCAAGGCATCGACTTGGACGCCAGCTCCGGCACCAGATTGCCCAGGTAGGCATTGCCCGCCACGATGATGAACTTGGCCCTGACCTTGCCTTGTGGCGTATGCACCACCGGGCTTGCACCGCGTTCGATGCGCACCGCCGGCGATTGTTCATGAATGACCCCGCCAAGGGACTCCACCGCAGCGGCTTCGCCCAACGCCAGATTGAGGGGATGGATATGCCCGCCGCTCATGTCCAGCATGCCACCCACGTACTCTTCGCACGCCACCACTTCGCGAATGCGGCGTTGATCCAGCAGCTCCAGCTGGGTATGGCCGAAACGCTCCCATAGACGTTTCTGCGATTCCAGATGCCCCATCTGTTTAGCGGTAAGGGCTGCGAAGACGCCACCGTCCTTCAAGTCGCACTGGATCTGATACTTCGCCACCCGCTCACGAATGATCCGACCGCCCTCGAAGGCCATGTTGCCCAGCAATTGTGCCTGCTGCGGCCCGACACTGCGTTCGATCACATCGATGTCGCGGCTGTAGCTGTTGACGATCTGCCCGCCGTTGCGACCCGATGCGCCAAACCCCACCTTCGCGGCCTCGACAATCGTGACCTTGAAGCCGTTCTCCAGCAAAAACAGGGCAGAGGACAGGCCGGTATAGCCAGCGCCGATCACACACACGTCGGTTTCGACGTCACCTTGCAGGGCCGGGCGCGACGCAGCCGCGTTGGCCGATGCGGCGTAGTAAGACGCTGGATAAGGAGTGTTCGCCATTCTGCAACCTCTGTTTTATATTTTTTACGAATGCGCCGATCCTACCCGAGATAAAAATCCGCCGCCAGCCACCGCAAATACTTCATTGCCCCGGCGAAATTAAATATTTTGCATATTCATAGGGTTAGGTGAAAAAAGGTGTTGACACCCCTTCGGAATTCCGTAGAATGCCGCCTCACAGCAGGCACGTAGCTCAGTTGGTTAGAGCACCACCTTGACATGGTGGGGGTCGTTGGTTCGAGTCCAATCGCGCCTACCAAACAAAATCCGCTCTGCTGGGCGGTCTAGAAGGGTCAACCGAGAGGTTGGCCCTTTTTTGTTTGCCGCTGGCAAAAGTCCAGTCCCATCCAGCCGCTCTGGCTCGGCGCAACAATCCCAACAAACTCCTCCCTCTGCGAATAGACAGAAAAGTGGCGTAGGCGCTGTTCCGTCATTCTTTAGCCGTGAGCGACTATAGGGGGGCCGTGGCACCGTAACGCTGGTTGATAGGTGGCTTCTTTTCGACAGTGGCGTACGTAGAGACTGGAAAGAGCTCATCGAACGGTGCAAGTCACGGAGGGGAACTATCGAGTAGCGATGGTGAAGGCTTGCGTTGAACCTGGATCCCGAGAAAAAGCCCGGCGCACCGGGCCTGATCGGGGCCAATTTTCAGCGGGAAATTTCTTTCTCTGTCACGCCGACGGCTGATCTTTCCCTGCGTCTGCGAAGCCAGCTATAGAGTGCATGCACGGGGTGCAGAAATGCCGCAAGCACGGCCACCAGCATGACGATGAAGATGATGATCAGTGGGACGCTTTCGTGCGAGAACATGGTGGTCACTCCTGTAGTCACTATGTTGGAACCCGCAGGGTAGACGCATCGGACCTTGCTTGCGGTGAACGAATGTTCATCATGGGACGCTTGATTTGTGCTAAGGCAGGGCTCGAAGAGTGATTGGGTCGAGTATGCAGTCCCAGCGTCGTCACGATGGAAAGCTCCGTATCGGCGAGAACCCGTGTAATGTTCGAGCGTGAGGCGCTCGTGGGGGAGGGAGTGAAGGTTGGCTGCTTGCCGGCTTGGACATCCGCATGGTGTTCTGTTGTTGTGTATTCGCATTGAAGCGGGTGACGCAACACCCTGGAGATAGGTTGATCAATGCCAAAGAAACATCAGGAAAGCAAAGCAGTGACGGCTGCTGATATCGAGCGCTCTATCCAGGCGCTTAATATCATGGCGGAACGCCTCTGGGGCGATGGGCGGGAAGCGGAGGCGAAAGCTCTGCTCAATGCCCTGGATGCCTTAAACAGGGCACTGGATCGGATCAGGATTGGAGAGAGTCGCAGGGTTCTTCATTGAACGGAAAAGGCAGGGTTCTCCTGTAAAAGACTGACCGCTTCGTCAGCTTCTTGACCCGGCTAGTCCTGGGTAGACTTCGCAGGTTGGCTGGATTGGCCGGTCATCTACATGGATTTGGAAATTATGGATAATCCTGCACCTCTGGTTAGGAATATCTCACGCTCGGTCCTGGCAACCTCGCCGTGATCTACTGCCTTTTTCGTACATTCAAAAAATGCCTGCTGGCTGGTCGGCGAGGGCTGGAGCCAAGCCAGAATGGCCGATATCGCGCTCATTAGTCGGCTCCACCTGCTTGCTGCTGGCAATCGCCGGCCTGTTGCTATGGCGGCGTAGCGCAAAGTCATCCTGGGTCCTGTTGGGGGCATTGCTCCTGGGGCTGACATTGATTCCGATCATGCTGCCTGACATCTTCCATATGCCGGCCAGCCTTTACATCCAGCTTGCCTGGTGCCTGCTGCCGGTTATCCTGCAAGCCGTTCTGCTGGTTGCGGTATGGGGCTATAGCCTGCGGTTGCGTAAATCCGGTTATCTGAAATAGAGCTTTCAACTTCGAAGCCCAGCCTATCCCGCTGGGCTTTTTCGTTATGGCTGGCAGGGGTGGCAGAATGGGGCAGGAGCGTCGTATGGACAGAATGTCTCTGGCGTTTTCCCGTTAGAAATCCCTTGGAACCAAAAAACGTTGATAGGTAGCTGGTTACCCAAGTTTAAGCACTTCCGTTGCTCGCTACGACATGCGCGCACAATAAGATGGGGGGCAAATGACGGTTACGAGATGAGCCAATAGCAACGAACTCGAAACGAGCTCTGCCCCCATAGTTTTCGTATCAGGCTTGTCCTTGATAAAAGGTGATCGTCTCTTTTAAAGAGTCCGAGAACCCGTAAATATCGTCAAGCGAGCTTATCGGGTGACGCGTTTCGTTCTTGTCTTTATCGAAGACGCCTAAATACTTTTGCGTTCTATTGAAATGCAACCTTGCGATTGGTTTTCGATTGTTGTCATCCAATAGAATTCCGAAATAACTTTGTGTATCTCGGTGTGCGATCCGCTTTGCATCAATAACTGTACGCACTATCGCTTTTATTATATGGAATCCTTCGAGTTCTTCCATGGTAGTGAGAACTCTATCTTCTGGTACATCATTAGCATCCGGTTGGGTTTCGGATACTACAACTTCGGCCGGAGTAGGAAGGGGTACGCCACTGATTGCAGATTTCAATCGATCATTTATCTGATCGTTCAGGAACTGAGCAGCGGCTTTTTTTGTAAGCAGTGCAAACTGTTCTCTTACCTTCTGGGTAATCGCGCCTTCGTAGATCCGTGAAGCAAAGAAACGCACGAAATCATCGTCGGGCTGAGTTAGTTGTGAGGCCATTTCTCTTTTGATCTGTCCTACATATTTCAGCTCGCCAGCTGCATTGATAATCGATTCAACGTCGAATGCTGATTTCGTAAGTTTTTGCAGCTCGGGAATAACGTGCTCGTCAATGTCTAAAAGATCTATTTCTAAAAATGGTTTTTCATCCATTTTGTTAGGAGCGTCTAGGTCGGTGAAAAATCTATAGAATCTGCCGTTTGTCAGGATTGAAATTCTAGCGGTTGTGACGTGGAAGTATCTGAATAGTTGGCTGGCGTGGTTTATGTTTAAGGGTTCGCCAATTTTCTTGGTTTCAATAAGAATTTGAATTTGGCCGTTCTTTAGTATTGCGTAATCAATTTTTTCGCCTTTTTTGGTACCAATGTCACATACATATTCGGGCACGACTTCAGATGGATCGAAAACATCGTAGCCAAGCACTGTATGGATGAAGGGCATTACAAACGCGGTTTTAGTTGCTTCTTCCGTTTGGATCGTTGACGCTAACTGACTCACCTTTGCCGACATCGCATTCAAGCGCTCTAAAAATTCCATTTTCCTGGCTCCACTGCAGATTCGCCCGATTGGGCTGATGGAGGCCTAACGCTACTACTTGTTAGCTGTGTTCGAATACTGTGTTTTTATCCACGCTGGATACACATGCAGCTAGAAAGGCTTGTACAGCGATCATAGTGAAAGCCTCGTAAATCTGTTACCAAGTTGAACCGCCGATACTATTCAGTGGCCAAAACCCTTATCCACCCCAGAGGACACTGCAATGGCCGATGAAAAGCAAAAAGACCCGCCCAAGAACGACACCCCTGCGCATTCCACAGAGCAGGAACGTGAGCGTCTGAAGGATTTCAACAAGGACGGTATTCCACCGGGGGCGTGCTGATCTGGTGATCTGGCATGCTTCGTAATGTTTGAGGCGGTCCCTCCAATGGGGTGGCAGACGGTCGAAAATGTCTTGCTTCGATGAAGGAGCGGTGCGCGCGTCCTCAATATTCATCTCAGGTCCTTGGGGGACCGTTAGCAAGTCATGGACGTGCTAAAGGCATTGTCTGGGATACGGCGCAAGGGCGTCTCCCTGCCGCGCGGGTTGCAGTCCTTCGGGCCGAGCTTTTGTTTCCAACCGTATCTCGCTTTGTTACCGTGACGGCCTTTTGCATGCAGGGAAGAACAGAAGAGATGGTTCCATTAAGAATGCTGGCAATTGCCATTTGGGCATTGCTCAGCGCTGAGGCGCGAGCGTGGTATGTCGAAAATCCGGTCGAGAGAGCGTTGACCGCTACGACGCTGGTGCCGACTATGATCGTTGGCGCAACGACGGCCTTCACCGTAGATGGGCCGGCCATATTCAAGTCCGCCAAGAGTGATGCGATTGTATTCATCGGATCAGATGGCGAGATCAGAGGGGCGCATTTTGAGCAGGCCTCCCGTTACTATCGAGCGACCCACAGCTTGCCTCTGATGTCAGATCGGCAACTGGCCCGAGTGATCGTAACGTCTTACTGACCGATTCTCACCTCCCATGCTCAAGCGTCTCATGCTTGGCGACGCCTCACACTTTTCGCAGAGCCTGGCTGAAAATGTTCTGGACTCGTTCGACCTGCCGCTCAGCCTCTTCGCCGATACGCTGTTCCTGCCCCGTACCGTCTTTACTCGTCTTGGTTCATCCGCAACAGTATTCAGCGAATATCAGCGGTGAATTCTTTGGCAGTGGCTTCGGTACGTTCACATTGGCCTGATGCCGTGAAGCAGAAGTAATCCCGCTGTCGGGTGGGGAAGCCCTGGCATATCAGCCGGGGCTTTCTTCGCCCGTGCTGGGAGGCTCCGGTTTTTCTCTAGACGCTCGTTAAAGCCGTCAGATACTCCACGGCCTTGCGATATTTCTCTACCCGCTCCAGGTCTTTCGGTCCGGGCCTGTCGATCCGTGACAAATCGCTGTTTTCCGCAAGATCGGCCAGTTTCACTCGACGAGCCAGGGGATTGCGGGCAGCCCGTTCGATGAAGATTTGGTAAGGCTCGCCTTCGTGCCTGGTGAGAGACTCGATGGCGGCGAGGATCGTTTCGCTGAAGCCATCCTTGCGCAGATCGGCGATGCTCACCCGGGTGTCTTCGATCACATCGTGCAATACCGCGACGATCCGTTCGTCCTCATGGGCCAGGCGCCGCATGACGTTCAACGGATGCAGGATGTAAGGCGCGCCGCCTTTGTCGGTCTGCCCTTCATGGGCCAGAGCGGCAATCGATATAGCCTTTTCAAGTGTGCTCACGACCTTTCCCTCGTCCGCTTTCGATTGTTGCCGGTAAGCGAGAATGTCATGCCTTTTCGACGATTACACCCCGGGACCGTCGGGCTCGTCATTCATCTGAGGTGTCTGCACAGGGACGGCGCCTGATACAGAGGGCGCATTGCACTTGATTGTTGTTCGAGGGAATGAATCCTGGCCGGACGAGACCGAACCACTGCCCAGTCGCCCGCGCAAAAGCGGGCGATGGCTTCCTCAATAGCCAGCCTCGGCAATCAGGCCACGCAGCCAATTCCCTCCGCGAAGCCATGTTCCTGCACCGCGGCCATGAAGTGCAGTGGCATGTCCTGTTTCACTTCGATGGCCGGCATTTCAAAGCCGCCCACGATTTGTCCCTGAAGCCCACTCAGCCGTATCGACTCTTCTTCCTTTGCCTTTGCCATTCTCGCGTGGTTCGCTGCGATTTCGTTGAGAGTTGACACGGTACATCTCCGATGACTGACCAAGCGGTAATTAAAGGCCGCCGCGTCAGGGTTACGTCGTCCTGAGGCTGCCATGCCAGGTCGGTGCAAGCCTTGAGCCAGACGTGGCGGCTGACGGTGCATGCGGTTCCATTCACGACGAATGGTACGCACGCACAAATTCATACCGGTCACAGATGAATATTTGAAGACGTCAGCCGTCCGTGTCGACCCCGTAGCCCTGCGGGCTGCCTTCCCTGTGGCTGAACAACACCAGTACCGCCAGGCCTGTCAGGCTGGTGGCGAGGGCCAGCAGCAGGATCACCTGGCGGGTGCCGAGTGGCGCGGCCAGCAACGCGACCAGCAGGCCCGCCAGGGGTTGCGACAGATTGTTGAGCAGGGTGATGACGCCGACGGTCTTGCCGAAGTCCTGGGGCGGAATGATTTTCTGGCGGACACTGCGCATGTACACGTTAAACATCTTGTCGAAACCGACGATCAGCAGGAAACCAACCACATAGCCCCACGCGGATGGGCTGAGCGCGGTGATGAACGCGCCTGCGGCGATCAGGCTGTAGGACAGGACTCCCAGCAATTTCAGGGGCAAGGTGGCGCGGGCCAGGAAGAACAGGATGAGAATGGTGGTCACGGCTCCGGCGGCTTGCAGTCCGGCATAGTCATCCTTCGTGGCGTCGTATTGACCGATCGCCATGGCGGCGGAAGTGGCGAGGGTGACACCGATGACCAGATTGACCCCGGCTGCCAGGCAGATGAGTTTTTTCAGCTGGGTGAGTTTGCCGATGTGGCCCAAAGCAATGCGCAGCGGGCTCAGCCATGCGTCGTAGCGTTGTTCGAAGATTTGCAGCGTGACCGGGCTGCTCCGCTGCCAGGACAGCATCGCCAGGTCCGCCAGCAGGAACAGGCCGGCAATCGCCAGCACTACCCAATGCCACGCCCATGCCTCGAGCATCAGCGCTGCCACCAGCGGGCCCAGTACCAGCCCGGCCTGGTCGGCGATCTGCGAATAGGACAGGGTCTTGGCATAGGTGTACTGCTTGAAAATGTAGGGCATCACCACTTCACGGGCCATGATGCCCTGGGTGGTCAGCACGCCGCACAAGGCGGACAACGCGACGATCCAGTAGATCCCGCCAAAGAGCCCGTAGAGTCCCACGCCGACGATGCACGCCACGGCGCGATAGACCTGGCTGATGTGCAGGATACGAATCGGCGAGAATCTATCGCACAGCGCGCCGCAGATCGGGAACGACAAGTAACGCGGCAAGGCTTCGGCGAAGAAGGCCAGGCCCGCCCAGGACGCACTGCCGGTGGTCTGGAACACCATCAGCGGGACGATGAACAGGAGGATCTGGTCGGCCAGCCGGGAAAGAAACAATGAGACGAAAAAGGCCAGGTAATCCTTGCGCATGAAGCTCCTTGGTGACTGTGACAGCGGTTATCCGGTCCAGGCAAGCGACGCACAGTGTGATATGGAACTAATATCACCGTTAGTCTCTATATCTTTACAGGCAAACCCCTTCTTGAGAGAACGGCCATGTTCAAATCGCGTTCGTTGATTGCTGCAGTTACCTGTTTCGCCCTGGCGGCGGGCCCTGGCATTGTTGTCGCGGACCCGGGCAACGGCAAGGGAAACGCTCAATTCGATCAAGGTCCCGGTCAAGGGCAGGGAGGCAAAGGCGGGCAGGGCAACAAGGGCGGTCAAGGAAATCCCGGCCACAAGGACAATCAGGGCGGCAAGGGAAACCAGGGAGGTGGCGGCGGCGATTGGCACAACGGCCCGAGCATCGACCGTAGCGGCATCCTGGGGGTGATTGGCGGTTATCGCGATTATTGGAGCCCCGGCCCGGCGTTGCCACCCGGCATCCAGAAGAACCTGGCCCGGGGCAAGCCGCTGCCGCCGGGTATCGCCAAGAAGCTCGATGGCCGGCTGCTGGGGCATCTGCCGCACTATGACGGATATGAGTGGCAGCAGGTGGGCACTGATCTGATCCTGGTGGCGATCGCCAGCGGCATCATCTATGAAGTGCTCAGCGGCGCGTTCGACTGACCCTTTGCCTCAGCGACATGGCAGCCTCTTCGGAGGCTGCCTTCGTATCAGCCTTCAAGTTGTCGCAGGCGTTTGTACAGGGTGTTGCGGCTGACGCCCAGCCGTCGCGCCAGGTGTGAAATGTTCCCGCCCACCGCCTGCAACTGACGGTTCAGGTCCTCGGCATCGTTCAGGTCCACCGCCAGGGGCTCCGGCTGTTCCACGGGTTCCATTTCCAGGTCGACAAAAAAGTCGTCCGGCAGATGTTCGGGTCGGATCGGCTGTTCCTCGGCCATGGCGAGGGCCACCTGCAATACGCTGCTGACCTGTCGCAGGTTGCCCGGCCACGGATGGCGCTCGAAGAGTTCCAGCACCTCGCGGCTCAGGCCGGCCCACTGGGTCGGTTCGCGATGATGTTCCCAGAGCCGCTTGAACAGGGCCTGCTTGTCGCTGCGCTCCCGCAGGGGCGGCAGCTCCAGGGTCAGGCCGCCGATGCGGTAGTAGAGGTCTTCGCGGAACCGGCCCAGTTGCACCTGTTCGCGCAGGGAGCGGTTGGTGGCGGAAATGATGCGGATGTCCACCGGGAACAGCTCGGCGCTGCCCACCGGTTGCACGCAGCGTTCCTGCAACACCCGCAGCAGCCGGGCCTGGGTTGGGAGCGGCATGTCGCCGATTTCGTCGAGGAACAGCGTGCCGCGGTCGGCCTTGCGGATCAGGCCGATGCTGCCCTTCTGGTTGGCGCCGGTGAAGGCGCCTTTTTCGTAGCCGAACAGCTCCGATTCCACCAGCTCGGCGGGGATCGCCGCGCAGTTGACCGCGATGAACGGTTGCTTGCAACGGGAGCTGGCCTGGTGCAGGGCTTTGACGAAGACTTCCTTGCCCACGCCCGTTTCGCCGTGGATCAGCAGCGGAATGTCTTTTTCCAGCAGGCGCTCGGCCTGGCGCACGGCTTTTTCCACGCGACTGTCACCAAAATGCAGGGTGTTGAGGCTGATGGCGTTGCCGGCGGGCGCCGGCGCAGGTGTCGGCTCGGCAAACACGCGCGGCTTGATCGACAACTGGCTCGGACGCTTGAGCATGCACTGGAAACGATTGCGCCCGGCCGCCTGCAAGGAAAACGGCAGGCCGTCGGGTTGGTTCAGCAGGTCCAGCAGCGACACCTTGAACAGGCTTTCGATGCTGACCCGGGACAGGCTCAGCCCCAGCAGGTTGTCGGCCCGGCGGTTGGCGGAAAGCACCTGGCCGGTCTCATCGAAAATCAGCAGGCCGGCCCACTGGCTGTCGAGGTTGTTCAACCCGGTGTTGAACGTCAGCTGGAAATGCTCACCGCGAAACAGGTTGAGGATCAGCCGGTTCTCCACGGTCTGGCTCATCATCTTGACCATGCCCAGGGTGTGGGAGGGCGGCAGGTAGCTGTCGCTGGAGACATCCAGCACCGCGATGACCTTGCGCTCGGCATCGAAGATCGGCGCGGCGGAACCGGTCATGAAACGGTTGGCCTTGAGAAAGTGTTCATCGTGTTCGATGTGCACCGCCTGTTCACAGGCCAGCGCCGTGCCGATGGCGTTGGTGCCGGTGCAGCGTTCCATCCAGCTCGCTCCGGCGCTGAAACCATGGGCCAGTTTCGGCTCGATGAAACGCTGGGTACCCCAGGACGTCAGCACCTGGCCCTGGTTGTCCGCCAGCATGATCAGGCAATTGGAGTTGCTCAGGATGTTCTCGTAGTACGGCAGGACTTCCTGGTGAGTGGTCTGCACCAGGGAATGCTGGCTCTCCAGCAACTGGGCGACGCCCTCGGCGGGCAGCGGGTCGAAGGAGGGCACGCTCTGATGGTCGAGGCCGAAGGCACGGCAACGGGACCAGGAGGCCTGGATGATGGCGTCATGGGACAAGACTGGGGCAGGTGCGGCCATGGGGCACTCTCGCAGGAGCTGTTTATTATTGTTGTGGTAAGTCTCGCACAGACTCCTTGTGCGGGGGCAGGCCTGAATAGCACGTAATACACAGCCCCTTGTGGGAGCGGGCGCCCACAGGGATCGAAGTCAGGCCAACCGAAAGCGTTCATTCAGTGTTGTTCAAAATTGTTCATTGTCAACCGGCGAATTGTTCAGTTGTTCAGTTCTGGTTGTTCATTTCTGTTCATCAACGAACGTATTTTTCCCGCGATTATTGAGAAAAACCCACTACATCAACGTGTTGTGATTCCTGGCACGGCTTTCGCTTTCAAGCTTCGGTCGCTTGACTCCAAAAATAAAAAGGCCGAGCCATGTCATTAACGCTTGAGCACATCTGTCGCACCGTCGAAGGCCAGACCTGGATCGACGATGCCAACCTGAATTTCGAACCCGGATCCTTCAACGTCCTGCTGGGGCGCACCCTGTCCGGCAAGACCAGCCTGATGCGGCTGATGGCCGGCCTGGACAAGCCCGACAGCGGGCGCATCCTGATGAACGGCGTCGACGTGACCCACCGCCCGGTGCGGTTGCGCAATGTGTCGATGGTCTATCAGCAGTTCATCAACTACCCGACCATGACGGTATTCGAAAACATCGCCTCGCCCCTGCGCCAGGCCGGTGTGGCCGACGAGGTGATCCAGGACAAGGTGCTGGAAACCGCCCGGATGCTGCGCATCGAAAAATTCCTCAAACGCCATCCGCTGGAGTTGTCCGGGGGCCAGCAGCAGCGCACGGCCATGGCACGGGCCCTGGTCAAGGACGCCGAACTGATCCTGTTCGACGAACCGCTGGTGAACCTGGACTACAAGCTGCGCGAGGAACTGCGCCAGGAGATGCGCGAACTGTTCCAGGCCCGCCACACCATTGCTGTCTATGCCACCACCGAGCCCAACGAGGCCCTGGCCCTGGGTGGCACCACCACGATCCTGCACGAGGGCCGGGTGATCCAGAGCGGCAAGTCGTCGTCGGTCTATCACCAGCCGCAGACTGTCCTGGCCGCCGAATTGTTTTCCGAGCCGCCCATCAACCTCATGCCTGGTCGTATCGCCGGCAATGAAGTGAGCTTCGCCAATTTCGTGCACTTTCCGCTGAACGTCGACCTGCGTCCGGTGGGCGAGGGTGAGTTCCGGTTTGGCGTGCGCCCCAGCCATATCTCCCTGGTGCCGAGCAACGACGATGACCTGGAGTTGGCGGTGACCGTCGAGGTGGCGGAGATCAGCGGCTCGGAAACGTTCCTGCATGTTCGCAACGAGCATTTCCTCCTGGTGCTGCACTTGCCGGGAGTGCATGAGTACGACGTGGACGCGCCGATCCGCATCTACATTCCGACCCACAAACTGTTTGTCTTCGATGCCTCGGGCAAGTTGGTCCAGGCTCCCGGCCAGCGTATCGCGAGGGTTGCCTGATGGCTGAAATACGTTTGCAGAACCTCGCCCACAGCTACACCAGCACACCGGCGGGCCCAGAGGACTACGCGATCCGCGAGATGAACCACATCTGGGAGCAGGGCGGTGCCTATGCGCTGCTCGGCCCGTCAGGGTGCGGCAAGTCCACCTTGCTCAACATCATTTCCGGGTTGCTCAGCCCGTCCGAGGGCCAGGTGCTGTTCGACAGCAAGGTGGTCAACGAGCTGAGCCCGGAGCGGCGCAACATCGCCCAGGTGTTCCAGTTCCCGGTGGTGTACGACACCATGACGGTGTTCGACAACCTGGCGTTCCCCCTGCGTAACCAGGGTATGGCCGAGGCGAAGATCCACACCAAGGTGCAAGAGATCGCCGAGGTCCTGGACCTGCAGAACCTGCTGGACAAAAAGGCCCGCAACCTCACCGCCGACGAGAAGCAGAAAGTCTCCATGGGCCGTGGGCTGGTGCGCGACGACGTGTCGGCGATCCTGTTCGACGAGCCGCTGACGGTGATCGACCCGCACCTGAAATGGAAACTGCGGCGCAAGCTCAAGCAGATCCATGAGCAGTTCAACATCACCATGGTCTACGTCACCCACGATCAGTTGGAGGCGTCCACCTTCGCCGACAAGATCGCGGTGATGTACGGCGGCCAGATCGTGCAGTTCGGCACGCCCCGGGAATTGTTCGAGCGCCCCGGCCATACCTTCGTCGGCTACTTCATCGGCAGCCCGGGCATGAACCTGATCGAGGTGACCGCCCAACCGGGTGGCGTCGGTTTCGCATCCACCCATCTGCCCCTTTCCGACACCTTGCAGCGTCGGGTCGCCGAAGCGCAGGGCAAGCGCCTGAAAGTCGGTATCCGGCCGGAGTTCGTCCATGTCTGGGACGGCCCCTACGACGATGCGATGCGGGCCGAGGTGGTACACGTCGAAGACCTGGGCACCTACAAGATCATGACCCTCAACCTCGACGGCGCGCCGCTGAAGGTACGCCTGGCCGAAGACAAGCCTGTGCCGGAGGGTACGGCCTATATCAGTTTCCCGGCGCAATGGCTGATGGTCTACGCCGATGAATACCTGCTGGAACCGTTGAGCGAGGTGCAGCGATGAACAAGGTGCAGAACAACAAGGCCTGGTGGCTGGTATTGCCGGTGTTCCTGCTGGTGGCTTTCAGTGCCGTGATCCCGATGATGACCGTGGTCAACTACTCGGTGCAGGACATTTTCGACCAGTCCAGCCGCTACTTCGTCGGTGCCGACTGGTACAGGCAGGTGCTGATGGACCCGCGCCTGCACGACTCGCTGTTGCGCCAGTTCATCTACTCGGCCTGCGTGCTGCTGATCGAGATTCCCCTGGGCATCGCCATCGCGTTGACCATGCCGACCAAGGGCAAGTGGTCGTCCCTGGTGCTGATCATCCTGGCGATTCCGCTGCTGATCCCGTGGAACGTGGTGGGCACCATCTGGCAGATCTTCGGCCGCGCCGACATCGGCCTGCTGGGGTCCGTCCTGAACAACCTGGGGATCAACTATAACTACGCGGCCAACACCATGGATGCCTGGGTCACGGTGCTGGTGATGGATGTCTGGCATTGGACGTCCCTGGTGGCGCTGCTGTGCTATTCGGGGCTGCGGGCGATTCCGGACGTGTATTACCAGGCCGCGCGGATCGACCGGGCGTCCAATTGGGCGGTGTTCCGGCACATCCAGTTGCCGAAGATGAAGAGCGTGCTGCTGATCGCGGTGATGCTGCGCTTCATGGACAGCTTCATGATCTACACCGAACCGTTCGTGCTTACCGGCGGCGGGCCGGGCAACGCCACCACGTTCCTCAGCCAGACCCTGACGCAAATGGCCATCGGCCAGTTCGACCTCGGCCCGGCGGCGGCGTTCTCCCTGGTGTACTTCCTGATCATCCTGTTGGTGTCGTGGCTGTTCTATACCGCCATGACTCATTCCGACGCCAACCGTTGAGGCCCGTGCGATGAGCAAGAGAAAGCTGATTCCGTTGCTGATCTACATCCTGTTCCTGCTGGTGCCCATCTACTGGCTGCTGAACATGTCGTTCAAGAGCAATACCGAGATCCTCGGCAGCCTGACCCTGTGGCCCCAGGATTTCACCTTCCACAACTACAAGGTGATCTTCACCGACCCGAGCTGGTACACCGGTTACCTGAACTCGCTGTACTACGTCAGCCTGAACACGGTGATTTCCCTGTGCGTGGCCCTGCCGGCGGCCTATGCGTTTTCCCGCTACCGCTTCCTGGGGGACAAGCACCTGTTCTTCTGGCTGCTCACCAACCGCATGGCACCACCGGCGGTGTTCCTGTTGCCGTTCTTCCAGTTGTACTCGTCCATCGGACTGTTCGACACCCATATCGCCGTGGCCCTGGCCCATTGCCTGTTCAACGTGCCGCTGGCGGTGTGGATCCTCGAAGGCTTCATGTCCGGGGTGCCGAAAGAAATCGACGAGACCGCCTACATTGACGGCTACAGTTTCCCCAAGTTCTTCGCCAAGATCTTCATCCCGTTGATCGGCTCCGGCATCGGCGTCACGGCGTTTTTCTGCTTCATGTTTTCCTGGGTCGAACTGTTGCTGGCCCGCACGCTCACCTCGGTGAATGCCAAGCCGATCGCGGCGGTGATGACCCGCACCGTGTCGGCCTCCGGCATCGACTGGGGCGTGCTGGCGGCGGCGGGGGTATTGACTATCCTGCCGGGCATGCTGGTGATCTGGTTCGTTCGCAACCACGTGGCCAAGGGCTTTGCCCTGGGCCGGGTCTGAGGAGTCGATGATGGAATGGATGAACTGGACCGTCCCTACGGCGGCCTTCTTTGGCGTCATTGCCCTGTTGCTGGCGGGCATGACCACGTGGGAAATGCGTTCGCCGAGTATTCCCCGGCGAGGTTTCCTGCCGATTGCCACCACCCGTGGCGATCGGTTGTTTATCGGTCTTCTCGGTAGCGCCTACCTGCACCTGCTGGTGATCGGCGCGACCGACTGGAGCATCTGGATAGCGTTCGCGTTGTCTTTGGTGTGGCTGTTGGCAGTGATGCGGTGGGGCTAAGTGGCCTGTGTGGCTAATTGGTGCAGTCAGATTAACCGTACAGGCCACGTCGAAGGTTCGACGATCAGGCTCTTAAACCCAAACAGGAGGTCTCTATGTTCGATAAAAACAATAAGCTGCGACATAGCGTTTCATTGGCAGCCATGCTGGCACTCAGCGGGCTGAGCGCTGCGGCCTGGGCCGACGCCTATGAAGACGCCGCGAAAAAATGGATCGGCAGTGAATTCAAGCCGTCAACCCTGACAGCCGAGCAGCAACTTGAAGAGCTCAAGTGGTTCATCAAGGCGTCCGAGCCGTTTCGCGGCATGAAAATCAACGTGGTGTCGGAAACCATCGCCACCCACGAATATGAATCCAAGGTGCTGGCCAAGGCGTTCTCCGAAATCACGGGCATCCAGCTGACCCACGACCTGTTGCAGGAAGGCGACGTGGTGGAGAAGCTGCAGACCCAGATGCAGTCCGACAAGAACATCTACGACGGCTGGGTCAACGACTCCGACCTGATCGGTACGCACTTCCGCTACGGCAAGACCGAGTCGATCACCGACCTGATGGCCAACGAAGGCAAGAACTTCACCTCGCCGACCCTGGACCTCAAGGACTTCATCGGCATCTCCTTCACCACCGCGCCGGACGGCAAGCTCTATCAACTGCCCGACCAGCAGTTCGCCAACCTGTACTGGTTCCGCGCCGACTGGTTCGAGCGTCCGGACCTGAAGGCCAAGTTCAAGGAAAAGTACGGCTATGAGCTGGGCGTACCGGTGAACTGGTCGGCCTATGAGGACATCGCCAAGTTCTTCTCCGAGGACGTCAAGGAGATCGACGGCAAGCGCGTCTACGGCCACATGGACTACGGCAAGAAAGACCCGTCCCTGGGCTGGCGCTTCACCGATGCCTGGTTCTCCATGGCCGGCGGCGGCGACAAGGGACTGCCCAACGGCTTGCCGGTGGACGAGTGGGGCATTCGCGTCGAGAACTGCCATCCGGTGGGCTCCAGCGTGACCCGCGGCGGCGATACCAACGGGCCGGCGGCCGTGTTCGCCACCACCAAGTATGTGGACTGGATGAAGAAGTACGCACCACCGGAAGCGGCGGGCATGACCTTCTCCGAATCCGGCCCGGTGCCCTCCCAGGGCAACATCGCCCAGCAGATCTTCTGGTACACCGCCTTTACCGCCGACATGACCAAGCCGGGCCTGCCGGTGGTGAATGCCGATGGCACGCCGAAATGGCGCATGGCGCCGTCGCCACGCGGTCCGTACTGGGAAGAAGGCATGAAGCTGGGGTATCAGGACGTGGGTTCCTGGACCTTCATGAAGTCCACGCCTGAGAAACAGCGCCTGGCCGCCTGGCTCTATGCGCAGTTCGTGACGTCCAAGACGGTGTCGCTGAAGAAGACCATCGTTGGCCTGACGCCGATTCGCGAATCGGACATCAACTCCCAGGCGATGACCGACCTGGCGCCGAAACTCGGTGGCCTGGTGGAGTTCTACCGCAGCCCGGCCCGCGTGCAATGGTCGCCTACCGGGACCAACGTACCGGACTACCCACGCCTGGCACAGTTGTGGTGGAGCCATATCGCCGAAGCGGCCAGCGGCGAGAAAACCCCGCAACAGGCCCTCGACGGCCTGGCCAAGGACCAGGACGCGATCATGACGCGCCTGGAACGCTCCAAGGCCCAGGCCACCTGCGCACCGAAAATGAACCCCGAGCGCGACGCGCAATACTGGTTCGACCAGCCGGGCGCACCGAAGCCGAAACTGGCGAACGAGAAGCCTAAAGGCGAAACGGTGAGTTACACCGAACTGCTGAAATCCTGGGAGGCGGCACGCAAGTAAAACGGCATCGCCCATGAACGAACGGCACCGAAAGGTGCCGTTTCTGTTTGTGTGCCACAGGTTGGATGCAACGCCACAGACACCCCAAGTGGTCGTGGATCAACCCGCTTTGGCCGGGCTGGCCTGGGCGTTTCCGGCCACGGGCGACGGTGCGCTTTTGAGCAACGCATCCAGCGCCTGCCGGTACGTCCGGCCCGCCAGGCTCATGCTGTTGTTATGCGTGGCGCCCGGTACCAACAGCAGACGCTTGGGTTCGCGGGCGGCGTTGAACAATTGTTCGCTGAAGCGTGGCGGCACGTAGCGGTCGGCAGCGCCGTGGACCACCAGCAGCGGCATATTGATCTCGCCGATCTTGTCGATGGAGTCGAATTTCTGCGACAGCAGCCAGCGCACCGGCAGGGAGGTGTTCGCCATGGCGGTGGCGACATCCCCCAGGGACGTGAAGGTCGATTCGATCACCAGGCCTCGAGCGGGCACCGGTTTGCCATGTCTTGCCGCCTCCTGACCCAGTTCCGCGGCAAGATCCACCGCGACGGCGCCACCCAGGGAATGGCCGTAGATCAGCCGCAGGGCCGGGTCGGGTTGCAACACCTCGAGACGCTCCCAGGCGATTCTTGCATCTTCGTAGACGCTGGCTTCGCAGGGCAGGTCCCCCTGGCTTTTGCCGAAGCCACGGTAGTCGATCGCCAGAACCGAATAGCCCAGCGCCCGCAATTGCTGGATGCGCAACAGCTGCCCGGTCAGGTTCCAGCGCACGCCGTGCAGGTACAGGATCGCCGGTGCGTCCCGGCGCTCGGCCGGCCACCACCAGCCGTGGATATTTTCCCCGGCCTTGAAGTTCCTGGGCTTGAGATCGAATTCCTGGACACCGCTGGGCAGGCCGCTGAACCAGCTCGCCGTGCCCGGTTCGATGCGGAACACCAGTTCGCGCTCCTTGTGCTGCAACACCCCACAGCCCACCGGTAGCCCTACCGCCATCGCGGCCATGAAAAACCAGGCCAGCCAGCGTTGCCTGAGGCGAGAGAGTAAGGATGAAGGCATCGGCGCGATTCGCTACTCGGAACGGAAACTTGCCTTTTAGCAGATTCCTGGGAGGGCCCGCAGGGATTTCGGACGGTTTGCCCATGGTGAGGGAATCTGCCGCGCCAGCCTGTCTCAGGAGGCAACCCGATCGAACTCTCGCCGTTTCGCCCCACTCGAAACTCAATACTCACCCATATCGAGGAACGATGCCATGACGAGCGAGCATTCCAAGGGGCAGGCCCAGGCCGGCAACGCTGCGCCAGCGAAGGACGCTACCGGCGAGCCGGTGGATGTGGTGGAGCGCGATATTCGCCACCCCGATCCGACCACCGACAAGGTGGATAAGACGATCACCCCCAAATCTATCAAGAGCCACGAGCAGGATGCCGAGAAATTGCGGGACAAAGCCACGGACGTGGAGAAAAAGCTCAACCGATAACCGGGTCGTCAATTTTTTCAAGCAGCTTATGAACGACACCGCCTCAGGGTTCGGAACGTGTGCACCGGGTATCTCAACGACAAGGGCGCGATGCCTGAGAATCTTGTGAGACGGGCGTAGCTCGATCTCACAAGATAAAGGCTTTCATACCAGAGGTGTCATTACGCATCCTCAAGCTGGACGGGTTCGAGCATTCGTTCAGTTTTGCCATACCCCACCTTGGGCACCCCCGCCAGGCGCTGATGCAGTATCTTGCTCAATGAGCAACCAGGAGGCAGGTAGCTATCGCCGAAGTCCCCTTTCAGCTGCGTCGGATGAGTGATCACTTCCAACAAACCGTATTGCGGTGCCGCGGTGTGTTGCAAGTCGGCCGACGTGCAGACGTAGTCAGCCGTCGCGCCGCATAGACGACGCAGGCGGCGGTTGAGCAGGGTCTTGAAGATACGCTTGGCTACATTCAGGTTCGCCCCAACGTTGCGTGCCAGGCGAATGGGCACACCTTGCTGCGCAGCGAAGCGCGCAACCAGTTCGCCGATGGGCCAGATGTTGTGTACATGCTGATGAGAGTCCAGGTGGCTTGGACGCAAACCGTGATCCAGGCAGTGCTGCCATTGCGCCTGAAGTTCGCCCTCGATTGCCGCCAGGTCTTTCGAGCCCAGGCGCAGGCAATAGCGCGACAGGCTGAAATCGAACTGGCCGTGCGCATCGCAAAATGCCCGACGCGATTTTATGGCCTGGCTCAACGGCCACCCATGGCTGAGATTGAAATGCAGGCCGACGCGTCCTTTGAGGCGCGGCCGTCGGGACAGGACACACGCCTGTTTGAAGCCCGGCATATTGGCCATTATGGTGGCGGAACTGATGAGACCTGCTTCGAAGGCTCGAACGATTATCATGTTTTCACTGACGCACAGTCCGAAGTCGTCAGCGTTGATGATCACTTGGCGCGGCATGGGGAATCTCCTTTTCCTTGGGGATAGAAGGTGAATCTGTCGCTTTGGTTTTTTGTGGTGCTTTTTTACGAAGCCAGGGTTTAAGACTTTTCCAGAGACGCAAGGCAAGCCCGAGGACCAGGCCATCGGGTTGCCAGGAATAAAAACTCCAACGCCAATGCTCCAGTTGTCCGGTCATGCGTTCGTGCAATTGATGACTGGAGTTATCGAGACTGACCCGTGACGCATCGATCCACCGCCAGTTTTCCTCCAGTCCCCAGCGGATCCATTCCTCAAGCAATACCCGGCCACTGCCCAAGTCCGAATGCTGCGGCAGGAACGCCAGGTTGTAGTCGTACAGTCGACCTTGATCCAACAGACCGAGGCGATAGCTGATGCACTCGCCATCCAGCTCCAGCATCACTACCCGTACCAGGCCCTGGGCGGCGAGGGCGGTAAAGGCGTGGTTCATCCATTGCCGACGCATGGCGTCAGCGAAGATGCCGACACCTTCCTCGCCTTTCCAGCTGGCGGCCTCGACATCGGCAAGTGCCCGCAGCACCTGTCCCATGCTGATAGCATCCGGGGTCACTCGGCGGATCTGGGCACCGCAGGCGGCGATTCGCTTGCGCGCCCGGCGCAACTTGTAGCGTGGATCACCGGAAATTTCCTGATGATCGCTGTCGCTGATCAGGTGCACCGGCACCCGGCAACTCAGGCGCCGCTCGCCCGTGGAGCTCATGGCCATCCAGGCACTGAGCACGCTTTCTTCCCCGACCGGTTCGGTCAGCTCATTGAATTGCAGCAGTGCGTGGGGCAGGTGCTGGCGAATCTGCGTCAACGCCTGTGCCATGCCTTCGGCATCCAGGCGCACCAGCAGCGCGATGCGGTCGGCCAATGGATAACCCAGGTGGCGCAGTACCCGGAAGCGCAACCCGCCGATACGCTCAAGTCCTGATATCAGGGGCAGGCAAAGGCACAAGGTCTGATCCTGCCAGCCCAGCAGCACATGTAATTGCTGCTCGGGCGACAAGGCGAACTCCGCCGCTTGCAGCCAGGCCAGGGTATTGAACGGTGTCGCGTCGGCCACCCGGGTTCGCAGCTGTTCATAAGCTGTCGCGGGAAAATCCTCTGCGCCCAGGGAGCTACACCATTGGAACCGGATCGCCATGGAAGTCAGGCCGCCGCAGTGGATGCAACCGGCTTGGCCGGTTTGCGAAAAGAGTCGAGGAGCGAGCCGGTGTAGAACGTGTCACGGAAAAACCGCCAGCGGCCGAACAAGCAATACATGTGAGTGATCTGGCCGCGCTCCTGATAGTCCATGCGCAGATGCAGCTTGGCGGCTGGAACGTTGCTCAGTTCGAAGACATCGACCACTTTGTTGCAACCCTGCTCGGCCATGGCTTTCCACAGATCCAGCTGGATATCCACCGATAGCAGGGTCCCCCAGTAAGCGCGGTACAGCTCACCGCCGAACTCGAAGAACTCGCCCGGTCTGACCGGGAACCAGCAGCGAAAGAAATGGCGGTCGAAATAGTCCCGTGTACTGCCCCAGATGAAAGCGACGACGTCGTCCTTGTCGTCCAGGTACATGAGCCCGGTATGGCCTTCGGCAGCCAGTTCGCGCATGGTCTCGACGCGGTCGCCAAAGTACGTGGCGAAGGCATCGGCATTGCCGGTGGTAATGTTCTCCCGGCGCAGCGGCGCATAGGGCCTGAGGTTATTGGGCCGTATCGGACTGACCAGATCGCGTTCCATCCACACCAACTGTTCGTGGAAATACACGTAGTGTCTGCACAGCTGATTCAGAACGGCGCGCAGACCTTTTTTGCGAATGCGATCACGCAGTTTTTGCAGAACGTTCATGGTGCCTCCTGGCGTGGGGCGGGTTGGGGATAAACCCCCTCGCGAGCATGCTCGCGAGGGGAGGTTGAAGCGTCATGGACATCAGGCCGGCGCTGTCGACGCAAGCGGCTGGGCCGGTTTGCGAAAGGCATCCAGTGCCGAGCCGCGGTAGAACGTGTCGCGGAAAAACCGCCAGCGACCGAACAGGCGATACACGTGGGTGATCTTCCCGCGTTCCTGGAAGCCCATGCGCAGGTGCATCTTGATCGCCGGGATATTTTGCAAGTCGCAGACATCGACCATCGTCTGGCAACCTTTGCCTGCCATGACCTTCCACATCTCCAGCTGCATGTCCGCCGACATACTGGAGCCCCAGTAGGCGCGGATCATCTCGCCACCGAACTGAAAGTATTCGCCAGGCTTGATCGGGAAGTTGCAGCGATAGAAATGGCGGTCGAAATAGTCTCGCGTACTGCCCCAGGCGAAACCCACGGTGTCGCCCTGAGCATCCAGGTACATCAAGCCCGTATAGCCTTCGGTTGCCAGCTCGCGCATGGTCTCGACGCGGTCGCCGAAGTGCCGGGCAAAAGCATCGGCATTGCTGGTCGTGATGAATTCCAGGCGCATTGGCGGGTAGGGCTTGAGGTGATGCGGGGGCAGTGGGGTTCGCACATCGTGCTCCAGCCACACCAGTCGGGTGTGGAAAAACACGTAGCGCCTGAACAGTTGTTTGAGGACGGCGCGCAGGCCTTTTTTCCGAATGCCATCACGTAATGCTTGCAGAACGCTCATGGTGCCTCCTGACGGGTGGCGGGTTGGGGGAAAGAGAGGGCGGTCCAGCCCAGGGCAAACACCGTTTCTGCTGGCAGGAGAAAACGGGTCTGCCCGGCCTCGCAGTTGAACGGGGCGCTACGGCTTTGGTTGTCGGGGCCGAAATACATCAGTTCGGCTTTCGCCTGGGGACAGGGCCCGCCGTCCAGGCTGACCTGTTGTGGGCGCGTGCTTTTGTTCACGCCCAGCAGGCTGCGCCTCGCGTCGGTGGCCATGGCCAGCACGTCGACTTCGAAGGCGTCGTTATCCAGGCGTAGCACCTGGCTGAGCCAATGCTGTTGGATGAACTGCTGGGCCAGCCCCACCGGCTTGAGTTCGAAGCGCTGGCTGTCCAGCACCCGGACCATGCCCTTGGGGTACTCGGGTTCGTCGGCGAGCATGAACCAGTTGAGCATGTCCAGCCAGCCGTCGGCCGAGGCGTTGACCACCACGGAGGTCCACCACAGGGCGGCGTAATGGGTTTGCTGCTCATAGGGGCTAAGGCTCGAGCCGCTGGACATGTTGGTCTGGTCCAGCAACAAGGCTTTGCGCGGGCGCCCCTGGCTATCCAATCCCACCAGGCGGGCGGCCTGACGAACGCTGTCGCGATAGGCCCGAGTTGCCAGCAGGTCGCGGATCATCCATTCGTGCCAGGCCAGGGCATCTACCTGGTCGCCGTGCTTATCCAGCAAGCGTCGCGCCCAGTCGATGCCACGCTTGTCGGCAGCGTTCTCGGCCAACGGACCGTTGGTGAAACGTGAGCTGGCCGGTATGGCGATACGAACCCCGGCGCGTGCGTTGGCAGGATCGGCGCGGACCTGAGCCGCCATGCTCTGGAAAACCTGCTGGAAGCTGGTGAAGTCCGGGTAGTTCAGGTTCGGCTCATCGGCAAAGCTGATGTAATGGATGCCTTTGCCGCCCAGGGCGCGGGTCGCGGTGAGCCAGGCTTGCAAGCCGCTGTGGCTGGTCCGGTCGGCCTGCAGGTCGGCCCGACGTTGGCTGCCGGCCAACAAGGTGATGTCCCGGTCGATGCCGAAGCGATCCTGATACAGGCGCCGGAATGCGTCTTCATGACTCGCCCTGGCCGCCATGACATCGACCAGGCTGTAGAAGGAAGCCGCTCGGGGTTTGATCGCATCGAGCAGGGGGTAGCTGGACGGCGGCGGCAACACATAGGGCAAATACACGCCCAGCCTCGGGGTTGGGCCGAGCGTCTCGTGGTACAGCATCAGGTGGGTCAGCCCCGGATCCTGGCGCAGCGGCTGCAGGTGCGCCGGGTTCTGGGCGAACAGGTTGGCGCTGCCGTCCAGCCAGAATGCCACCTTGCCATTGCCCTCCAGGCGCAGGCGCCAGATCTGCTCGACGTCGGCAACGGGCAGCGCCAGCTGGTCGAACTGCCAATAGGCGGGGTGCGGCTTGAGGTTGAGCTTAAGCTGCTTGCCGTCGGTGACGCGTCGGGCCTGCAGGCTGCGCACGCCATTGTGGTACTTGCCCGCCAGTACGGCCCGCTCGCCGGGCGCGACCTTGAAATACAGCTCATCGCCATCGTGGGTTTCGGCGCTGAAGTGCACCTTGGCCGGCGCGAACAACGCCCGGGTGCGCGCATCGTGCTCGACGCTATAGCGACGGAAACTGTAGCCGGGAATCTCCAGGCGGTAACTGGCGTCGGCGGGCGGCAGTGGCCACGTTTGCTCGCCACGGGTCTGGGCCGGCTCCACCTGGCGTTCACCCACCAGGCGACCCTGGCCATCCAGCAGGAACAGGTGTTCGGTATTGGCGTCGGCCTGCCAGGCCGGTACCCAGCGCACGACCAGCTGGTCCGGCCGGTCGGTCTGCAGGTACAGGCTGCCGTCGCGGATACCGGTCCATTGCATGGATGCGCCCTGGGCCAGAAGAGCCAGGCTCCAGAGGCATGGAGCCAGAGCCATTCTCCAGCAGAGCCGGACCGGTCCCTTCGCGAGCCAGCTCGCGAGGGCGGCTGGACTGACGATCACCTTCATGCCGATTTCCCCAGCAGCATCTGCCGCATCGGCAACAGGTCACTGGGCAGGATGATCAGCGTCTGCCACCACGGCACGCCGCTGAGACGGCAATACATCGTCAGCAGGGCCAGGGTCACCCCCAGATACGCGATGGAGGAGGCGGCGGCCGCGCCGACAATGCCATAGCGTGGAATCAGCAGCAGGTTCAACGCCAGGTTCAACAGCGCGCCGGCGCCCATCAGCCACGACACCAGGCCGGGGCGGTCCTTGCCCAGCAGGTCCAGGCGCAGGATGCTGGCGTAGCACAACCCGAACAGCCCCGGCAGCAACGCCAGCAAGGCCGGGTAGGCAGGCTGGTAGGCGATGCCGAACAGTGTGACGATCAGCCACTGGCCGATCAGCGCCATGCCCAGGCACGCACCGAGCATGACCGTGGCGGTCAGGCGCAGGGCCAGGGGGGTCAGGCGTTGCATGTCCCTGTCCTGTTGCAACAGGCGTTTCATCAACGGCGTGGTGACCGCTTCCGGCACGATCAGCAACAGTTCGGCGGCGGCGCTGGCCATGGCGTAGTGACCCAGGGCCGTACTGCCCAGCAGGGCACCGATAAACAGGAAGTCCGAGCGTAGGATTATCTGCTGGAACAGCAGGTCCGGGTGACTGCGGGCGCCGTAGAGCAGCAGCTCGCCCTGGCCGCTGCGATCCCAGCGCAACGACAGGTCGTGATCGCGTCGCAGCCACATCCAACCGGCCAGCCCCACCAGGCTCAGGCCCGCGAGCCAGCTGATCAGCGCCGCCTCCAGGGCGGCATCCTTCCACAGCCAGAACAGCGCCAGGAACAGCAGCAACGGCGCCAGGGATTCGATCAGCCGCAAGGCATTGAAGGCCCCCACGCCGCCGGAGGCATTGTGCAGGGTCAGCAGGCCGCTCTTGAGCACCGTCAGGGGCACGGCCAGCAACAGCAGCCAGGCCAGCAGCCCCAGCTGCGTAGTGATGTCCAGTTCGCTGCCGAACTCCCGCGCCAATGCCACCACCAGCAACGTCAGCAGCCCGGCCATCAGGCAGCCGAAGATCAGCACCTGGCTGAGCAGCAGCCCCATGGAGCGTTGCTGGGCCGCCTGATAGCCCACGGCACTGTTCAGGCCGCCGCTGGTGACGGCGCTGATCAGGTCCGGCAGGGTGCTGAGCAGGGCGAACAACCCGCGTTCGCTGGGCCCCAGGATCCGGGCCAGCAATACGTTGCGCAGCAGGCGCAGGCCGATCATCGCCAGGCGCGTGCCCATGCTCAGGAGCAGGTGCTTGAGGTATTGGGCGCGGCTCATGGGCGTGCTCCGCGGCGGATGCGCCAGGCCAGCAATTCGGGGTGTTGGGCGTTGCGCTGGCTGACACCGAAACGCGGCAGGTTCAGAGGATCGCCGTCGCTGCGATACAGCCCGGTCTCGGTGCCCAGGGCGAACGCAAAGCCATGGGCCGCTACCTGCCGGCGCACGCGTTCGTCGTGATCGCCGTTGGGGTAGCAATACACTGGCAGCGGTTGTGCGCAGCCATTTTCCAGCGCGATGCGGCTGCGGCTGAGCTCCTCATGCAGACGCTGGTCGTCCAGCGCAGTCAGGATCGCATGGCTGGCACCGTGAGGGCCGAAGCGGACCAGGCCGGAGTCTTCGAGCATGCGCACCTGGGTCCAGTCCAGCGCCTGGGGCTGGGCGCCACTGGGACAGGCCTGGTTGAGATCGCTCAACACCTGCGGGTCGAGGGTCTTGAGGCTTTGCAGGTAATGCAGCAGCGACAGGCTGCGACGCTCATCGTCCAGGTCATCGAGCATCACCGGCAACGGTCGGCCAGCCTGTTGCAATTGTTCGATCAACACATGCCGCGCCAACTGGCCATGGCTGCCCCACAGGGTTTCGCCAATGCTTTCCCACCAGAAGTGCTGGCGGCTGCCGATGAAGTCGGTGGACAGGAAAATGCTCGCCGGCACCTGGTACTGGCGCAGCAGGGGAAAGGCGTTCATGGCGTTGTCACGCCAGCCGTCGTCGAAGGTCAGGGCCACTCGCGGGCGGTCCGGGACGCTGGCGGGGTCGGCCAGCAGCAGGGTCATCAGCGGCACGCATTCGAAGTAGCGCTGCAGCCAGATCAGCAGGTGCTCGAAGGCTTCCGGTCCCACGCACAGTTCGTTGCGATGAGGCAGCTCGGCGGCGCGGTCGTTGCTCAGCACACGGTGCAGCATCAGGATGATGCCGGCGCCGCGCAACGGGCCACGTCCCAGGGACGTGTTCAGGTACAGCCAGCCGCCGGTGCGCTTGAAGACTTGTTTGATCGACATCGGCCATGCTCCTCAGCGGTTCTGCTCGGGATTCCATTGGCTGTAGCGCTGGCCGCGCAGGAACTGCCACAGGCCCAAGCTCATGCCCGTCATCGTCACCAGCACGAAAGCGGCCAGGCGAAACGGCCGGGGCAAGCGATGACGGCGGTCCAACAGGCCGACCAGCGCCATGGCATAGCCGAACAGTTGCCCGGCCAGGGTCAGGCGGTAGAACGGGTGGTCGTCCCACAGCCAGGCGTTGCTGAGCAAGAGCGGCAACAGCAATACCGGCGCCAGGCGGCGGATCAGTTTGTGGCTGATCAGGCCGACGGCGTAGAGCCCGTGACGCAGCGGGTTGAGCAACGCCCGGCGATGGGCCAGGCTCAGCAGGCCGCCGACGGTGACCCGCAGGCGCCGGCGAAACTGCTTGTCGGCCTCGTCCACACCCTGGTCGATCACCCGGGCCTGGGGCACGTAGACGATGGACTTGCCGGCCGCCGGGGCGCAGGTGCTGAGAAAGAAGTCATCGTTGACCTGCGCCGGGATCGGCTGGAACAACTCGCGACGCAGGGCCAGCAGGGCTCCGTCGGCCGACACCATGCAGTCGGTGCGGCTCTCTGCCCGGCGCAGCCAGCCCTCGTAGTGCCGATACAGGCTGTCGCCCAGGCTCAGGCCCTTGCCCGGCACGGGGATCTCCATATGTCCGGCGCAGGCGCCGACTTCCGGATCGCCCAGGGGCGCCAGTAAATGGCCGAGGGTGTCGTGGGCCCATTGATTGTCCGCGTCGGTGAACACCAGGATCTCGCCACGGCTGTGGGCCACTCCGGTATTGAGGGCGGCGGCCTTGCCCAGACGTGGCAGGTCGAGCACGCTGATGCGCGGGTCGACCACCTTGCGCGCGCAGGCCACCGTGTCATCGCTGGAGCCGTCGCTGGCGAGAATGATCTGCAGCGAACGGGCGTTGTAATCCTGGGCCAGCAAGGTGCGCAGTTTATCTTCGATATGCCGCGCCTCGTTATGGGCGGCGATGACGATGCTGATGTCCATCGGCAGGGCCTTGCCGTAGCGCCGGACAGGAAACAAGGGCGACAGCAGGCTCAACATCAGGGGATAACCGAGGTAGGCGTACACCGGCAGCAACAGGCAGGCCCAGTAAATGAATTCAGCCACGGGCAGGTCTCCTGACAGTCCAATGACACAGGTTGAGCAGCAAGGCGGCGCCGGTCAGGTGCAGGCGCACACCATGCAGGGCCCACAATTGCAGGGTCAGTCGCGGGTCGCGTCGGCTCTGGCGCAGGCTGAGGATCAGGGCCGGCAATGACATCGCCAGCAGGATCAGCAGCGCCAGGCGCGGTTGGCCCTGCAGCAGCGCCACCAGGGCCAGGAAGTCCAGCCCCCAGGCGCCGATGGACAGCGCGGGGAAACGCAGCAGGCGCAGGCTCGGGCCATGGCTGCGCAGCAGTTGCAGATGACTGCCCTGGCGCCACAGTTCCTTGCTCATCCATTCGCGCCAACTGCCTTCATAGCCCCAATGCAGGGCCAGGCTATCGTTGACCAGCAACAGTCGCGCGCCGGCCTGGCGCAGGCGCAGGGAGAAATCCTTGTCCTCGCCGGTGCGCAGGGTTTCATCGAAACCACCCACCCGATCGAACCACGAGCGACGCATCAGCAGATTGGCGCTGGGCAGCCATTGCACCCGGTGCAGGGGGCGGGAATCGGCACGCTGGCTACGCCGTTGCCAGGCTTCGGCGAACCAGGGGGCCTGGCGCGGGGTTTCCAGGTCCAGGCCGAGCACATCGCCTTGGCCTTCCAGTTCCAGCATCAACGTGAGCCAGTCGGCCGGCATCTCGATGTCGGCGTCGATGAACGCCAGCCACTGGCCGCTCGCGAGCGCGGCCCCCCGGTTGCGCAGGGCGCCGATATGGACGCCGGGCACGATCAGCACACGCGCCCCCAGTTCGTTGGCGATGCGTGGCCCGTGGTCGTCGGAACCGTTGTCCACCACGATCAGCTCGCATTCCAGCTGTGCCTGGCGAGCGGCTTGCTGCGCCGCCAGCAAGGTGCGGCCGATGTGCCGCGCCTCGTTGTACATCGGGATCACGATGCTCACCAGGCTCATGCGCGAACCTCCTGGGGGGCGGTCTGCTCGGCGTCATGGCGCAGCACACTGGTGAGGGCGAGCATGATCCACAGCAGCTTGTGGTTCGGCGCGCTGAGGAACATCAGGAACAGTGCCAGCGACAGGAAGCTCATGCCCAGGTGGGTCAGCAGGTCCGCCTGCGCCCAATCCCGGCGACGCAACCAGAGCTGGCGGGCGCGCAGCAGGTTGTACAGGCCCAGGCCGAGCATGCCGACGAACATCAGCCCGCCGGGAATACCGATTTCGCTGAAGATCTCCAGATAGGTGTTGTGAGCCCGGCGGTACAGGTCGCTGAGCTTGCGGTTGGCCGAAAACGCCTTGGCGTAGCCGGTGGGGGCGTAGTGCAGGGGGAAGGTCCCGGGACCGGTGCCCAGCACGGGATTGTCCTGGATCATCCGACTGCCGACGACGATGTACGAGGCACGCCGGCCCAGGGATTCGTCCTGGTGGGCACGGGCGCCATTGCTCAGGATGCTCAGGGACTGGATGCGCGCTACATAGCCGTCCGGCATCACGGCAATCGCCACGGGAATCAGAAGGGCCAGCCCGAGCATGGCGAATCCCAGGTGCCGCGGGCGGATGCGCGGCAGTTGGGCGCGATAGTGATACAGGCCGATCATCAGGCTGAGCATCAACACAACCAGTCCGGAGCGTGACTCGGTCTTGGTCATGCCGCCCAGCAACAGGATGAAGCAGCCGCCCCAGAACAGTCGATGCAGCAGGTTCGGGCCGCGCACCACCAGCAGCAACGCCAGGGGGATGGTAAAGGCAATCAGCAGGGCGAAGGAGTTGGGGTCTTCCAGCAGCCCGGAGGCGCGGCCCTGCTCCTGGTACCGGGCGGAAAACATCGCCAGCACGCAGGTGGTGGTCACGCTCAGGGTCACCAGCCGGCAGAACAGGTCGAGGTTCAGTTCGCGACCGATCAGCAAGGTGATCACGAAGAGAATCAGGCCCACCCTCAACTCGCGAAAATGGGTCAGGGACAGGTCCATGTTCTGCGACAGCAACAGGCTCAGGCCATAGAGCATCATGAAGCCCACCAGAGGGCGCCAGATGTTGCTGCGCAGGCGGGTCCCGGGGATCTGGTGCAGGGCCAGCTGCAACATCAGGATCAGGATCAGCGCCACCCCAAGGAACTTGCTGCCGGAAAGGGAGTTTTCCTTGAACAGGCCTTCGAAGGGCACCAGCGCGGCAATGCCCAGCAAGCCCCAGGCGGGCTTGCGGTACAGCATGGCGACCCCCACCAGGCCCAGCACAGCGCCCGGCGCCAGGAACGGGTAGGGGCTGGCCAGCAATGCCAGGCACACCAGGCCCAGCAGGCTGACGAGCGAGAGCGGGACAATCATGGGCGAGCCTCCCTTGCCGTGCGGATATAGAGCTGCGACCAGCGTTCGGCCAGCGTGCGCAGGTCGTAGCGGTCCCGTTGGGTGCGGCGCGCGTTGTCGGCCAGGATCTGCGCCAGGCGCGGTTCGCTGAACAGGGTTTCGATCTGCCTGGCCAGTGCGGCGCTGTCGGCCGGCGTGGCGAGCAGGCCGTTGTGGCGGTCCTGCAACACGTCGGGGATGCCACCGACGCCGAACGCCACCACCGGCACGCCGGCCTGCATGGCTTCGAGCAGGATCATCGGCGTACCTTCGGTGCGCGAACTGATCACCAGGGCATCGAGGCGGCTCCACCAGGCATTCATGTCGGTCTGGTACCCCGGCAGCTCGATGCGCGTAGGCAATCCGGCATCGGTGATGCGCTTGAGCAGGGCCTGGCGTTCCGGGCCGTCGCCGAGCATCACGGCGTGCAACGACCCATGGCGCTGGCACAGCGGGATCATGGCGTCGAGGAACAGGTCCGGGCCTTTCTCACTGCTCAAGCGGCCGACGTAGCCCACTCGCCAGCGCTGCCCGTCGTCTCGGTGGGGCAAAAGCGTGGTGGTGGCCGGCAGGCCGTTGGGGATCACGTCGAGTTTTTCCGCCCGCACGCTGGCCTGGCGGTGCAGCGCGGCGATGCTTTCGGCCACGCAGACCACGCGCTTGACCGAGGCCGTACGGCACAGCTGCAAGCTCAACCAGGTATAGAAGCGCTGCTTGGGGCTGCGCGGCGTGAAGCCATGCTGCGTGATCACCAGCGGCAGGCGCAGCAGCGTGGCGGCCGCCCAGCCGAACAGCAGCCCTTTGAAGTTGTGGGTATTGAGCAGCGGTCGTTCGTGGCGCCGCTGGCGCAGGTGCCGCAACAGCTCGGCCCACGACCCACAGTGGTGGCAATCGACCCCAGCCTGGCGGAAGCGCGTGATCAAGGTCGGCGGCGCCGCCAGGAACAGCACCTGGTGCTGTCCCGGCGTGGCCAGGCAATGATCGAGCAGCATCCGCTCGGCCCCGTAGAAGCCGCCGCTGTCGAGCAAATGAATGATCGGCAGGGGGCTGCTGCGGTGGGACGGGCCGAACGGCGCGTTCAATTGCGCACCCAATGGACAAGGCTGGGCAGGCTCCAGTTGCGATGCGGGTTGACCGGCTCCGCAGATTGCTCGTTGATCACCAGCAGCACCGGTACCTCAAGTTGCTGGCTGATCTGTGCTGGATGCTTGAAGCGATGGTCGAAGAACTCACGCACGTAGACCAGGGCGATGGCCAGCAGCAGGCCGCTGAACAGGCCGAAGACGATGATCAGCATTGGCTTGGGAAAGGCCGCGGCCGTCGGTTCGAAGGGCGGGCTCAGCACCCGGGCGTTGGACAGGTCGTTGTCCAGCGAGCGGGCGGTGCTGGCTTCGGCGAACCGCTGGGCATAGGTGGAGAACGCCGCATGCAGGGCATTGATCTCGGTGTCCATCTGCCGCAGTTTGCTTTGGGCCTCCTGCAGTTGGTGGATACGCTCCTTGAAGGCGCCGATGCGTGCGACCTTCTGATCGATCACCGAACCGACCACCGCCAGGTCGGTGGTGCGTTCCTGGATCCGGTTGTTCACCACCTTGAGGAACTGCTGGCGGGTCCGGACGATCTGTTCGCGGGCCAGCAGCATCGGTTCGCTGCCGGGCTGGAAGATCGCCAGGTCATTCATGTAGCGGCTGACCTGACTGGTCAGTTGCTCGCCCAGTTGCTTGATCTCCCGGTCCTCGAACGCGATGTTGTCCACCGTGGTGGTGAACGTGAACGGGAAGGTGTAGTCGCTGAAGCGCGAACTGTTCGCCGAGGCCAGGCTGGCCTTGAGGTAGTCGAGCCAGCGCTGGCTTTGCAGCAGGCGGTCGCGGTACAGGTTCAAGGCCTGTTCTTCGGTGTTGATGGCATTCAGGCGGAAGGTGATTTCTTCCTTGGGATCGGACGAGCCGACGCCTTCCAGCAGCGCCAGTCGATGGCCTTCCAGGCCGTCGAGCCGCTGCTGGTACTGGGTCTTCTTCTGTTCGTAGAAGGTTTGCGGCAGTTCGATCGATTGCAGTTCCTGGCGCCCGGTGAGGTAGTTCTGCAGCAGCTGCGCCACGAAGCGCGTGCCCTGGGCCGGATCGCCGAAGCTGTAGACGATGGAGATCACGTTGGAGCCGGGCAGGGTCTCGATCTTCAGGTTTTCGATGGCCTCGTCGGTCAGGGTGTCGAGCACGGTATCGCGCACCGGGTCGACTTCCAGTCCCAGGCCATCGCGCAACGGGTTGATCACGTATTCACGCAGCGGCGTGGTGATATAGCGCTTGAGCGGGTCGCTCACCCACTTGTTGAGGATGCCGGGGCTGGGGGTGTACTCGCCCTGTTCGCGCAAGGTGGCGATGGTCTGCCGGATCAGCGCCGGAGAACGCAGGATATTGCTTTCGGTTTCCATGTCCGCCAGGGACGGTGGAATGAAGGTGGCGTTTTCCTGGTTCAGCGACGTGGTGGCGTCGCCCTGGGAGAGCTTTTTCGACTGGACGATCACCTGGGCGGTGATGTCGAAGCTCTGCTTGAGCATCAACGGCAGCACCAGGGCGATCACGGCGAAGATCAGGAAGACGCGCTTCACCCACTGCTTGTTGGCGAAGAAGATCCTGAAGAACTCGTGCAGATAGTTTTCCTTGGGGCTCATGATCGGTCACCTGAGATTCAGTTGTCGCTGCCTTTGTTGTCGACGCGGTAGCCGAAGCTGAACCCCACGCCCTGGAACAGCACCACATCGGCCAGTTGCCGGGCCAGCTCGCCGGCACTGGCAAGCTTGGTCTTGGGCACGAAGAGCATGTCTTCCGGCTGCAGGTAGGCGATCTGCGCCGCGTCGCCGCTCAAGGCTTTTTCCACGTCGTAGTGCCGGGCTTCGACCTGGTTGCCGTTACGGCGCATGATTACCACCGAGTCGAGCCGGGCCTTGACGTTCGTGCCACGGGCCAGGGTCAGCGCCTCGAGTACCGAGATCGGCCGGCGGATCGGATAGGAGCCGGGCTGCGCGACTTCACCCAGCACATAGATTTCGTTGCCGGCGGTGGACTTGAGCAGCACATCGACGGTCATGCGCCCGGGCAGCTTGGCGTAGCGCTCGTTGAGGAAGGCTTCCAGCTGGTTGACGGTCATGCCTTGCAACGGGATGGAGCCGATTTCCGGGAAGCTCGCATACCCGTCGCTGCCCACGGTGATTTCCCGGCTCATGCCGGTGCCCGGGTGCGTCAGAGTGTTCCTGAGGTTCGTCTCGCTGCTCAGGGGGCTGGTCACCAGCACCGTCAACTGGTTGCGGTTGGGCTGGAACAGCATTTTCTGATCATAGGCACGCTGCACCGTCAGGCGGGCTTCGTCGGTGGTCTGGCCGGCGATCTTCACCGAGGTGTTGGCCCCCGGCAGCTCGATGGTGCCGTCGGGCATCACCTGTTGCGTGCCGTTGAGCTGGCTGGCGGCAGTGAAGTTCAGCGCGACCTGGTCGCCGGGTTGCACCCGATAGGACTGGGGGCCGGTGGTGCTGATGTGGAAAATCACATCCAGCACGTCCTGGGGCCGCAGGGTCTTCTCCACCTTGGGCATGTCGGTGGCCTGGGCGTTGGCCGGTGCGGCCGTGAGGATCTGCACCGGCATGGTCATGTTTTCGTTATGGCTGGAGCAACCGGCAAGCGGCAGCAACAGCAGGACAAGCAGTCTGGCGTTCATCTCGTCATCCTTCTGCAGGCTTACAGGTTGTTGTAGAGCCACTTGGGCATGTAGTACTTGCGGCGGTTGAACACGCTGCCCACCACCTTCGCGCCGGCCTGGGCCAGGCGTTGGCGCGCGGCCTGGGCCACTTCCCAACGGGTGTCTTCACCGCGTACCACCAGCACCACGCCGTCTGCCTGGGTGCTCATGACCAGGGTGTCGGAGGCCGAGTACACCGCGTCGGCGTCCACCACCACAAAGCGGTATTGCGCCGCCAGCTGCCTGAACAATGGACGCAGTCGCTCGGGGCTCAGGCGTTCGGCGTTGTGCCCCAGGCGGCCGTTGGGCAGCACGTCGAAAGGCATGCCGGAGGCCTGCACCACGCAATCCTGCAGCAGGGGCGGGGCGAGGCTGTTGAACAGCATGTCGCTGAAGCCACGCTCCTTGTGCAGCAACAGTTGCTGGCTGAGGCTGTGCGGCGACTGGCTGGCATCCACCAGCAATACGCGGCCGCTGCTCATCTGCGCCAGTTGGGCGGCCAGTGCCATGGCACTGGTGGTGGTTCCGGTGCCGGTGTTGGCGGCTGTCAGAAGCAGAATCCGCAAGGAAGGGTCGAGCACGGTCGAGGTCAGGTTGGTCTCGCTCGGGCTTGCGATGGTCAGGATATTCGTTGAACCGTCCATTTAACTCGCTCCGTGGCCGCTGAACACTTTGAAAGGGGTAATCATCAGGATCTTCAAATCCAGCAACAGGCTCTGTTCGGCGATGTAGCTGAGGTCCAGTTCCACACGCTGGTCGAAGTCGATATCGCTGCGCCCGGAGATCTGCCAGAGGCCGGTGAGGCCGGGGTAGATGCTCAGGCGCGCGAGGTGGTTGTCCTTGTAGCGATAGGCGTTGAACGAGGTCGGTCGTGGACCTACCAGGCGCATGTCGCCGGTCACTACATTGATCAGGTTCGGCAGTTCATCGAGGCTGCTGCGGCGCAGGAACCGGCCGATGGGCGTGATGCGCGGGTCGTTGTCGATCTTGAAGTCGATGGCATCGGCGCCGTGTTTGTTGAGGTGGCGCAGCGACTCCTTTAGCGCTTCGGCATTGGCGATCATGGTGCGGAACTTGTACATGCCGAAGACGCGGCCTCGGTAGCCGGTGCGTTTCTGTACGAACAGCACCGGACCGGGGCTGGAGACCTTGACCAGCACCGCCAGGCCCAGCAGCAACGGGCTGAGCAGCACCAGCAGCACCAGCGCGCCGAGGCAGGCCACCACACGATTGGTCCGCGAAACGGTCCAGGGTCGCCCGCCATGGCGCCCGGTCAGCCAGCCACGGCCCTGCCGGTGGATGGCGGCATCCAGGCGCCGGCGATGTTCGGGGTCGACACGCTTGTCGCCGGGGACATTGATGGGAATGTGCTGTTCATGTCGGGTCATAGACTCCTCCGTTGAAGTTCGGCCGCAACGGGCAGGTGGGCAACAGGCAGCGCGTAGTAATCGAGGAACCACCGGGTGAAGCGACCCAGGCCCTCGTCCAGCCCGATGGCGGGCTGGAAACCGGTGGCGCGTGCCAGGTCGCTGGCATCGGCACAGGTGTTGAGCACGTCCCCCGCTTGCAGGGGCAGCAGTTCGATGCGAGCGGTCCGGCCCAGGTGTTTTTCCAGCAGCGCGACATAGGTGCGCAGGGTTATCGGGTGCTGGCCGCCGATGTTGTAGATCCGCCACGGGGCCCGGCTGGTGGCCGGGTCCGGTTGTTCGTGATCCCACAGGGGCGTGACCCGGGGCGCTTGGTCGATCAGCCGGGCGATGCTCTCGATGATGTCGTCGATGTAGGTGAAGTCGCGCTGGTGCTCGCCATGGTTGAACAGCTGCAGCACTCGGTCTTCGGTGATCGCCCGGGCGAACTGGATCGGCGACATGTCCGGCCGGCCCCAGGGACCGTACACGGTGAAGAAGCGCAGGCCCGTGCAAGGAATGCCGAACAGATGGCTGTAGCTGTGGGCCATCAGTTCGTTGGCTTTCTTGCTCGCCGCGTACAGCGACAGTGGGTGGTCGACGCCATCCTGCACGGAGTAGGGCGTGCGCTGGTTGGCGCCGTATACCGAGCTGGAGGAGGCGTAGACCAGGTGCCTGACCGGATAGCGCCGGCAGTTTTCCAGGATGTTGAGAAAGCCCGTGACATTGCTGTCGATGTAGGCTTGGGGGTGCTCCAGGGAATAGCGCACCCCGGCCTGGGCAGCCAGGTGGATCACCACGTCCGGGCGGCGCGACTGGAACAGCGCGTCGATGGCCGTCGCGTCGGTCAGGTCCGCCCGCACCAGGGGAAACTCGCCGGCCTGGTCCTGCACCCAGGCCACGCGGTCATGCTTGAGCTGGGGATCGTAGTAGTCGTTGAAATTGTCCAGCCCGCAGACCCGGTGGCCGTCGCGCAGCAGCCGCAGCACACAGTGGGCACCGATGAAGCCGGCCGCGCCGGTCACCAGGATGTTCATGCTTGCGGCCCTTGGACCGGTACCGTGTGCCGCAGTCCGATCCCGCGGTACAGCAGCCCGGCGGCCGCCAGGTGCTCGGGGTTGTACAGGTTGCGTCCGTCGATGACGAGGCGGGCCCGCAGTTTGCTGGCCAGCAGGTCGAAATCCACCACGCGGAAGTTCTTCCATTCGGTGCAGATCACCAGGGCGTCGGCATCCTCCAGGGTGTCGTCACGGGTGGCGCACAGGTTCAGGTCCTTGCGGTAGCCGTAAATACGCCGGCATTCGGACATGGCCTCGGGGTCGTAGGCCTGGACCCGGGCACCTTCGCGCCACAGTGCCTCCATCAGGTAACGGCTGGGGGCTTCGCGCATGTCGTCGGTGTTGGGCTTGAAGGCCAGGCCCCAGATGGCGATCGATTTGCCCGCCAGGCCGTCGGGGAATTGCCCGGCGAGCTTCTCGAACAGGATATGCCGCTGGCTGTCATTGACATCGGTGACGCTGCGCAACAGGCGCAGCGGCATGCCGCTCTGTTCGGCCGTGTGCAGCAGGGCGCGCAGGTCCTTGGGAAAGCACGAGCCACCGAAACCACAGCCGGGGTAGATGAAGTGATAACCGATGCGCGGGTCCGAACCGATGCCCTTGCGCACGGCCTCGATGTCGGCACCCAGGCGCTCGGTGAGGTTGGCCAGTTCGTTCATGAAACTGATGCGAGTGGCGAGCATGGCGTTGGCGGCGTACTTGGTCAGTTCCGCGCTGCGGTTGTCCATGAACATCAGCTTTTCGTGGTTGCGACAGAAGGGCGCATAGAGTTCGCTCATCTGGTCGCGGGCCAGCGGGTCGGCCGTGCCGATGATGATCCGGTCCGGCCGCATGCAATCGGCCAGGGCGCTGCCTTCCTTGAGAAATTCAGGGTTGGACACCACGCGCACGTTCAAGCGTTTCAGGCCGCGCCGGGCCAGTGCCTGGCGGGCGCATTCGGCGACTTTGTCGGCCGTGCCCACCGGCACCGTGGACTTGATGATCAGGGTGCGGTCGCTGTCCATGAAATCGGCGATCTGCCGGGTGACCGCCAGCACATGGCTCAGGTCCGCCGAGCCGTCTTCATCGGCAGGGGTGCCCACGGCGATGAAGATCAGCTCGCCATGGTTGACCGCGTCGCTGGCCTGGGAGCTGAACGACAGGCGCCCTGTCTTGATGTTGTCTTCAAGCAGACCGGACAGCCCCGGCTCGCTGAATGGCGGTACCGCTTGCTGCAGTTGCCGGATCTTGTTCGGGTCGATATCGATGCACAGGACGCGGTGGCCTACATCGGCCAGCGCTGCTGCCTGGATCAACCCAACATACCCCGTCCCAAATACGCTCACGTCCATTTTGGCGCGCCTCGTAAATCGGTTGATGTAACTCGGATGAAACTGTTAGAGGGGGTATAGCGCAGCTTCAGAAAAGCGTGTCAGCAAAATGACAGTTGTCAGTGTTGGCAAAACTAGAAAGGTTCGGGCCTTTTGATATCAAGTTATTGACTGCCTTGAGAAAGTCCCGGTTTTAAAGGGTGAAAATGGATTTTAAGAAAGCGATGAACGGTATTTATCCATAGGTTTTGACGATTTGTGTCTCAAAAGTGTGTCATTTTTGGGCTAACTTTTTTTTGACGCTTGCGCCGTTCGTCTCTTTTCTTGCGCATTGGAAAGTCGCTGCTACTGTGCAGAAACGAACCGTTTCTCAACGTCGCGATTTCTGCCGAGACAGACATGGGCCGATACATCAAGGAACTGCTGCTGGCGCTGTATCTGATTCGGGGGTACGACTATTACGTCGACCGCCTGGCGACGTTGGGCCTGGGTTTGGCGACGATCCTCTTCGGTGCGATGTTCGTGGCGCTGGTGGTCGCGCTGTGGATGACCGCCCACATTCGCCATGCCTTCATCCGGCATCTGTTTGCGCTGGCGATGTTTGCCTCGGCGGTATTCTTCGAGGTCTACACCCGGGTCACCGATAGCTACCTCACCTACGCACAGTTCGTGTCGCTGGTGTATTCCGGTGGCTTTATCCAGGAGGCCGCCTGGCAGTATCGAGAAGTGATCGTCAGGGCGATGGCGGCCGGTTTGTTGCTGTTGTTGGGAATCGGGCTCAAGCCGCGTCGCCGGGTGCCGTTGCCGGGTTATCTGCCCATCGCCGCGCCCATGCTCGGGGTGCTGTTGCTCAGTGCCGTGCTGTTCCTGCGGGCCGGTGAGGGCGCGCGCGGTTTGCCGGTGATGTACACCCCGCTGGCGTACCTGAACCTGTTTGCCTATGAGAGCCTGCACAACACCGTTGGCCCCCGGGAGCCGATCCGCCTGGCGCGGCGAACGTCAGCGATCGGGCATGACCTCGTGCTGATCATCGACGAAAGCATCGCCGGCAACTACCTCGATATCAACACGCCGTACGGGGTGCACAGCGGGCTCAAGGCGCCGGTGCCGGGCGTGGACATATTCAATTATGGTTTCGCCGCCTCTATCGCCAACTGCAGCGCCGATACCAATGTCACGCTGCGCTATGGCGGCACCCGGGCCGATTACATGCGCATCAACAGCACCCAGCCGTCGATCTGGCAGTACGCCAGGGCCGCCGGGTTGCGCACCGTCTACATCGACGCCCAGCGCACCGGAGGCAATCTGCAGAACCTGATGACCGAGCTGGAAAAACAGGACATCGACGAGTTCGTCCAATTCGACCAGACCCGCGTGCGCGACCGGGACATGGCGGTGGCGGACAGGCTCATCGCATTGCTGGGCAACGACCGCGCCGAACTGGTGGTGGTCAACAAGATGGGCGCGCATTTTCCGGTCCATGACAAATACCCCGACGACTTCATGAGCTACCGTCCGGCCCTGCCGCGAGGGCACTTCCAGGAGGTCGCCGATACCGGAAGCCGCGATGGTTTCAACGGCCGACAGGAGGACTGGGTGTTGTACCGCAATGCATACCAGAACACCGTGCTGTGGAACGTCGGCGAATTCTTCCAGCGCCTGTTCCGCCAGGGCGACCTGAGCAACGCTGTGCTGATCTACACCTCCGATCACGGCCAGGACTTGCACGAGCGCGGCAACCCGGGACTCAACACGCATTGTGGTGGCGACCCGGTGGAGGAGGAAGGCCTGGTGCCGCTGGTGCTGATCCAGGGCAGCCAGTTGCAGACCCTCGATTGGCACGGAGCCCTGGCGCAGAACAAGGACCGCTCCAGCCACTACAACATCTTCCCGACGCTGTTGCAGTTGATGGGCTACGATCCGGCCGGTGTCGAGTCGGCTTATGGAAAATCCCTGAACCAACCGACCGAGGACGCGTTCACCTTCAACTATCGCTTCAACGCCCGCCTCGGCGCAAAACCGGCCTGGAAGCACATTGACCTGGACAGCATCGTGACACCTCCACCGGCACAGACTGAAATGGCGGCGGGGCATTGACGGCGACCGCGTCGGGCATCAACCTCGCATGGGGGTGGTCGCGGTATAGGGCGGTTCGTGGGTGCGATGGTCCACCTTGCGCTCAGTCCGCTATCCTGACGCTCACGATTATCCAGTGAGCCTCTTCATGCTCGAAGTCCGCGATGTCTTCAAAAGCTACGCCACGCCCCAGGGCCCCTTGCCGGTGCTGCAGGGTGTCGACCTGACGCTGCGTCCTGGCAGCAGCATGGCGTTGATGGGGGAGTCCGGAAGTGGCAAAAGTACCTTGCTGCACCTGGTCGCCGGGTTGGACAAGGTCGATGGCGGGAGCATTCGCAGCGGCGAATACCGGCTCGATGGCATGAGCGAAAGCCAGCTCGCCCATTGGCGACGCACGGAGATCGGCCTGGTGTTCCAGCAGTTCAACCTCATCAGCAGCTTGTCGGTGGAAGACAACCTGGCGTTCCAGGCGCGCCTGTGCGGTCGCCATGACCCGAGCTGGCACGCGCACCTGGTGCGGCGACTGGGGCTGGGGGAATTGTTGCAGCGCTATCCCGAACAGCTTTCCGGCGGGCAGCAGCAGCGGGTGGCGTTGGGGCGGGCGCTGGCTTCTCGGCCCCCCCTGTTGCTGGCCGACGAACCCACCGGCAGCCTCGACGAGGCGACCAGCGACGAGGTGTTGCGACTGTTGCTGGAACTGCTCGATGACAGTCCCACCAGCCTGCTGATGGTGACCCACAGTCCGCGGGTGGCGGCTCGCCTGGCCCACCGTGTGGTGCTGCAACGCGGGCGGCTGGCGCCGATGCGAGCGCAGTGATGATTTTGCGCCAGACCCTCAAGGCCTTGCTCAGCCACTGGCGCCAGCATCCGGTGCAGTTCTTCAGCGTGCTCACCGGCCTGTGGCTTGCCACCAGCCTGCTCACCGGTGTCCAGGCACTGAACAGCCAGGCTCGGGACAGCTACGCACGTGCCAGCCAGCTCATCGGCGGCGAACCCCAGGCCAGCCTTGATGCGCCCGGCGGTGGCACCTTTGCCCAACAATGGTTCATCGACCTGCGCCGCCAGGGGTGGCCGGTTTCGCCGGTGCTGCAGGCCAGGGTGACCCTGGAAGGGCACGAGGGCCAGCGCCTGCAATTGATGGGCATCGACCCGGTGTCGCTTCCGCCCGGTGGCGCATTGGCAGGGCAGGCGCGGGAGATGAGCGAGGTGGTGGCGTTCTTCACCGAGCCCGGTCGTACCTGGATTGCCCCGCCAACCCTGCAGGCCCTCGGGCTGCGAGAGGGCGACCGGCCCCGGACTGTCGAGGGGCAGACGCTGCCCCCCCTGCATACCCAGCCGGACATGGCGCCGGGCATCCTGCTGATGGACATCGGGTTCGCCCAACAGGTGTTGCGGTTGCCGGACCAGTTGTCGCGGCTGTCGCTGCCCGCCAGTTTCTCCGCCGCGCTACCGGAGGCCTTCAACGGTCGGCTGCAATTGAAGCACGCCAATGAAGAAAACAACCTGTCGCGCCTGACCGAAAGTTTTCATCTGAACCTGGATGCTCTCGGGTTCCTGTCCTTCGTGGTGGGACTGTTTATCGTCCACGCGGCCATCGGCCTGGCCCTGGAACAACGTCGTGGTCTGCTGCGAACCCTGCGTGCCTGCGGCGTCAGTGCCCGCTTGCTGATCGGCAGCCTGGCCCTGGAATTGGGGGCGCTGGCCCTGCTCGGCGGAGTCGCCGGGGTGCTCAGCGGCTATTGGCTGGCCAGTTTGCTGTTGCCCGATGTCGCGGCCAGTCTGCGAGGGCTTTACGGCGCCGAGGTGGCCGGGCACCTGAGCCTCAGCTCGTGGTGGTGGCTCAGTGGTGTGGGCCTGAGCCTGCTCGGCGCAGTGCTGGCCGGGGCTGACAGCCTGTTGCGCGCCGCGCGCCTGCCGTTGCTGGCCCTGGCCAATCCCCAGGCATGGCATCAGGCCCACGCACGTTGGCTGAAACGCCAGGGCTGGATTGCGGCCCTGGCGGCGCTGGTCGCGGTTTCAGCGCTGATGTGGGGCGATAGCCTGGCCAGCGGGTTTGTCCTGATGACGACGTTGCTGCTGGGGGCGGCCCTGGCCTTGCCGGTGTTGCTCAATAGCGCCTTGAACCTGCTGCGTCACCGCACCCACGCCGTGCTCGGCCAGTGGTTTCTCGCCGATTGCCGGCAGCAGTTGCCGACATTGAGCCTGGCGCTGATGGCCCTGCTGCTGGCGCTGGCGGCGAATATCGGGGCCGGCAGCATGACCTCCGGCTTCCGCCAGACGTTCAATGACTGGCTCGAACAACGGCTCTCCGCTGAGTTGTACGTCAGCCCGCAGAGCCCGGCCCAGGCCGGCGAGCTGCAGGCCTGGCTGAAGCAGCAACCGGCGGTCACCGCCATCTTGCCCAACTGGCAGGTGTCGATTCCGTTGCAGGGATGGCCGACGGATATCTTCGGCATCGTCGACCATCCCGGCTATCGCCAGCACTGGCCGTTGCTGGAAGCCGCCGGCGATAACCCGTGGGAGCAACTGGCTGGCGCCGACACGCTGATGCTCAGCGAGCAACTGGCCCGGCGCCTCAGGCTCGGCATCGGCGACCGGCTGAGCGTGCCGACGCCGCAGGGGCCGTGGGTTGCGCGCATCGTTGGCATCTATGCCGACTACGGCAACCCCAAGGGGCATGTACTGGTCAATGCCGAGCATTTGCTCAGGCATTGGCCAACGTTGACGCCGTATCGCTTCAACCTGCACATTGAAGCGTCGGCGATTGCCGCATTGGTGACGGACCTGCAAGCGCGATTTGCCCTGGATGACAGTCGTATCGTCGATCAGGCCCGGCTCAAGGGGTGGTCGACCCAGGTCTTCGAGCGCACCTTTGCCGCCACCGCTGCGCTCAACGGCCTGACCCTGGCCGTGGCCGGGGTGGCGCTGTTCATCAGTCTGCTGACCCAGAGCCAGAGTCGTCTTGGCCAGTTGGCGCCGCTGTGGGCGTTGGGGGTGACGCGCCGGCAGCTGATGTTGCTCAACCTGGGGCAGACCTGGCTGTTGGCGCTGTTGACGTTGGTGCTGGCCTTGCCGCTGGGGATCGCCCTGGCCTGGTGCCTGGATGCGGTGATCAACGTGCAGGCCTTTGGCTGGCGGCTGCCGCTACGGGTATTTCCACTGCAACTGGCGCAACTGCTGGCCCTGGCGATGTTCGCCACGCTATTGGCGTCGGCCTGGCCGCTGTACGCGTTGTATCGCACGCAGCCGGCCGATCTGCTGAGGCGCTTTTCCCAGGAAGACAGCCCATGAAGTTTCGAATTGGCTTGATGTTGCTGGCGCTGTGGCTGGGCGGCTGTGATGACGCCTCGTCACCCAAGGGCTTTGCCGGTCTTGGTGGCGAAGCCGTTGCGTTCACGCCGGTGGTGCCGGGGCGGGTGTTCGGTTTTCCCCGGGATCACGGAGCCCATGAGGGGTTTCGCATCGAATGGTGGTACGTCACCGCCAATCTCAAGGATGCCCAGGGCCGCGATTTCGGCGTGCAATGGACGCTGTTCCGCAGCGCCCTGAGCGCCGCCCCACAGGCCGAGGGCTGGCGCAACCAGACAATCTGGCTCGGCCACGCTGCCGTCACGTCCGCCACCGTCCACCACGCCGCCGAACGCTACGCCCGGGGCGGGATAGGGCAGGCCGGGGTCCAGGCGAGCCCTTTCGATGCCTGGATCGATGACTGGCGGTTCGCTACCCAGGCCTCGGGAAACGATCCCTTGGCAGACATGCAGTTGAAGGCTCACGACCCGCGTTTCAGCTATGAGCTGCGGCTCGTTTCAAGCCGGCCGCTGGTGTTGCAGGGAGAAGCCGGTTTCAGCCAGAAATCCGAACAGGGCCAGGCGTCGTATTACTACAGCCAGCCTTTTTTCCAGGCCAGCGGTCACCTCGATATCGACGGCCAGCGCTATCAGGTCAGTGGTCCGGCCTGGCTCGATCGCGAATGGAGCAGCCAGCCGCTGACCGCCAACCAGACCGGATGGGACTGGTTTTCCCTGCACCTGGACAGCGGTGAGCACGTGATGCTCTATCGCATGCGACACAGCAATGGCGAGCCCTACCTCACGGGCACCTGGATCGATGCCCGGGGCCAGGCGCAGACCCTGCATGCCGGGGAAATCAGCCTGGAGCCACTGGACAGGGCCAAGGTCGCCGGGCGAGCGATGCCGGTGCGCTGGTCCATCAAGATCCCCGGCAAGCAGCTGGACATCACCACCGTCGCCCTGAATCCCGACGCCTGGATGGACCTGCGCATTCCTTATTGGGAAGGGCCGGTGAAAATGAGTGGCAGCCATGGCGGCACCGGTTACCTGGAAATGACCGGCTATTGAGAATCCCGGAACTCCCCGCCGACGCCAGCCCTCATAGCTTATGAAGCACCTCATCAGGAGCCCGTCATGAGCGATGACCTCAAACCTCCGTCAGTGGCCGATTGGCAGCGGCTGTTCGACGACAAGGCCTACTGGCAGCAATCGCCCGATGCGCATTTCGCCGAATTGATGCGGGTGGCCAATGATCTGTTCGGCCAGGGGGCCGTCGATCTGGCGCAATGGCAGGACCTCAAGACCCGGGCCGAGCAGCTTCACCAGCGCTCGCCGGACGCCAACGTTGCCGAAGAAGTCGCCGACCCCGAAGCCTGAGCATCCCAGGAGATACCATGAAACCTACCACCCAGAACCCCGATGAGCCGGCGATGCCCGGCGAAGTGGAGCGCGATAACGACGCCCTGCGTCCCAATGATCCGGCCAAGCGCAAACAACAGCAGGGCGAGCCAGGCGCCGAAGACACCGATGCACAGAAAACCGGACGGCACCCTTCAGGTCATCGCCCGGTGTAGATCGGTCCCGGTAGTGACACTTGCAACTTGCCAGCCGGGGAGTGATAAGTTGTATTTGTACTACCCCGGCTTATTTGTATAACTGTTTGTATAACTCACTGGGATATCTGGAGAAATTGGCATCCAGATTAAATAATTATTTAACTGGGCGGCCGGACATCCTCCTGGAGTTGCTCTATTATTGCTTTCGTTCGCCCAGTGTCTGGCTCTTTACCAGTGCATGGAATGCCGAGGCCGTTGCACTGGGCGAACACCGTTCGAACTTCTCGCCCGTTCTTGTCGGGCCCGCCCATCCCGGCGCAGACAAACCCTAAACCTGAATGCTCAATGCCTCCCTGCATTGATCGATGGAGCGCTGTTGCGTCTCGGCATACAACCGCAGTTCATCGATCGTCGCCCGTCCCAGTGCCTCTTCGAAGGCCTGGCGGTTGGACTGCCCGGCATAATGGCTCTGGGCGTCGTCGCCGAGGTTCGACTGGAAGATCCCCGCGGCACTGACCGGCAGGAAATCCTCGTACACCAGAGGCTCGGCGCGCAGGTAACCCTGTTCCACCAGACGTTCCAGCTCAGTTGATTGCTCCAGTGTGCCCTTGGCGGCCAGGCCTTTTGGCGTGACGAAATAGCGGAAGTACGCCAGTGCCTGTCGACGCAATTCATCCTGGTCGTCAGGGAACTGCAGGAAGTGCTCGGCCATCAGTGTGTTGTAGCGCTGGGCATTGGCCTCGTTGGGAAATTCCCCGAGGGCGTCCCGGGCTGCGTTCAGCAACTGATCGTAGAGCGCGCGCCCCTTGGGCGTGAGGGCGGCGCCTCGTTGTTCGATTTCACCAAAGCGGGCGCTATGGCTGCCCTGGGTGCCGGCCGGGTCGGTGAACGCGACCGGTTCGTCCAGGGCTTTGAAACTGGTCTGGCGCAACAGGATCGGACACCGGCGGCGAGGTGGGCCTTCGACCACCGCTTTGGGTGTGATGCCGTGGACGGGCATCTGGGCCTGGACGATGTCGATGTCCAGGGTGCGTGGCGTCAGGTGGTTGATGTGCGGGCCCTTGAAGGCCACCACGTCAGCGATCAAGCGATGCTGGGCGCTGAGTTGACGGTACTGCTCGGCCGTGACGGTGGCGTGGCTGTGCCAGCGAAACGTCTCCAGGGCCTGCAGGACGAAGTCTTCGGCTTGTGGTTCGCTCAGGCCACCCTGGCGCTCGGCAAGGTCGATGAGCTGAAGGGCCAGGGGCGTGAAAATCTGCCGTTTATCCAGCACCGATTGGGCAAAGGCCCGAAGCTCGCTGTTCTCGATCAGTTCCAGGCGCAGCAACGAGGTGAATACCCGGAACGGACTGACCTGCAGTGCGCTTTCATGCACGGCGCGAAACGCGGTGGAGTGCACCGGCACCCCGGCCGGCGTCAGGTCGTAGTAACCCACCGGTTGCATGCCCATGACCGCGAACAGCCGGGCCAGGGTGGCCAGTTCCGTCGCGGTGCCGACGCGGATCGCCCCATGGCGCTCCATGTCCAGGCGTTGACGTTCGCCAGTGCTGTCCAGGTGCTCGGCCAATTGTGGATCGTTGAGCAACACCTGGGCATTGGTGTGCTCCACCAGGTTCATCAGTGCGCCGTACAACGGCACCTCGTCACGGTACATCTCGGACATCGCCTTGGAGAAGCGTTGGCGGATCAGGTCGGGACTGACGAAGCTCATGGCGGGGATTCCTGGTTCGGGCAATGGAAATCGGCGGGCAAGTACAACGAAAGATCGCAGCCTTCGTCAGCGGCGACAAACGAAGAATCTTCACGACTTCATTCTGTGAGGGACTGATCCACCAGTTCGATCCAGTGTCGCACGGGGGTGCGCCCGGCGCCGTCCAGGTGGTTCTGGCAACCGACGTTGGCGGTGACGATCAGTTCCGGATGGCCGCTTTCCAGGGCATTGAGGCGGTTGTCCCGCAGCTGTCGCGCCAGGGTCGGCTGGGTCAGGGAATAGGTGCCGGCCGAGCCGCAGCACAGATGGCCGTCGGGAACCGGGGTGAGGTTGAAGCCCAGCCGTGCCAGCAAGGCCTCGACGCTGCCGCCGAGTTTCTGTGCGTGCTGCAGGGTGCAAGGGCAGTGGACCGCGATGCGACGGTCTTTCGCTGCGCAGATCTGTTCCAGGGGTTCGCTGCCGAGCACTTGCACCAGGTCCAGGGCGCGCGCGCTCACCTGTTTCGCCTTGGCGGCATAGTCGGGATCGTGCGCCAGCAGATGGCCGTAGTCCTTGATGAAGGCACCACAACCGCTGGCGGTCTGGACAATGGCTTCGGCGCCATTGGCCAGGTGCGGCCACCAGGCATCGATGTTGCGTCGGGCGCGGTCCAGCCCGGTGGCCTGAGCGTCGAGGTGATAGTCCAGCGCACCGCAGCAGCCCGCTTCTTCACAGGCGACGACGCTGATGCCCAGGCGGTCCAGCACGCGTGCAGCCGCCGCATTGGTGTTGGGAGACAGGCCCGGTTGCACGCAACCTTCGAGCATCAGCACGGTGCGCGTATGGCGCGCCACCGGGCGCTCGGAGAGGCGCGCGTGCGTACGGGGCAGCTTGGCGCTCAACGTCGCAGGCAACAGCGGACGGAACACGCTGCCCAAAAGCAGCAGGGCCTTGAACCGCTCGGGGCTGGGGGCCAGGCCCCGCAAACCCAGGCGCAGCGCACGTTGGCCGGCGGGGCGCGGTACCGCGGCATCGACCACCGCCCGACCGATGTCCAGCAGGTTGTGGTAATCCACGCCCGACGGGCAGGTGGTCTCGCAGTTGCGACACGACAGGCAGCGGTCCAGATGCAGTTGAGTGCTGGTGGTGGCCGGTTGGCCTTCGAGCACTTGCTTGATCAGGTAGATGCGGCCTCGCGGACCGTCCAGTTCGTCCCCCAGCAATTGATAAGTCGGGCAGGTGGCGTTGCAGAAGCCGCAATGCACGCAGCTACGCAGGATCCGTTCGGCTTCTTCGGCGCGGGGCAGTTGTCGGGCTTCGTCGCTGAAACGGGTTTGCATCGCAAGGGACCTCCAGGCTCTGTCTGAAATATATCCGTACACGGCCATACCGCGTTGAAACCGGCCTCGCGCACACAGTCCGATCAGAATGCCCATGTGCTCCAGTACACTGCGTTTACTCGCCGTTTTTTGCCTTGCCTGACCGTCATCTCAAGGCTTTTCAAACAGAGCCTAGAACTGCGGATACATCCGTCCCGGGTTGAACAAACCCAGGGGATCGAGCTGGGCCTTGAGGCTGCGGTGGTAGCGCAGCAGCGCCGGGGCCAACGGTTGAAACGGCGTGTCGGTGGCGCCATGACTGTAGCAGGTGGCATGGCCGCCCACTTCCCGGGCCAGGGCCTGCACCGTATCGGCGTCGGTTTTCAGCCAGCGTTGCGCGCCGGCCCAATCGAGCAGCTGCGGGCCTGGCAGGTCCAGCGGGCCGACGTGGTTGGGCACTGACAGGCGCCACAGGGGAAGTCCTTCATCGAAGAAAACCAGGCGATGTTCATTCAGGTCCGACCAGTACCGGCTGTCGATCACTTCGCCGCCGAACCGCTGGTGAGCCGCGCTGACCGAGCCTTCGCCACCTTCCAGGCGCAGGTGCAGGCAGTCGCCGTCATGGCTGGCGGCACTGATGGGCAAGGGCTGCCGGCCCCATTCGGCGAGGTTCTCCAGCGCTTCGGCGCTGCCCATTTCCAGGCGGATGCTCAGGCTGTGGCGGGGCTTGGGCAGGACCTTCAAGGACACTTCGATGATCACCCCAAGGCAACCCAGGCTGCCTGCCAGCAGGCGTGACAGGTCATAACCGGCAACGTTCTTCATGACCTCGCCGCCAAAGCGCAGCAACGTGCCGTGGCCGCTGATCAGGCGGGTCCCCAGGACGAAGTCGCGTACCGATCCGGCCCAAGGGCGGCGTGGCCCCGACAGCCCGGTGGCGACCATGCCACCCACGGTGGCGTGCTCGCCGAACGCCGGTGGTTCGCACGGCAATTGCTGGCCGGCGTTGTCCAGGGCCGCGAGCAGTTCGCGCAGCGGGGTGCCGGCGCGGACGGTAACGACCAGCTCGGTGGGGTCGTAGTGGACGATGCCCCGATGGACCCGGGTGTCCAGCACCTCGCCGGCCACCTCCCGTCCCAGGAAGGCCTTGCTGTTCGAACCCTGGATGCGCAACGGCGTCGTGTTGGCCCGGGCACGGTTGACCTGTTCGAGCAACAGGTCGCTGGCGTCGCGGTCGACTTCGCCGCTCATCAGAAACGCTCCAGTTCGGGGAAAGGCAGTTGCCCGCCATGGATATGCATCGCTCCGAATTCGGCGCAGCGGTGCAGGGTAGGGATGTTCTTGCCGGGATTGAGCAGGCCGGCAGGATCGAACGCCGCTTTTACGGCATGGAACAGGTTCAGTTCGTCGCTGTTGAACTGGGTGCACATCTGGTTGATCTTTTCCCGTCCCACGCCATGTTCACCCGTGATGCTGCCGCCCACCTGGACACAGAGCTCGAGGATCTTGCCGCCCAGGGTTTCGGCGCGCTCCAGTTCGCCGGGCTGATTGGCATCGAACAGGATCAGCGGATGCATGTTGCCGTCGCCGGCATGAAACACGTTGGCGACCCGCAGCCCGTGTTCGGCGCCGAGGCTGGCGATGCGCTGCAATACTTCGGGCAGGGCGCGCCGGGGAATGGTGCCGTCCATGCAGTAGTAGTCCGGCGCCAGTCGGCCCACCGCCGGGAAGGCGTTCTTGCGTCCGGCCCAGAACCGCAGGCGCTCAGCCTCGTCCCTGGCCTGGCGCACCTCGGTGGCGCCGGCCTGGTGCAATACCTGGCGGACCCGTTCGCAGTCGTCATGGACATCGGCCTCGACCCCGTCCAGTTCGCACAGCAGGATGGCTTCGGCATCCACCGGATAACCGGCGTGGATGAAATCCTCGGCGGCGCGGATCGCCAGGTTGTCCATCATTTCCAGGCCGCCAGGAATGATGCCGGCGGCGATGATATCGGCCACCGCCCGGCCGGCCTTGTCCACCGAGTCGAAACTGGCCAGCAGCACCCTGGCGACCTGGGGACGTGGCAACAGTTTGACCGTGACTTCGGTGATCACTCCCAGCAAGCCTTCTGAGCCGGTGAACAGTGCCAGCAGGTCCAGGCCGGGGGAGTCCAGGGCCTCGCTGCCCAGGGTCAGGTGTTCGCCTTCGATGGTGAGCATTTCCAGCTTCAACAGGTTGTGCACCGTCAGCCCGTACTTCAGGCAATGCACGCCCCCGGCATTTTCAGCGACGTTGCCGCCGATGGAGCAAGCGATCTGGGAGGAGGGGTCCGGTGCGTAATACAGCCCGAAAGGCGCCGCCGCCTGGGAGATCGCCAGGTTGCGCACGCCGGGTTGCAGGCGTGCGGTGCGAGCGTCGGGGTCGATGTGCAGAATCTGGTTGAAGCGGGCCATGACCAGCAGCACGCCGCTTGCCAGGGGCAGGGCGCCGCCGGACAAGCCGGTCCCCGCGCCCCGGGCTACCACCGGAACGTTGCGCTCATGGCACAGCTTGAGTAACGCCTGGACCTGTTCGACTCGCCGCGGCAACACCACCAGCAGGGGGGTAGTGCGATAGGCCGAGAGGCCGTCGCATTCGTAGGGCTTGAGGTCTTCCTGGCGATGCAGGACTTCCAGGTCCGGAACCTGGGTCTGCAAGGCCTGAAGAAGGGCCTGTCTGTCCACCTTTGGCAGAGTGCCGTCGAGGTGTTCGTCATAGAGAATGTTCATCGCGCGTGTTCCCGTTCAGCGACCGGCCCCGGCATTGGATGACTGTCGTGGCGGGCCAGGCAGTCGGGGAGAAGTCCTCCTGCCAGAGCAAGTCGCAAGAGCCTTGAACCATCGTAGGTCATTGCCTTAGTCCCTTGAGAAAATCCCGATACAACGCCGCAGTCCTTGCTGGTTTTTCCATGGGCGGCAAGTGGCCGAGGCCGTCCCAGATTTCCACTCGCAAATCCGCGATGCCCTTGCTCCATACAGGGACGCAGCTGACGTCGATCATCCGGTCTTGCCGACCCCAGACAAGCAACGACGGCGCACGGATATCACCCAGGCGCGGTTCCATCGGCGGGCTGGCGGTAAAGTCCGCGTAGATCTCCGCCAACTCTTCCCGGCGCTGGACATACTGCTCGGCCACCGCCGCCAGTACCACTTTCGGCACCCAGGGCGGCGAGGCCATGGTCAAGGCGTAGAACGGTGGGAAATCATCCCGCGAACCCATGAGGGACGGGTTTCGGCCGGCGGCCACCAGGCGATCCATGTCGCTGGGTTGCGGGGACGTGACGCCGGCTGGATTGAGCAGCGCCAGGGTCAGTACGCGCTCCGGCGAAGTGGCTGCCAGCCATGCGGCGAGATAGCCGCCCATGGAGTTGCCGATCACGTGGACCTTGTCCAGGCCACAAGCGTCGAGCAGTTCGATCACCCGCCTGGCCTGGGTCGGGATGTCGTAGCCACCACCAGCCTTGAAGCCGGTTTCGCCATGGCCGGCCAGGTCGGGAATCACCACCCGGTAGTCATTGACAAAGGACCTGGCCATGCGCAGCCAGAGGTTCTTGTCGGCACTGTAGCCGTGCAGCATCAGTATGCTGGCGGACGCTTCGTAAGGTCCGCCTTGCAGCGTCGATACCGTCATCTCGCTGATCGGCACCGTGATCTTGCGCAACCGGGAGAGGCGCGTTTCCAGTGCCATGCTCAAGTCGAACAGTACCTGGCCAATACCCGGATAGGTCAGCCAGCACCAGGCGACAAACACGGCGAGGAGTACCCACAACACCAGCATGTATGACCTCCATGAGTCACGACAGAATTCGATTGCCCAGCCTTGGGCTACCTGTATAGCAGTAGTAAGTGAAGCTCAAAGGCGGGCACACCGCGACGGCAGGGTTGCTTTTGCTTGGGTGGAAGTTGTGAAAGCCATGGCATTCCTGATGGTGCGTTGCTTCTTGTTGTGAGTCATCTGGCGTGGCGCGGCTTCTGGTAGCTGTCGAGCGGGACGTGAGGAGGCGAGAGCAAGGGATGTCCCCGGCTTGTACCGGGGGTATGTCGCTTCTTTAATTGGAGGAGTGGTCACCAGTGACAGTGATGGATCAAGGCATATCTGAGGTCAAATCTAGTTTGATTCCTTTCAATTCTCCGTTTGTTTTGTAATATGCGGTGTTTCTGTATTTGTAGATCGTATCCAGGGTCGTAAGTTTTACTCTTCCTGGCAGAACTGTTCGGACAGCATTGGGGCTTTTGGTTACAAGAAATGGATGGGATGATTTTTATCAAGTGCCTCAACGGGGTCGTTAATTTTTTCCATAAGGAAATATCGATAGATGAAAGGGACGGTCGCTCCGCCTGAATTGTAAAGTACTTCGTAAATAGCGCCTGTTGAGTCAACAGGGGTTACTGAAATTATTTCTGACGGTTCCGGTGTAGCGGGGGACTCCATGTAAATGTATATCGCCTGCATAATGCAGACTGCTGACAGAATCAGGCAGGTTCGTTTAGATGTCCTTGCTTTGAGCATACCTTACCCCTGCTTTTATCCAGATTTGGTCCACTTCGTCATCGCCGTAAGGCGATTCTGCCCACCACTTTCCAAACTATTCCTCTGACGTCCCTGCTATGGATTGAGCCGCTCCTGCCGCTCTTAGTAGGATCTGTTCTGAAATTCCTGCTACTGTGCCGGTAGCGCCATAATTGAAATTTCCAAATTCCTCATATTCCCTGCCGCGCTGTTCGGCCTGGACTCTTTTCTCCAGGCTGGCCTTGTCCAGTTGATATCGATTGATAATGGCATTTATTTCCTGGTTGTATCGGTTGGTCCAAACGGCTATATGTTGTTTCTCTTAGCTCCTGTGGTTGCGATGGTTGAGGCGAGTTGCTTGGATTTTTCCGAAAGAATTTTTATTTTTGCGGCAAACATCCTGGCCGTGTACGTAGCGGTGATGGAGGTAAGCCATCTGTTGTAGGTTGTTAGTGAAGGCTCTCTGCTTGTGTGAAAAATATTTACAAAGTCAACGGCGTTTTGTTTGAAGTCTTTATCGAAAGGGCTTCTTCCATAAAAAGTCTTCGCTGTCGCAGTGATTTTTTGCAGTTCGCTGTTCTTGATCTTAAGAAGTTCATCGACGATAGATTTTTCATGTTTGTATTGCTTTAGTGCACTTGGTTACCAGGGGCTGGTTTTTTGGCAATTTCCTCGTCAAGCTCGGACCTGAAAAACGGAGCGTGTGAATTATAGGTTTTTTCTATTCTGTTTAGTTGAGTGGCAATGGTAGCGAAGATGATTGTCGATTGATCGGGATGCTTGATGTTTTTCTTGCTGAAGAGCGTGTTTATTTCAGGTTGTTCAACAACTATTCCGCTCCAAGGGAGCGGTTTGGCGGTGTACCCAGGGGGATTTTCGGCGAACTGAGCAGTGGCGACGGTTGTGGTGGCTCGGGCGTAACAACTATGGGTGGCAGATTTATTGTTTTAGGTGGTCTGTTTGATTTTTCAAAATGCCTCCCTGGCAATGAGTTTGTAGAGCGTTCGCTAATAACTACGCTAAACGTCCGCCTTCCGAGCGGCAACCTGAAAGGTGCGTCGGAAAGTTCTGGGGAGTTTGTCGTATCGCCCTGCATTTCTTTATTTTGCTTCCCTCGTTCCTACGACTGTTGTCGGTAGAGGACTCGTCCGCGAGGGCTTGTTGATTGTACGGCTAGAGCCTTGCGTCATTGTCGGGTAGGGTGCCAAGGCACTCACTCGATACGGAACAAGGATGAAACCATGACGATTACCTCGCTTCGCTCCCGTCTGGCCGTCAGTCTCGGCTTGAGCCTGGCCCTCGGTGCCTTCGCCCCCGTTGCCTTCGCGCAGCCTCATCAACCGGTATTGACTCAAGCTGAACAGTACAAGGGCGAGGCCCTGAAATTGCTCGAACGGTTGGTGAACATCGATTCCGGTTCCGGCTATGTACCGGGGTTGACTCAGGTCGGTGAGATCGCCATCGATGAGCTGAAGAAGCTCGGCTTCAGCTTCGAAAAGGTGCCGAATTCGGATGGCACTCAGCATGTCCTGGCAACCCTCAAGGGCACCGGCAAGGCGAAGATCCTGCTGATGGCTCACATGGACACGGTGTTCAAGGAAGGCTCGGCCGCCGAGCGGCCTTTTCACATCAAGGACGGGCGCGCCTATGGGCCGGGGGTGATGGATGACAAGGGCGGCATCGTCGCCGGGATTTATGCGCTGAAAGTGCTGAAGAATCTCGACTTCAAGAACTACGCGCAGATCACTTTCCTGCTTGATGCCAGCGAAGAGACCGGCTCGGACGCCGCCACCGACCTGATCAAGAAAACCGCCAAGGCCCACGACGTGACGCTGAACCTTGAACCGGGGCGCCCGGCCGATGGCCTGGTGGTATGGCGCAAGGGCAGTGCCACGGCGCTGGTGGAGGTCAAGGGCAAGGCCTCCCATGCCGGTGTCGCGCCGGAACTGGGTCGCAATGCGGCGATGGAAGCGGCACACCAGATCCTGCAACTGGGCAAGCTCGGCGATGCGGAGAAGAAAACCACCATCAACTTCACGGTGCTCAACGCGGGTGACCGGACCAACGTGATTCCCGACCAGGCCAGCGCCAAGGCCGATGTGCGGGCGGCGGTGCCGGAAGAGTTCGACCGCATCGAAAAGGACCTGGCCCGTGTGTCGAAAGACAAGCTGATCCCCGACACCGAGGTCACCACCAGCCTCAAGCGTGGCTTGCCACCCATGCCGCAGACGGCCGAGTCGGATCGCCTGATGGCCATGGCCCAGGGCATCTATGGCGAGCTGGGGCGCAAACTGACCGAAGAAGGCAGCGGCGGGGCGGCGGATGCCAGCCTGTCCGCCGGCGTCGGTACGCCGACGCTGGATGGTTTCGGCATCGTCGGCGGCAACATTCATACGCCGCAAGAGTACGCGGAAGTTGAGAGCGTGGTACCGCGGATTTACCTGTTGTCGCGGATGATCATGGAGTTGGCTGATCGATAGCCGTCAGCCTGCACAACCTGCCTGCGACAACCCCCTGTGGCGAGGGGATTTATCCCCGTTGGGCTGCGCAGCAGCCCCACACCGGACGCCACGGAGAACAGATGAACCGCGTCGGCTGGTTGACGACTGCTGCGCAGCCGAGCGGGGATAAATCCCCTCGCCACAAAGCTGGTTTCCAGCGATGATAAATCCCTCGCCACAAGAGTGGCGTCTGTCTTGATATCGCTAGTAGACCCAAACCTCCACTCGTCGATTCCTGATCCTTCCTTCATCTTCGTTGTTGGCCGCCACCGGCATCAGCGCGCCGAAGCCGCGGACTTCCCGCAGTGTCACGCCGTACTTGACCAGTTCACGCCGCACCGCCATGGCCCGCAACCTGGACAGCAGGTCTGCCCGCGCCGGGTCGTCCTTGGCGTCGCCGAAACCCACCAGCGTCACTCGGCGCTCGGTCTTGCCGTGCCTCTGGATATAGTCGAGCACCCGGCCCAGGTCCTGATGAGCCTTGCTGTCCAGGCTGGCGCTGCCTTCCTCGAAGCGGAAATTCACGCTCAGGCGCTGGGCGTGGCGGCTCAGGGCCTGGTAGCCCTCGGGCATCAGTGCATTGGGGGTAACGGCCATGGCCTGGACTGTCTGGGCAATGAACCCGTTGGCCGCGACGATGGCCTGGCCCTGGTCGCTCTGGGCGAACTCCACCAGCGCCTCGGCCCAGGGGTTGTTCGGCGATGCAGGCAGATAGAAGAACAGGCGCCGGGACAAAGGATAGTCTTCGGTGGCAATCAGGCTGTTGAGTGGCAGCATGGGCTGGGAGTCGCCATCGACGATCGCCACTGCCTTGGCCTGGCGGACATAGGGCAGGCCGATGAACCCGATTCCTTGCGGATCCTGGCTGACGGCGTCAGAGAGCTGTTCGCTGGATTCGTAACGTCGGGCTGTAGGATCCAGCCGTTTACCTTGCCGGCTCAGGACCAGTTCCTTGAAGGTATCGTAGGTGCCGGACTGTTCGTCCCTGGCATACAGATGTATGGCGCCGCCAACGCCGCCCAAGGCTTCCCAGGTTTTTGCCTCGCCGCTGAATATTCGGGCGAGCTGCAAGGTATCAAGCTGACGCAACGGGTTTTGGGGATGAAGAATGATCGCCAGGCCATCGATGGCGATGACTTGCTCGGCGCCGGGACTTTTCAAGTCGCCGAGGGACTTCAGTTCCTGCAGCTCGCTGTCCTTGATCGGTCGGGAAGAGGCCGCCAGATCGGCGCTGGCCTGCTTCAGGGCGGCGAAGCCGGTGCTGGATCCGTGGGCCGCAATGTCGATTTCCACGCGCCGGCCTGCGGCGGTCTGGCCGACGATTCGTTGTTCGTTTTCACGTCCGGTGATTTCGCTGCTGACTTCGAGCAGTCCGCGCTCGATCATCAGGCCCCTGACCAGGGCCGGTCCCAGCGCCGCGCCAATGGTATTCGAACCCTGGATGCGCAGCGCCGGCCCGTGCTCGGGGATTGGCAATGCGCTGGCGCAGGCCGCAAGGGGCAGCCAGAGGCCCACGAGAAAACCAATCCACAGCCGCATGCCGGTACCTTCGGAACCTGGGAAGTGATGGAAGATTAAGTCAATCAGGTTGCTGAAATATGACGGGCGTGCGACGCGGCGCGAATGACAGAGGCGATCCAGTGGGAGCGAGCAGGTTCGCTCCCACTGGACGGGGTGCGGCCGGTGTCAGCTCAATTCCAGCCAGATCGGCGCGTGGTCCGAAGGTTTCTCCATGCCCCGCAGTTCATAATCCACACCGGCATCCTTGACTCGCGGCAACAGGCCGTGGGAGGCGAGGATCAGGTCGATGCGCAGGCCGCGCTTGGGCTCGTCCTCGAAGCCGCGGCTGCGGTAGTCGAACCAGCTGAAGCGGTCGGCGACGTCCGGGTTCAAATGGCGAAAACTGTCCACCAGGCCCCAGTTCTTCAAGCGGGCCATCCATTCGCGTTCTTCCGGCAGGAAGCTGCATTTGCCGGTCTTCAACCAGCGTTTCATGTTGTCCGGGCCGATGCCGATGTCGCAGTCTTCCGGGGAAATGTTCACGTCGCCCATGACCACCAGCGGCTGTTCGTTGCTGAAGCGGCTTTCCAGCAATTGCTGCAGGTCGCTGTAGAAACGCTCCTTGGCCGGGAATTTGGTCGGGTGATCGCGGCTTTCACCTTGTGGGAAGTAACCGTTCATGATGGTCACCGGCACGCCGTTGGCATCGGCGAAGGTGCCCCAGATAAAGCGCCGCTGGGCGTCTTCATCGTCGCCTTCGAAGCCTTTGTACAGGCTCAATGGCGCCTGGCGGGAGAGCAGGGCGACACCGTAGTGGCCTTTTTGCCCGTGGTAGTGAACGTGGTAGCCCAGCGCTTGCACTTCGGCCACTGGAAACTGCTCGTCGTGGACCTTGGTTTCCTGCAGGCCGATCACGTCCGGCTGGTGCTTCTCGATCAGCGCCGCCAGCTGATGGGGGCGGGCGCGTAGCCCATTGATGTTGAAGGAGACGATCTTCATGGTCGGCTGTCCTGGCAAAACTGCGATGCTAGCTGACATGTCGGAACGGGGATAGTGGCCTGTGAGGCGAGCCACCGCGTGGCAGTGGGACAAATGCGCTGCTAATGTCCTTGGCGTGTAGGAACGATCGTAACCTTATCGGGTTCGTACTCAATAAGAGCAGGGCCTCACCGAGCCCCGCCCAGGAGATCCAACGCCATGCCTGAGACCGCCACCGCAGATGTCCATATGCTCGACAGCGGCTACTCCCGCGAAGCACGTTCCCTGCTGTACCAGGCCTACCGCCATGAGCCGACCTTCAGCTACCTGTTCGAATCCGAGCGCCCCGGTTATGAGCAGCGGGTACGGGCGACGGTGCGGGAACTGGTCAAGCAGCATTTTCTCCAGGAACTGCCGGCCATCGGCCTGCTGGTCAACGACAGGCTGGTGGGCATTGCCCTGATCGCCCCGCCGCAGCGGCGCCTGGGCATCACCGAAAGCTGGGCCTGGCGCTTGCGCATGGTCCTGAGCACCGGGTTCCGCTGCACCCGGCGCTATCTGGACTATCATGCGGCGGTGCTGGCGTGCCTGCCCTCGGATGCCGTCCATGTACTGCCGTTGCTGGGCGTTCACCCACAGTTCCAGGGCAAGCATCTGGGCGAGCAGTTGCTGGAGGCCGTGCACAATTGGTGCGCGGTGGACCCGAATTCCCAGGGAGTGGTGCTGGATACAGGCAACCCGCGTTACCTGGAGTTCTATAAACGTCAGGGCTACGAGGAAATTGGCGAAATTGCTGTAGGACCGATCCGCGAGCATGTGTTTTTCCACGCCAGTCCTCAGGTCGTGCAAAGCGCCACGGGTTGAGTCGGCGAACTTTTGAGACATGTCCGGCTCTATCAGGCTCCCAACCCCGTGATAGCATCCGCGCCATGAAACTCCCAGGAAGAATGACCAGCGGCGCGCTCCTGCTGTCCCTCAGCTGCGCGGCGCTGGCACAAAGTGAATTGGATGTACGGATCAAACCCTCCAATGACGCGCTCAAGGCCAACGTAGAAGGTTATATCGGTGGGTTGGGCGATCGTGACGAGGAGGCATTGCTGCGCTTCAGTCGCGGTGCCGAGGAACAGGCCCGCAAGGCCGCCCAGGCGCTGGGTTACTACCAGCCGCAAATCGACAGTGAGGTCAAGGGCGGCGAGCGCCCGCGCCTGATCCTGACCATCGACCCCGGCGAGCCGGTGCACCTGCGCAATGTCACGGTGCGCATCAATGGGCCAGCGGCTTCCCTCAAGGCTTTCCGTGTACCGGACAACGATGCCCTCAAGCCCGGCGCGGTGCTCGATCATGGGCGCTATGAAGACGCCAAGCGCATGATTCAGAACCAGGCGTCGCGCTATGGTTTCTTCAGCGGGCATTTCGCCAGCCAGCGATTGCTGGTGGACCCCCAGGCCGGCGTCGCCGATATCGAGTTGATCTACGACAGCGGTCCGCGCTATGCCCTGGGGCCGGTGAGTTTCGAAGGCGACACACCGTTCGACGAAGACCTGTTGCGACGCATGGTACCGTTCAAGGCGGGCACGCCCTACGACTCAGAGTTGATCGCCGAGTTGAACCAGGCATTGCAATCGAGCGGCTATTTCGAGGGGGTTCGTGTGGACGCGGCTCCCGCCGCAGCCACCGACAATGTGATCCCGGTGGCGGTCCGCCTCGACACCCGCAAGCCACGCACCATGGGCCTCGGCCTGGGGTTCTCCACCGATGTCGGGCCACGGGCCAAGGCTAACTGGACGCGCCATTGGGTCAACCCCCAGGGCCACAGTTACGGCTGGGAGGCGGAAGTGTCGGCGCCCCGGCAGAACGTCGGCCTGTGGTATGACGTGCCGCTGGATCCGCCGTTGACCGACAAGCTGCGCTACGCCGGGGGGTACCAGTACGAAGAGCTGGCCGGCACCGACAGCCTCAGCAAGCTGCTGACCGTGGGACCTGAGTGGCACAGCAAGTTGCCCAGCGGCTGGCAGCGGGTGGTGTCGCTCAAATGGCAGCGCGAGGAATATCGCCTCGGCGACGATGCGGGCCTGAGTACCTTGCTGATGCCCGGCGTCAGTTATTCCTACCTGCGCAGCGACAACCGCATCGACCCGCGCAACGGCTACAGCTTGCAGTTCGACACCAAGGTCGCCAAGGAAGGGTTGGGATCGGACAACAACCTGTTATACGGCACCGCGATGGTCAAGGGCCTGACCACCGTGTTCGACAAGCATCGCCTGCTGGCCCGGGCCCAGATCGGCGGCAGCGCCACCAATGGCTACAAATCCATACCGCCGTCCTTGCGCTTTTTTGCCGGCGGCGACCAGAGCGTGCGTGGCTACGACTACCAGAGCCTGTCGCCGGAAAACTCCGAGGGCGATCGCATCGGTGGCCGCTACATGGTGGCCGGCAGCCTCGAGTATCAATATTCCATCGCCGAAAAATGGCGGGTGGCGACGTTCGTCGACCAAGGCAATTCCTTCAACAGCCTTGAGCTGCCGAGCCTCAAGACCGGGGTCGGGGTCGGCGTGCGCTGGGTATCGCCGGTAGGCCCGATCCGCCTCGACCTGGCCCATGCCATGGACGACGATGGTGGCATTCGATTGCATTTTTCCATGGGGCCCGAGCTGTGAATCGTGGTTTGAAAATAACGCTGCTGGCGCTCGCTGCGTTGCTGGCGGTGTTGACGCTGGCGCTGGGTGTCATCCTCGGTACGCAATCGGGTAGCCGCTGGGCGCTGGCGCGGGTGCCGGGGCTGGCGACGGAAAATTTCCAGGGGCGCCTGGGCGGCCAATGGAGCGCCGATCATGTGTCGTGGCAACAGGACGGCAGCCGGCTCGAAGTCGATGGAGTGCTGTTGGCCTGGTCGCCCCTGTGCCTGATGCGCATGACCCTGTGTATCGAACGACTCAAGGCCGACAGGATCAGCCTGCAATTGCCGGCCTCCACCGATGCGCCAGAAAGCGGCCCGATCACCTTGCCCGACCTGGGCCTGCCGGTGGCCATCGAGCTGGGCGATGTGCAGGTCGGCAGCCTGCTGTTCAACGGCAGCGAACAGCTCAAGGGGTTGCAACTGACCGCCCATTGGACCGCCCAGGGTATGCGGATCGAGTCGCTGCGGTTGCAGCGCGACGAACTGAGCCTGCAACTGTCCGGCCTGCTGCAACCGGGGGGCGACTGGCCCCTTCAGGCCCAGGGCCGATTGATCCTGCCGGCGCCGGGCACTACGCCCTGGGCGCTGGATTTGCACGTCGACGGCGACCTGCTCAAGACCCTGCGACTCAACGCCGACAGCAGTGGCTACCTGCAAGGCCGACTGACTGGCGAGCTACAACCGCTGGCGGACAATCTGCCGGCCAAGGTGCGCATGACCGCCGACGGTTTCAGGGCCAGCGCCGATCTGCCGGACACGCTGTTGCTCAACCAGGTGGAGCTGACCGGCGAGGGAGATCTGGAGCATGGTTATCAATTGCTGGGCAGCGCCAAGTTGCCTGCCGAGCAGGGGCCCGTGGCGCTGCGGCTGCAAGGCAAGGTGGACGCCGACGGCGCGCAGATCGCCGGCCTGGACCTGAACGCCAGCGACCAGCAGCACCTGAAGCTGACCGGACAGGTGGATTGGCGCGAAGGCCTGAGCGCCGAAGCGAAGATCGCCTGGCTGGATTTCCCCTGGCATCGCCTCTACCCGTTGGTCGAAGAGCCGCAGGTGGCATTGCGCAGCTTCAATGGCGAAATCTCCTACACAGATGGCCAATACCTGGGCAACTTCCAGGCTGCGCTGGACGGACCCGCCGGGGCTTTCAGCCTGGACAGCCCGTTCAGCGGCAACCTGACACAAATCCACTTGCCGCAGCTCAAGCTCGTCGCGGGGCAGGGCAAGGCCGAAGGGCACCTGAACCTGCAATTCGCCGACGGCATCGCCTGGGATACCGCACTGCAATTGTCGGCCATCGACCCGGCTTACTGGCTTGCCGAGCTGCCCGGCACCCTGGCCGGGTCGTTGCACAGTCAAGGGGCGATGAAAAACGACAGCCTCGACCTCGACGCGAAGCTCGACCTCAAGGGCAGATTGCGTGGCCAGCCTGCGTTGCTCCAGGCCACGGCCCGCGGTGCCGGCGAGCATTGGGATCTCGGTGCACTGGACATGCGACTGGGGGATAACCGCATCAACGGCAGCGCCAGTCTGCAACAGCAGCTCACCGGGCGGATCGACGTCAAGCTTTCCCGCCTGGCCCAGCTCTGGCCGCAGCTGCGCGGCCAGGTCACGGGCCGAGTCGATGTCAACGGGACGCTCAAGGCGCCCCAAGGCAAGCTTGGCCTGCAGGGCACACAGCTGGCGTTTGAGGGCAATCACCTGCAAAGCCTGAACCTGGATGCGACCCTCGACAACGCGCAACGGGGCAAGATCGACCTCAAGGCCAGCGGCATCCGGGCAGGAGAGACTTCGCTGGGCGTCCTGACGGTGAGTGGGCAGGGGGATGTCAGACAGCAGAAACTGAACCTGGATTTGCAAGGCCCTCAGCTGGACACGACCCTGGCATTCGATGGCGCGCTCGACCAGGGCAACTGGCGCGGGCGCCTGGCCAGCGGCGTTGTCCAGGCCGGCGGCCAGGGCTGGCGCCTGCAGGCGCCGGCGAAGCTGGAACGCCTGGCCAACGGCACGCTCAATGTCGGCGCCCATTGCTGGCGTTCCGGGCAGGCCAGCCTGTGCGGCGAAGACCAGCGCCTGATGCCGGAGCCCAAGCTGCGTTATCACCTCAAGCAGTTCCCCATCGAAAGCCTGGCCCAGTGGATGCCCAAGGATTTCGCCTGGCAGGGCCGGCTCAATGCCGACCTGCAACTGGACCTGCCGGCCAGCGGCCCGAACGGTCGCATCCAGGTGGATGCCAGCGCAGGCACCCTGCGTATTCGCGACAAGGCCCGCGATACGGCGCCATGGCTGGACTTCCCCTATCAGACCTTGACCCTCGACAGTCGCCTGACGCCCAAGCGCATCGACACCCAGCTGAATTTCGTCGGTACAAGGCTGGGTGAGCTGATGCTCCAGGCCCAGATCAATCCCTTGCCCGCCAGCAAGCCCCTCAGCGGCTCGTTCCGCCTGACCGGCCTGGACCTGTCGGTCGCCCGGCCGTTCGTGCCGATGGTGGAAACCCTCACCGGGCACCTGAACGGCAGCGGCACGTTGGCAGGTAGCCTGTTGGCGCCCCAGGTCAACGGCAGCCTCGTGCTCAGCGACGGCCAGGTATCGGGCCCGGAGTTGCCGGTCAGCCTCGAAGCCTTGCAGATGCGGGCCATGATCGCAGGCGATACGGTGCGCCTGGACGGCGACTGGAAGAGCGGCAAGAACGGTCGGGGCAGCCTGGTGGGAAGCCTCGGCTGGGGCGAGGCCCTGAGCATGAACCTGGCCCTCAAGGGCTCGCAGTTGCCGGTGACCGTCGAGCCTTATGCACAACTGGACGTGGCTCCGGACCTGGACATCACCCTGCAGGGGGAGCGCCTGTCCATCGCCGGCAAGGTCCTGGTGCCCAAGGGCGACATCACCATCCGCGAATTGCCACCTTCCACCGTCAAGGTGTCGGATGACACGGTGATCGTCGGCCACCAGACCGAAGAGGGCAAGGTGCCCATCGCCATGGCGATGGACATCGATGTCATCGTCGGTCAGGAAAAACTGGCGTTCTCCGGGTTTGGGTTGACCGCCAACGTGCAGGGCCAGGTCCACATCGGCGACAACATGGATACCCGTGGCGAGCTCTGGCTCAACGATGGCCGCTACCGGGCCTATGGGCAGCGGCTGACGGTGCGTCGGGCGCGGTTGCTGTTCGCCGGGCCCATCGACCAGCCTTACCTGGACATCGAAGCAATCCGCCAGACCGATGACGTGATCGCCGGTATCCGCCTGAGCGGCAGCGCCGAGCAGCCGACCACGCAAATCTTTTCCGAGCCGGCCATGAGCCAGGAGCAGGCACTGTCCTACCTGGTGCTGGGGCGACCGCTCAGCACCACCGGCGAGGACAACAACATGCTCGCCCAGGCGGCATTGGGCCTGGGCCTGATGGGCAGTTCGGGGGTGACCACCAGCCTGGCCAATAACCTGGGCATCGACGACTTCCAGCTCGACACCCAGGGCAGCGGCAATACCACCAGCGTGGTGGCCAGCGGCAACCTGTCGGAAAAACTCAGCCTGCGCTACGGCGTCGGTGTGTTCGAGCCGGCCAACACCATCGCCCTGCGCTACAAGCTCAGCAAGAAGGTCTACCTCGAAGCCGCCAGCGGCGTCGCCAGTTCCCTGGACATCTTCTACAAGCGCGATTTCTAGCCTTTCTCCCAAACCCGTGTAGAGCCAATCCCTGTGGGAGCGAGCAAGCTCGCCCCCACAGGGATGTCTGCGTTTCGTCTGCTAGTTATTAGCTAGCTATCTATTTGTTTGACATTTGCTGCCTAAGCAGTAATATCTCGACATACATTCACTGCCTAGGCAGCAAACGGTGCCCAGATGAAGCATTTCACTCCAGATGAATTCCACAATTGCCACCTCGGCATGCTGCTCGGACGTGCCGCGCTGCTCAAGGATCGGATCATCGACACCCACATGGAACCCGTCGGCATCACCGCCGCACAGTTCAAGGTGCTGATCATCATGGCCCAGCATGGCATCGACACGCCGGCCGAGCTGTGCCGATACCTGTCCCTGGACAGCGGCTCGATGACACGCATGCTCGATCGCCTGGAACAGAAGGGGTTCCTGGTTCGCCATCGTTCGGCGCAGGACCGCCGCCAGGTGCAGCTGGTCCTGACCGACGCGGGCCAGGCCCTCGCCGATCGCTTGCCGTACATCGGCGCCGACGCCATGAACCAGCTGGCCGGTGCCATCAGCCGCGAGGAGCTGCAAACCCTCGAACAGATCCTCAAGAAAATTCTGCTCGCCGCCGGTGATCCCATCACGGTGCTGCGATTGGGGGACAAATGAAGCGTAGAACCTTGCGTACCCGTTTGAGCCTGGTGCTGCTGGCCATGAGCCTGGCCGGTTGCGCCAGTTACAGCGGCCTTGAAACCCAAGGCGTCAGCCTTGAAGCCCAGAGCCTGAAGGCAGGGCAATCCTTGAATGGCGTCACGCTGTCGCCGGCCTCATGGCCCAAGCGCGACTGGTGGAGCAGCCTCGGCGATCCGCAGCTCGATGGCCTGATCCGTGAAGCCTTGCGCGACAGTCCGGACATGCAGGTCGCCAGTGCCCGCGTCCATCAGGCCAGCGCCGCGGCGTATGCCGCCAATGCGGCGCGCATGCCCACCCTCGATGCCAGTGGCAGCGTCAGCCGTTCTCGGCTGGCCCGGGACCAGGACCCGGCGGGGCAGGGCGGGGCGTACAGCACGCTGCGTTCGCTGAGCGTCGACTTCAATTACAACTTCGACCTCTGGGGCGGCCAGCGTGCCGCCTGGGAAGCTGCTCTGGGCCAGGCCCGCGCGGCCGAGATCGACCGCCAGGCCGCACAGTTGACCCTGGCCGCCGACGTGGCCCGGGCCTATAGCGACCTGGGTCAGGCCCACATCATTTATGACCTGGCTGACGAAGACCTCAAGCGCACCCGACAGATGCTTGACCTGAGCAAGCGCCGCCTCAGCGCCGGGATTGACAGCGAGTACCAGTTCCAGCAGACCGAAAGCCTGGAAGCCAGTGCCGATGCCTCTCGCATCGACGCGGAAAAACGCCTGCAAAGTGCCCGGATCGCCCTGGCGGTGCTGTTGGGCAAGGGCCCGGACCGTGGCAATGAAATCGCTCGGCCCAACGTGCTGAAAGCCAGCGCGGTCGCCTTGCCATCGAACCTGCCGGCTGAGCTGCTGGGCCGTCGTCCGGACCTGGTGGCGGCGCGCTGGCGGGTCGAGGCGGCGGGCAAGAACATCGAGGCCGGCAAGACCAACTTCTATCCCAACCTCAACCTGAGCGCGGCGGCGGGAGTGCAGTCGCTGTTGGGTGATGCGATGTTCGGCTCGCCCAGCCGCTTCTTCAACGTTGCGCCCACCGTATCGCTGCCGATTTTCGACGGCGGGCGGCTGCGGGCGGACCTGGATGCCCGCGACGCCGATTACGACCTGGCGGTGGCGCAATACAACCAGAGCCTGGTCAGGGCCCTTGGGGATGTCAGCGACACCATCAACCAACTGCGCGACATCGCACGGCAGATCGGTGCCCAACAGCATGCGACCGATATCGCGCAGAGCTCCTACGACACCGTGGTCCAGCGTTACGGCTCCGGTATCGGGAATTACCTGGACGTGCTGAGCGTCGAGCAGCAACTGCTCCAGGCCCAGCGCCAACTGGCGACCCTCAATGCCGAGCAGATCGATTTGTCGATCCAACTGATGCAGGCCCTGGGCGGTGGTTTCGAGACCGACACACTGGCCTCGGCCACGCCGGTCTCCACCACGCCGAATAACTGATTCGAGGTATATGTCATGGCGACTGCCGAAACGACCCAATCCGAAAATGTCCAGGACAACAATCCTCGCAAGCGCAAGGTGATGTTGCTGGCCCTGGCGCTGGTGGTGATCCTGGGCGGCCTGGGTGTCTGGGCCTGGCACGAATTGTACGGGCGCTGGAACGAAAGCACCGACGATGCTTATGTGAACGGCAACGTGGTGGAAATCACACCGCAGGTCAGCGGCACCGTAGTGAGCATTGGCGCCGATGATGGCGACCTGGTTCGCGAGGGCCAGGTGCTGGTGCAATTCGACCCGAACGACGCCGAAGTGGGGCTGCAAAGTGCCCAGGCCAACCTGGCGCGTACAGTGCGCCAGGTGCGGGGGCTGTACAGCAACGTCGACGGCATGCGAGCGCAGGTCAATGCGCAGGAAGCCGAAGTGCAGAAGGCCCAGGAAAACTACAACCGCCGCAAGAACCTGGCGGCGGGCGGCGCGATCTCCCAGGAAGAGCTGTCCCATGCCCGGGACGACCTGACCTCGGCCCAGAACGCCCTCGCCAATGCCCGGCAACAACTCAAGACCACCAGCGCCCTGGTGGACGATACGGTGGTGTCGTCCCATCCCGACGTGCAGTCCGCCGCTGCGCAACTGCGCCAGGCTTACCTGGCCAATGCCCGCAGCACCCTGATCGCGCCGGTCACAGGTTACGTCGCCAAGCGCACCGTGCAACTGGGGCAGCGGGTGCAGCCGGGCACCGCACTGATGGCGGTGATTCCCCTGGACCAGTTGTGGATCGACGCCAACTTCAAGGAAACCCAGTTGCGTGACATGCGCATCGGCCAGCCGGTGGAGATCGAAACCGACCTCTATGGCAGCGATGTGAAGTACAGCGGCACGGTCGACAGCCTCGGTGCGGGAACCGGCAGCGCGTTCGCCCTGCTGCCGGCACAGAACGCCACCGGCAACTGGATCAAGATCGTCCAGCGGGTGCCGGTGCGGATCCATGTCAACGCCGAGGAACTGGCCAGGCATCCGTTGCGGGTCGGCCTGTCCACCGAAGTCAACGTCAACCTGAGGGACCAGAGCGGCCCTGTGCTGGCCCAGCAGCCCCCGCAGAAGGCCACGTTCAGCACCCAGGTCTACGAACGGCAACTGGCTGACGCCGACGCGATGATCACCCGCCTGATCCATGACAACAGTGCGGCTGCCAGCAAGACGGTGCAACGCTGACGAATCTGTGGCGAGGGATTTATCCCCTATGGGCTGCGAAGCAGTCCCATCTGATTGAAGCGTTGACCCTGACACTCCGAGCCGCAGGTTCAGGGGCGGCTTCGCAGCCCAGCGGGGATAAATCCCCTCGCCACAGAGGTTGACCATGTTCCTGGGTCCAAACAGGGCTGAGTCCGGCCCACTTTGCCCGCGATTTCGCCACCTTCGCTTCATAGGATTTCGTAATGAGCAATAACGCGTCCTTCACGCCGCCCAGCCTGTTGCTCAGCACCATCGGGCTGTCGCTGGCGACGTTCATGCAGGTGCTCGATACCACCATCGCCAACGTCGCCCTGCCGACGATATCCGGCAACCTGGGGGTAAGCTCCGAGCAGGGCACCTGGGTCATCACTTCGTTCGCCGTGAGCAATGCCATCGCCTTGCCGTTGACCGGCTGGCTCAGTCGTCGGTTTGGCGAGGTCAAGCTGTTCTTGTGGGCGACGATGCTGTTCGTGCTCGCTTCATTCTTGTGTGGCGTTTCCACTTCGATGCCGGAGCTGATCGGCTTCCGTGTGCTTCAAGGGCTGGTGGCAGGGCCGTTGTACCCGATGACCCAGACCTTGCTGATCGCGGTGTATCCGCCCGCCAGGCGGGGGATGGCCCTGGCATTGCTGGCGATGGTCACCGTGGTGGCGCCGATTGCCGGGCCGATCCTGGGGGGCTGGATCACCGACAGCTACAGCTGGCCGTGGATCTTCTTCATCAACGTGCCCATCGGGATTTTCGCGGTGATGGTGGTGCGCCAGCAGCTCAAGGCGCGACCGGTGGTCACCAGTCGCCAACCGATGGATTACGTCGGGTTGATCACGTTGGTCATCGGTGTCGGCGCGCTCCAGGTGATTCTCGACAAGGGCAACGACCTGGACTGGTTCGAATCGAATTTCATCATCATCGGCGCCCTGGTCTCGGTGATCGCCCTGGCGGTGTTCGTGATCTGGGAAATGACTGACCGGCATCCGGTGGTCAATCTGCGGTTGTTCGCCTATCGCAACTTTCGCATCGGCACCATCGTGCTGGTGGGCGGTTATGCCGGTTTCTTCGGCATCAACCTGATCCTGCCGCAATGGCTGCAGACGCAGATGGGCTATACCGCCACCTGGGCCGGGCTGGCCGTGGCGCCCATTGGTATCCTGCCGGTGCTGATGTCGCCCTTCGTCGGCAAATACGCTCACAAGTTCGACCTGCGCCTGTTGGCCGGGCTGGCGTTCCTGGCCATCGGCCTGAGCTGCTTCATGCGCGCCGGGTTCACCAATGAGGTGGATTTCCAGCACATCGCCCTGGTGCAGTTGTTCATGGGCATCGGCGTGGCGCTGTTCTTCATGCCGACGCTGAGCATCCTGATGTCCGACCTGCCGCCCCAGCAGATCGCCGACGGCGCGGGCCTGGCGACATTCCTGCGGACCCTGGGCGGCAGCTTCGCCGCGTCCCTGACCACCTGGATCTGGATCCGTCGGGCCGACCAGCACCATGCCTACCTGAGCGAAAGTATCAGCACGTTCGACCCCGCCACCCGCGAGGCACTCAACCAGCTCGGCGGCGCCAGCACACCGGCCTATGCCCAGCTCGACCAGATTCTCAACAGCCAGGCGTACATGCTCTCCACCGTGGATTACTTCACGCTGCTGGGCTGGGCATTCATGGGGTTGATCATGCTGGTATGGCTGGCCAGGCCGCCGTTCGCGGCGAAGGCGGGGCCGGCGTCGGCGGGGCATTGATCCAACGATTCAATAATCCAGTGTGGGAGCGAGCTTGCTCGCGATGGCGGCATGACAGTCAACTTTTATGCTGACTGAAAACACCGCTATCGCGAGCAAGCCCGCCCCCACAGGGGAATTCAGGTTTGGCTGGGAGGTGTCTCGGGTGCGGATAGCAGCGGCGGTGGGGCGAACCCAAACGAGGCCAGCGCGAAACCCTGTTCATCCACCTGCAATGCCCAGCCTTGCTTGTCCCAGTCCCCTAGCACGATGCGCCGGGCGGCCTGTTCGCCCAGTTGCAGCTTGTGGATGGCGGGGCGGTGGGTATGGCCGTGGACCAGGGTTTTCACGCCGTATTGCTGCATGACCCGCGGGACTTCCTCGGGCGTGACGTCGATGATGTCGTTGGCTTTCATCCGGGTCTGCGTGCGGCTTTCGCTGCGCAGCTTGCGCGCCAGTTTCCGGCGGCTGCCCAGGGGCAGGTGGCGCAGGATGAACAGCGTGAGCGGATTGCGCAGCCAGCGTCGCAACTTCATATAGCCTTCGTCGCGGGTGCAGAGACTGTCGCCGTGCATCAGCAGCACCGGCTCGCCGTTGAGCTGCACGACAGTCGGGTCCTTGATCAGGGTGCAGCCGGCCGCTTTGCAGAAGGCCTGTCCCAGCATGAAGTCGCGATTGCCGTGCATCAGGAAAATGGCCGTGCCGCTGTCGCTCAAGGTGCGCAGGGCCTGGCAGATGGAGCGCTGGAAGGGTGTCATGGCATCGTCGCCGATCCAGGCTTCGAAGAAGTCCCCCAGAATGTAAAGCGCTTGCGCCGAACGGGCGCGTGTGGCGAGTAAATCCAGAAACGCCCGGGTAATGTCCGGGCGCTCCTCTTCCAGATGCAGATCTGAAATCAGCAGTATCACTCAATGATCTCGGCTTTCTCGATGATCACGTCGTCTGCCGGGACGTCCTGGTGGCCGGCCTTGGACGTGGTGGAGACGCCTTTGATGCTGTCGACCACATCGGTGCCCTCGATCACTTCACCGAACACGGCGTAGCCCCAGCCCTGGACGGTCTTGGCGCTGTGGTTCAGGAAGCTGTTGTCGGCCACGTTGATGAAGAACTGCGCGGAGGCCGAATGCGGCTCCATGGTACGGGCCATGGCGACGCTGTACTTCTTGTTCGGCAGACCGTTGTCGGCTTCGTTCTGGATGCTTGGGCGCTTGTCTTTCTTTTCTTTCATGCCCGGTTCGAAACCGCCGCCCTGGATCATGAAGTTGCCGATGACGCGGTGGAAAATGGTGTTGGTGTAGTGACCGGCCTTCACATACTCGAGGAAGTTGGCGACGGTCACGGGGGCTTTTTCGGCGTTCAGTTGCAGAACGATGTCGCCGTGGTTGGTGGTCAGTTTGACTTTGCTCATGATGACTACTCTTTCATGGAATTCGTGGGTTCTTGGGCGCGAACGCCGGCAACCGATCTGGCTTCAATCGGCCAGGCTGGGCAGTTTAGCGTGCCAGGCACGAATTTCGAGGCTGTTTTTCGTCTGGCAGCCGAATAAATTCAATCGTTTGCCGGGCCTGGCGCTGTCAGCGGCTTGACAGCATCGGCTATGATACGGGTTTTGATTTATCAGGCCGCACCCGGCCGCGCACTTGTCTGTTCAAGGATCCTATGAGCAAGCCCACTGTCGACCCTACCTCGAATTCCAAGACCGGCCCGGCCGTTCCGGTCAATTTCCTGCGCCCGATCATCCAGGCGGACCTGGATTCGGGTAAGCACACGCAGATCGTCACCCGTTTTCCGCCTGAGCCCAACGGCTACCTGCACATCGGCCACGCCAAGTCGATCTGCGTGAACTTCGGCCTGGCCCAGGAGTTCGGTGGCGTCACGCACCTGCGTTTCGACGACACCAACCCGGCCAAGGAAGACCAGGAATACATCGACGCGATCGAAAGCGACGTCAAGTGGCTGGGTTTCGAATGGTCCGGTGAGGTGCGCTATGCCTCGCAATATTTCGACCAATTGCACGACTGGGCGGTGGAACTGATCAAGGCCGGCAAGGCCTATGTGTGCGACCTGACCCCGGAGCAGGCCCGGGAATATCGCGGCAGCCTGACCGAGCCCGGCCGCAACAGCCCGTTCCGCGAGCGCAGCGTCGAGGAGAACCTGGACCTGTTCGCCCGCATGCGCGCCGGTGAGTTCCCGGATGGTGCGCGGGTGCTGCGGGCCAAGATCGACATGGCCTCGCCGAACATGAACCTGCGTGACCCGATCATGTACCGCATCCGTCACGCCCATCACCACCAGACCGGCGACAAATGGTGCATCTACCCCAACTATGACTTCACCCACGGTCAGTCGGACGCCATCGAAGGCATCACCCATTCGATCTGCACCCTGGAGTTCGAAAGCCACCGTCCGTTGTACGAGTGGTTCCTCGAGCACCTGCCCGTGCCGGCCAAGCCGCGCCAGTACGAGTTCAGCCGCCTGAACCTGAACTACACCATCACCAGCAAGCGCAAGCTCAAGCAGTTGGTGGACGAGCAACACGTCAACGGCTGGGACGACCCGCGCATGTCGACGCTGTCGGGCTTTCGTCGGCGTGGCTATACGCCGAAATCGATCCGCAACTTCTGCGAGATGGTCGGCACCAACCGTTCCGACGGCGTGGTGGACTTCGGCATGCTGGAATTCAGCATCCGCGAGGACCTGGACCAGAGCGCCCCGCGTGCCATGTGCGTGCTGCGCCCGCTGAAAGTCGTGATCACCAACTACCCGGAAGGCCAGGTCGAGAACCTCGAGCTGCCTTGCCATCCGAAGGAAGACATGGGCGTGCGCGTCCTGCCGTTCGCCCGGGAAATCTACATCGACCGTGAAGACTTCATGGAAGAGCCGCCCAAGGGCTACAAGCGCCTGGAGCCGGCCGGTGAAGTACGGCTGCGCGGCAGTTATGTGATCCGCGCCGACGAAGCCATCAAGGATGCCGACGGCAACATCATCGAGTTGCGTTGCTCCTACGACCCCGACACCCTCGGCAAGAACCCTGAAGGGCGCAAGGTCAAGGGCGTGATCCACTGGGTGCCGGCGGCCGCCAGCGTCGAGTGCGAAGTGCGCCTGTACGATCGCCTGTTCCGTTCGCCGAACCCGGAGAAGGCCGAAGACAGCGCCAGCTTCCTGGACAACATCAACCCTGACTCCCTGCATGTACTCACTGGTTGTCGTGCCGAACCTTCGCTGGGCAACGCACAGCCGGAGGACCGCTTTCAGTTCGAGCGCGAAGGTTACTTCTGCGCGGATATCAAGGACTCGAAACCCGGTGCCCCGGTGTTCAACCGTACCGTGACCTTGCGCGATTCCTGGGGTCAGTGATCAAGTCTTAAGGGAAACCCTGTGCTTACGATCTACAACACGCTCACCAAGAGCAAAGAAGTCTTCAAGCCGCTGGATGGCAACAAGGTCCGCATGTATGTCTGCGGCATGACCGTGTACGACTACTGCCACCTGGGCCACGGTCGCAGCATGGTTGCCTTCGACCTGGTGACCCGCTGGTTGCGTTTCAGCGGCTATGACCTGACTTACGTGCGCAACATCACCGACATCGACGACAAGATCATCAACCGCGCCAACGAGAGCGGCGAGTCGTTCGAGGCGCTGACCGAACGCATGATCGCGGCGATGCACGAGGACGAGGCACGTCTCAACATCCTCAAGCCGGACATGGAGCCGCGGGCCACCGACCATATTCCCGGCATGCACGCGATGATCCAGACGCTGATCGACAAGGGCTACGCCTACGCACCGGGCAATGGCGACGTGTACTACCGCGTCGGCAAGTTCATGGGCTATGGCAAGCTGTCGCGCAAGAAGATCGAAGACCTGCGCATCGGCGCGCGTATCGAAGTGGGCGAGTCGAAGCAGGACCCGTTGGACTTCGTGCTGTGGAAAGCCGCCAAGCCGGGCGAGCCGAGCTGGGATTCGCCGTGGGGCAAGGGGCGTCCAGGCTGGCACATCGAGTGCTCGGTGATGTCCACCTGCTGCCTGGGCGAGACCTTCGACATCCATGGCGGCGGCAGCGACCTGGAGTTCCCGCACCACGAGAACGAAATCGCCCAGAGCGAAGCGGCCACCGGCAAGACCTACGCCAATGCGTGGATGCATTGCGGCATGATCCGGATCAACGGCGAGAAGATGTCCAAGTCCTTGAACAACTTCTTCACCATCCGCGACGTGCTCGACAAATACCATCCCGAGGTGGTGCGTTATCTGCTGGTGTCGAGCCACTACCGCAGCGCCATCAACTATTCGGAAGACAACCTCAAGGACGCCAAGGGCGCCCTGGAGCGGTTCTACCATGCGTTGAAGGGCTTGCCCGCCGTGCCGGCCGCCGGTGGCGAAGCGTTCGTGGCGCGATTCACCGAGGTCATGAACGATGACTTCGGCACGCCGGAAGCCTGCGCGGTGCTGTTCGAGATGGTGCGTGAGATCAACCGCCTGCGTGAGAGCGACATCAACGCCGCGGCAGGTTTGGCCGCGCGCCTGAAGGAGCTGGCCAGCGTACTGGGGGTGTTGCAGCTCGAGGCTGACGACTTCCTCCAGGCCGGTGCCGAAGGTCGCGTGGACGCCGCCGAGGTCGAAGCGCTGATCCAGGCGCGGCTGACGGCGCGGGCCAACAAGGACTGGGCCGAATCAGACCGTATCCGTGACCAGCTCACCGCCATGGGCGTGGTGCTGGAGGACGGCAAGGGCGGCACGACCTGGCGCCTGGCGGACTAAGATCTTCTAAAGCTCGCCGTACCCCTGTGGGAGCGAGCTTGCTCGCGATAGCGGAATGTCAGGCAACATTGTTGTCGATTGATACACCGCCATCGCGAGCAAGCTCGCCCCCACTTTTTTTGTGTCCGGCCTGGCAATCATTTTCTTATGAGCTAGTACTGTCAGGTCGATTCGACGTTCCCTGACAGGATTTTTCCATGTGGGCTCATTGGTCTCTGGCGGCAATTCATCTTCTGGCCTTCGCCCTCGGGCTCTGGGCAGTGCTCACGCGCGGTACGGCCCTGCGGCGCCTGGCCGGTGGCGTGGATGCGGTACGCAATGTGCTGGTGGCCGATAGCGTGTGGGGAGTGTCGGCACTGGTCCTGCTGGTGACCGGTGGGATGCGTGCTTTCGGCGGATTCGAAAAAGGCTCGGACTATTACCTGCACCAGCCTCTTTTCCATCTGAAGATGACCCTGCTTCTGCTGATCCTGCTGCTTGAACTCGTTCCCATGATCACATTGATCAAATGGCGGATGGCCCTGGGCAAGGGGGGGGGCATCGATGCATCCAGGGCAGGCCGACTGGCCCGGATCAGTCATGCCGAAGCGTTGCTGATGATGCTGATGGTGGTCGCTGCCACAGGCATGGCCCGTGGCGTGAGCTTGAGCTGACCGGCACTGATACCCGCTTCGTCGCCATTAAAACGAAATGTCCGACAGCCACGCCAGGGTCATGGCACTAATATCGGTTTCGAGGGTGTGGCGGAAAATCAGAAGCCGGATGGAGCAGGGATGGCGTGGGTGCGCCTGAATCTTTAGCCAGCCATTGCGGCGATGCAAACGGGCTGGCTGCGGACTGCTGCAGGGCTCAGGGAGTTTGCGGCTTGTCGGGGGCGGTAAGGCCGGCCTGAATGCGCTGATAAATCTCTTCGCGATGCACCGCAACGTTTTTCGGGGCATTGATGCCGATCCGGACCTGCTGGCCGCTAACGCCCAGAATGGTGATCGTGATGTCGTCACCAATGTTTATGCTTTCACCGACTTTGCGGGTGAGTATCAGCATGGTGTTCTCCTTGATTGCTTTATAGGGCACCTGATTCAGACAGTGCAGATGTCGGTACTGCTTATAGATTAGTGCTAAGCGTCACAATGTGGGTGCCTCTTTGTGACGCGCAGACGTAGCATTAATTCCCAGGGTGCGACTATACAGAGACGTCGTGCAGGATTCTCGTGTTTTGAGCATTGTTTGCGGGGTTCTTGGTGGGCGCGGGTGCTAAAATCGCCTCCTCATGTCTTCCAGAGGAAATGTTGTGCGCACATTGGCTTGGGTAATCGCGGTATTGATGCTGGCAGGATGTGGCGAGGGACGTGAGGTGGAAGCACCGAAACCGAAGCCATCCGTGGCTTCCACTCCGGCAGCCGCTGCCGCGCCGCAGTGGGGTGTCGAGGTTCGGGGCGAAACACCTCAAGCGGTCAGTGACCTGACCGGATGGCTCATCGAACACAGCTTCATGTCGACCGTGGTCAAGGAGGACGGCAAGGACCGGGTCCTGGTAGGACCGTTCAACTCCCGGCCCGAAGCCGAAGCCGGGCAGGAGAAAATCAACGCCGCCCTGGTTCGGGCGAAAAAGCGCAACATCGAGACATTGGTGGTGGATTTTCCGGTCACCCGATAACCGGACGCATACCAAAAGGCCCCGGACGCTGGACGTCCGGGGCCTTTTCATTCTCATCAGCCGCAGGCTTTCAGATCCACCGGGCCGACAAACTCGTTCCCGCGACCCATGACACACGCCACGCTCTGGTTTCGTTGGCGCTCCCAGCTTTCCACCGGGTAGGTCTTGTCCCAGGCTTCGTACAGGCGTCGGTCCTGTTTCGAAAGACGCAAGCCGTACTGTTTGCTCATGTAGAAATAGGTCCGGGCGATCATGCCGCGAATGGACGGACGAGGCATGACCTTCTTGGCCTTGAAGTCCACCTGGGTCAGGCAGGAACCATACTGGCCTTTCTGCACCGGCAACCAGCCGAAGCTGAAATTGCTGCGATCACCATTCACTTCCCCGATGCTTGGCACCAGATTGTGAAGGTCGGCTTCGGCCCGCTGGTAGACCGGGTCGTAGCGCGTGCAATTCTTGCGGCCGCCTTGCTGCCAGCACTGACGCTGATGACCGATTTGCCACGCCGGGACGATATGTTCCCACTCGATGCGGGCGGCACGGCTGGCGTTCTTGCGCGGTACGTAGCCGCAAGCCGCCAGGTTCACGCGATTGCCGGTGTACTTGCAACCGCAATAGAACTCGGTGGATTGAGGTGCGTAGAGTTTCCAGGCGATTTTCTTGGCTTCGTTGAAAGTCCGGGGCGCCGCGGCCTGGGCGCCCGTGGCGATGAATACGAGCAATAACGCAAAACAGCGAACGATCATCAGGTTCAATCTTCCTTCGGCACTACCCAGAAAACCTGTACGCCACCGTCATCGCGATAGGCGAGGGTGACGTTGTCGTTCTCATCGATCTCTTCCAGCAGGCGTTCCCATTCCTCCACTGGCTCGTCGGGAAGCCGGAAGATCAGCGCGGCCTTGGCTTTCTGGGCGATGGGAGAGTTGATGATTTTCGAGACCCGCAGGCCGATTCGTGTATAGGCGTCCAAGGGGGTCGCTGCAGTGGAGGGCGTGGCCACAGGATTATCCTTATTTAGGCTGTACGTGCATACAGTATTTAACCGTAGGCATTTACGCAACTGCTTAAAATTCAAGAAAATCGTCTGACAGCGCTTTTTTGGTTTTGATGTAGGAAGTGGGATCTTTTTTTGCCAGTCAGGCAACCAGGCGAGATACTCGATGACCTCGAGCGTTGACAAATGACCGAAGCGTTACCATAGTTCACTTCACGCAAACGTTTGCGCGGCATCCGCACGATGCTTTTGCCCACAATAATCATAAGATCGGAGTGAACCCATGAAGCTGCCATTCGCTGGACGCCTTCTCGCCGTCGCCATGCTCGCGACCGCATCCGCCACGCTGCCTTTCTCCTCGGCATTCGCCCAGACCACTGAAAAACCCAAGGTTGCCCTGGTCATGAAATCCCTGGCCAATGAATTCTTCCTGACCATGGAAGACGGCGCCAAGGCCTATCAGAAGGAACACTCCGCCGATTTCGACCTGATCTCCAACGGGATCAAGGATGAAACCGACACCGCCAACCAGATTCGTATCGTCGAGCAGATGATCGTGTCCAAGGTCGATGCCCTCATCATCGCGCCCGCCGACTCCAAGGCGATGGTGCCGGTAATCAAGAAAGCCGTCGACGCCGGCATCACGGTGGTCAACATCGACAACCAGCTCGACCCGGACGTGGTCAAGAGCAAGAACATCACCGTGCCGTTCGTAGGTCCCGACAACCGCAAGGGCGCGCGCCTGGTGGGCGAGTACCTGGCCAAGCAACTCAAGGCCGGCGACGAGGTGGGGATCATCGAGGGCGTGTCCACCACCACCAATGCCCAGGCACGTACCGCAGGCTTCAAGGATGCAATGGAGGCGGCGCAGATCAAGGTCGTGTCCCTGCAGTCCGGTGACTGGGAAATCAACAAGGGCAACCAGGTCGCGGCGTCGATGCTCAGCGAATACCCGAACATCAAGGCGCTGCTGGCCGGTAACGACAGCATGGCGGTCGGCGCAGTGTCGGCGGTGCGTGCAGCGGGCAAGGCGGGCAAGGTGCAGGTGGTCGGCTACGACAACATCAATGCCATCAAGCCCATGCTCAAGGACGGTCGTGTCCTGGCCACGGCTGATCAATTCGCAGCCCGGCAAGCGGTATTCGGTATCGAGACCGCGCTGAAAATCCTCAAGAAAGAAAAAGTCGAAAGCGGCGCCAACGGCGTTATCGAAACTCCAGTCGAGCTGGTTACCAAGTAGCTGTCCTGGCGACATAACGGCGCTCGCTCATCCGGGCGGGCGCATGGAGAGTCTTTTTATGTCCGTTTGCGATCCGAACGCTGTCCTGACCGTCAGCGGTATCGGCAAGACCTATGCCCAACCGGTGTTGACCGACATCGACCTGGCGTTGATGCGCGGCGAGGTGCTGGCGCTGACCGGCGAGAATGGTGCCGGTAAAAGCACCCTGTCCAAGATCATCGGCGGGCTGGTGACGCCCACTACCGGGCAGATGCAGTTCCAGGGGCAGGCCTATCGTCCCGGCAGTCGTAGCCAGGCTGAGGAACTGGGCGTGCGCATGGTCATGCAGGAACTCAACCTGCTGCCCACCCTTTCGGTGGCGGAAAACCTGTTTCTCGACAATCTGCCCAATAGTGGCGGCTGGATCAGCCGCAAGCAGTTGCGCAAGGCAGCGATCAAGGCGATGGCCCAGGTCGGGCTCGATGCGATTGACCCCGATACCCTCGTGGGCGAGCTGGGTATCGGCCACCAGCAGATGGTCGAGATCGCGCGCAACCTGATCGGCGATTGCCACGTGCTGATTCTCGACGAACCGACCGCGATGCTGACGGCCCGGGAAGTCGAGATGCTTTTCGAACAGATCACCCGCCTGCAGGCCCGGGGCGTGTCGATCATCTACATTTCCCATCGTCTCGAAGAACTGGCGCGGGTGGCCCAGCGCATCGCAGTGCTGCGCGACGGAAACCTGGTCTGCGTCGAACCGATGGCCAACTACAACAGCGAGCAACTGGTGACGCTGATGGTGGGCCGCGAGTTGGGCGAGCACATCGACCTGGGGCCGCGCAAGATCGGCGCGCCAGCCTTGACGGTGACTGGCCTGACCCGCTCCGACAAGGTTCGCGACGTTTCCTTCGAAGTGCGCAGCGGCGAGATATTCGGCATCTCCGGACTGATCGGGGCAGGGCGCACCGAGTTGATGCGCTTGATCTTCGGTGCCGATGCGGCCGACAGCGGTACCGTGGCACTGGGTTCACCGGCCCGGGTCGTCGATATCCGGTCCCCGGCCGATGCGGTGGCCCATGGCATCGCATTGATCACCGAAGATCGCAAGGGCGAAGGGCTGCTGCTGACCCAGTCGATCGCCGCCAACATCGCCCTGGGCAACATGCCGGAAATCTCCAGCGCCGGCATCGTCAATGGCGGCGAGGAACTCTCCTTGGCTCGGCGGCAGATCGACGCCATGCGCATCCGCAGTTCCAGCCCGACACAGTTGGTGTCCGAACTCTCGGGTGGCAATCAACAGAAAGTCGTGATCGGCCGCTGGCTGGAGCGCGACTGCTCGGTGCTGCTGTTCGACGAGCCGACCCGGGGCATCGACGTCGGCGCCAAATTCGATATCTACGCCTTGCTCGGCGAACTGACCCGCCAGGGCAAGGCGCTGGTGGTGGTTTCCAGCGACCTGCGCGAGCTGATGCTGATCTGTGACCGGATCGGTGTGTTGTCCGCCGGGCGCCTGATCGACACCTTCGAGCGCGACAGCTGGACCCAGGATGACTTGCTTGCCGCCGCATTCGCCGGCTATCAGAAACGTGATGCGTTGCTCAACGAAGCAGCGCCTAGGGAAATTTCATGAAAACCGCATCTGCCGTCGGTAAACCGAGTGGTAACTTCTATGGCCTCGGCACCTACCTGGGGCTGGCCGGCGCTCTGTTGGCCATGGTTGCGCTGTTCTCGGTCCTGAGCAGCCATTTCCTGTCCTACGACACCTTCAGCACGCTGGCCAACCAGATCCCGGACCTCATGGTGCTGGCGGTGGGCATGACGTTCATCCTGATCATCGGCGGCATCGACCTGTCGGTAGGGTCGGTGCTGGCGCTGGCGGCATCCACAGTGAGCGTGGCGGTGCTGGGCTGGGGCTGGAGCGTCTGGCCTTCGGCGCTGCTGGGCATGGCCGTGGCTGCGCTGGCGGGGACCGTCACCGGTTCGATCACCGTGGCGTGGCGGATTCCCTCGTTCATCGTGTCCCTGGGTGTGCTGGAGATGGCCCGCGGCCTGGCGTACCAGATGACCGGCTCCCGGACCGCCTATATCGGCGACTCCTTCGCCTGGCTGTCCAATCCCATCGCATTCGGTATCTCGCCGTCATTCATCATTGCCCTGCTGGTGATTTTCATCGCCCAGGCGGTGTTGACCCGTACCGTGTTCGGCCGCTACCTGATCGGCATCGGCACCAATGAAGAGGCGGTGCGCCTGGCCGGTATCAACCCAAAGCCGTACAAGATCCTGGTATTCAGCCTGATGGGGCTGTTGGCCGGTGTCGCGGCGCTGTTCCAGATTTCGCGCCTGGAAGCGGCGGACCCGAACGCCGGTTCGGGCCTCGAATTGCAGGTCATCGCCGCAGTGGTGATCGGCGGCACCAGCCTGATGGGCGGGCGTGGTTCGGTTATCAGCACGTTCTTCGGCGTACTGATCATTTCCGTGTTGGCGGCGGGCCTGGCGCAGATCGGTGCCACCGAACCCACCAAGCGCATCATTACCGGTGCGGTGATCGTGATCGCGGTGGTGCTCGACACCTATCGCAGCCAACGCGCCAATCGGCGGGCCTGAGCCATGGCGACGATCAAGGATGTAGCGGCGCTCGCGGGGATTTCCTATACCACGGTGTCCCATGTGGTGAACAAGACGCGACCGGTCAGCAAGGAAGTACGGCTCAAGGTCGAGGAGGCCATCGCGCGCCTCGACTACGTGCCCAGTGCGGTAGCCCGTTCGCTCAAGGCCAAGACCACGGCCACCATCGGCCTGCTGGTGCCCAACAGCCTGAACCCATACTTCGCTGAACTGGCCCGGGGCATCGAGGATTATTGCGAGCGAAACGGTTACTGCGTGATCCTGTGCAATTCCGACGACAACCCGGACAAACAGCGCAGTTACCTGCGAGTGCTTCTGGAGAAACGCATCGATGGCCTGATCGTCGCTTCCGCTGGCGGCGATGTCGGCCTGGCCGAGGGACTGGCCAGCGTGCGTACGCCCATGGTCATCGTCGACCGTGGCCTGGACGGCCTCGAGGCGGACCTGGTGCGCATCGACCACGAGTATGGCGCTTACCTGGCCACCCGGCACTTGCTGGAGTTGGGCCACCGTGACATCGCCTTCATCGGTGGCCCGGCGGACACCAGCGTGGCTCAGATGCGCCAGGCCGGATACTGCCGGGCCCTGGAGGAGGCGGGGATCGAGCTGGCGACCGGGCGCATGCTCGATAGCGATTTCACCAGCACCGGCGGCTATCGCGCGGCGGCCAGCCTGCTCGAACACCAGCCGCCCAGTGCGATCTTCGCGGCCAACGACATGATCGGCATCGGTGTGCTGCGGGCCGCCGCCGAACGCAATGTGCGGGTGCCCAGCGAACTGTCGGTCATCGGGTTCGATGACATCCAGATGAGCCGGTATGTCTATCCGGCATTGACCACGGTAGGGCAGTCGATCCTGCAGTTGGGCGAGATGGCGGCCGAGGTGCTGCTGCGGCGTATCGCTACGCCCGCGCTCGCCACCGAGCAACGGATCGTCACGCCCAGCATTGTCTTGCGAGAGTCGACCGCGCCGTTGTCCGGTGCGTTCGCCCAATACCGCTGAACCGAATTGATGAGTGATGATGTATGCCAGCAAAAGTAGTGGTGATAGGCAGCCTGAACATGGACCTGGTGACCCGGGCGCCGCGTCTGCCCCGGGGAGGGGAGACGCTGATCGGTGAATCGTTTTCCACCATTGCAGGCGGCAAGGGTGCGAACCAGGCCGTGGCCGCAGCGCGCCTGGGGGCGCAGGTCGCCATGGTCGGTTGCGTGGGCGGCGACGCCTATGGCCAGCAGTTGCGCGGCGCGTTGGTGAACGAAGGCATCGATTGCCAGGCGGTCAGCGTCGTGGAAGGTTCCAGTGGCGTGGCGCTGATCGTGGTCGATGACAACAGCCAGAATGCGATCGTGATCGTCGCCGGAGCCAACGGTGCGCTCACTCCAGCGGTCCTGGGCGGTTTCGACGAGGTGCTGCAAAGCGCCGACGTCATCGTCTGCCAGCTGGAAGTCCCGGATGCCACCGTCGCCCATGCGCTCAAGCGCGGCCGTGAGCTGGGCAAGATCGTCATCCTCAACCCGGCACCGGCCTCCCACGCATTGCCGGCCGACTGGTACGCCTGTGTCGACTACCTGATTCCCAACGAAAGCGAAGCCGCCATGCTGAGCGGTTTGGCGGTGGACTCCCTGGAAACCGCCGAAGCCGCCGCGGCGCAATTGATCGGTGCCGGCGCGGGCAAGGTGATCGTGACGCTGGGCGGCCAAGGGTTGATGTTCGCCAACGGTTCGAGTTTCGAGCACTTCCCGGCGCCGCGGGTCAAGGCCGTGGACACCACGGCGGCGGGGGATACCTTTGTCGGCGGGTTCGCTGCCGCCCTGGCCAATGGGAAAAGCGAGGTGGAGGCCATTCGTCTCGGTCAGGTGGCCGCCGCGCTGTCGGTCACTCGCATCGGGGCACAGCCCTCCATTCCCACGTTGCAGGAAGTACAGGCTTTCGAATCATGAAAAAGACTCCGTTATTGAATGTGGCCCTCTCTCGGTTGATCGCTTCCCTCGGTCATGGCGACAAAGTGGTCATTGGTGATGCCGGCCTGCCCGTACCGCCGCAGGTCGAGTTGATCGACCTGGCCCTGACACCTGGAATTCCCGATTTCATCAGCACGCTGAAGGTGGTGCTCAGCGAAATGCAGGTGCAAAGCCATGTGCTGGCCGAGGAGATCTACGATAAGCAGCCGTCGGCCCTGGCGGCGCTCGAGACGCTTCATGCCCAGAATGCGCTGGGGACGCGGGAATTGGTCAGCCATGAGCAATTCAAAGCCCTTAGCCGACAAGCTCGGGCGATCATTCGCACAGGAGAATGCTCTCCGTACTGCAACATCGTGCTGATCGCCGGAGTAACGTTCTAACTGCCGAGTTCTGTCAAACCCTGCACAAGGAGTGCGCCATGCACCGCTATGCTCAGAAAATGCGCCAACTGTTTCGGAGTCTGCTGCTGTTGTCACTGATCACTGCTACAAGCGCCCAGGCGGCGGAAAAGATCGATCTGATCATCGACACCGATCCCGGTGCCGACGATGTGGTTGCCCTGCTGTTCGCCCTGGCCTCTCCCGAAGAGCTGCATATCCGTGCCCTGACCACCGTTGCGGGCAACGTGCGCCTGGACAAGACCTCCCGCAATGCTCGCCTGGCCCGGGAGTGGGCTGGCCGCGAAGACGTTCCGGTCTATGCCGGCGCGCCCAAGCCGATGATGCGTACCCCCATCTATGCGGAAAACATCCACGGCAAGGAAGGCCTGTCGGGAGTCACCGTGCATGAGCCCAGGAAAGGGCTGGCCAAGGGCAATGCGGTCAACTACCTGATCGATACCCTCAAGGCGGCCAAGCCCCACAGCATCACCATCGCCATGCTCGGGCCGCAGACCAACCTGGCCCTGGCGTTGATCCAGGAGCCAGACATCGTTCAGGGCATCAAGGAAGTCGTGATCATGGGGGGTGCCCATTTCAACGGCGGCAACATCACGCCGGTGGCTGAATTCAACCTGTTCGCCGACCCGCAGGCGGCCGAAGTGGTAGCCAAAAGCGGGGTGAAACTGACCTACCTGCCACTGGACGTTACCCACAAGATCCTCACCAGCGAAGCGCGCCTGAAACAGATCGCCGCAGTGAACAACAATGCCAGCAAACTCGTAGGCGATATTCTCAATGAGTACGTCAAGGGCGACATGGAGCACTACGGCATGAGCGGTGGCCCGGTGCATGACGCCACGGTGATTGCCTACCTGCTCAAGCCTGGGCTGTTTACCGGCCGTGCGGTCCATGTGGTGGTGGACAGTCGCGAAGGCCCGACATTCGGGCAGACCATCGTCGACTGGTACGACGGCCTGAAGGCACCCAAGAACGCATTCTGGGTGGAAAACGGCGATGCCCAGGGTTTCTTTGACCTGTTGACCGAGCGTCTGGCGCGCCTCAAGTAAAGCGTCCTGGCCTACCCGCAGGCTTGTCCCGCGGGAAAGGCCTGCGTCTCAGTCCGTGGCCAGGCTGGCGTCGATGAGAGTCGGGTAGCGTTCGAATGCCTGTTGGATGAAATTTCGCGCGACCTCCGTCCCCAGTTCCCTCACCAGCAGCTCGATGCCGATAATCGCCAGCTCCTCGGGACTGCCCGGGCTGTAGGAACTATGGCCCTCCAACCATTTGGCGTTGATGGTGGCTTCGATGCTGACGATGCTCATGATGGCGGCCCGTGACGTGGGAGGTGTGTAGGCTGAGTTAACCATTTTTGCCCCAGCTTTTGCACTGCGACTTAGGCATCAGGATGGGGCTGTGCGACACTTTTTTTTTGATTGCTCAAGGACCTTTTCCGTGCAGATCGATTTGAACGCACCTGACGGGCTGACCCTCGAGGCGGTTCGTCGGTTGCTGGCGTCGGCCAGCGACGACGAGCACACCCAGTTGCGCGTGACCAAGGCCGGGATTGCCTATCTGTCCTCGGGCGTGGTGGGTGGCACCGACATCGACGGCTTGCTGTTTCGGCTCGAGACGTGGGCGAAAGGCTCGGGATACGTCGGGCGGGTCGCGGCCAGTGATGAGGTCTGGGTCATGCAAATCTACAATGCCCTGAAGGAAAACTGGCCGAGTCCGCCCTTCGACTATATCGATGTCTACTGACGCTATTCATATTCAGTCACGATTCATCCCTGAACAGCGGCCCCGGCTCAGGCAAACTGCCGTTCTCCGATGAAGGCATGCTGATGGCTCCGGTGTGAAACCAAGTTTCGTTTGGGTTGTCGCACGCTCTCTCTAACATCAAGAAAAGGAGGCTTCATGCCTTGGAAGCTCGCGTCATTGAGCACTGTACTGGCTGCCGTCGTGTTGAGCGGTTGCAGCAGCACCGCTGAAACCACCGCTGACCCTGTGGCAGGTGAGGCGGGGAGTGGGCGCTGCGAAGCGAAGGCTGCCGAGTTCGCCATCGGTAAACAGGCTTCGCCGCAGTTGCTGGAGCAGGCCCGCAGCCGTTCCGGCGCGCAGGTAGCCCGGATTCTCAAGCCCAACGACATGATCACGCTCGAGTACCGCTCCGATCGGCTGAATCTCAATACCGATGCCAAGCTGGTAGTCAATCGGGTGAACTGCGGCTGAGCCACAGGTTTCGACCGCCCATAAAAAACCCCGTCACATGGACGGGGTTTTTTAGCGCGCCGAGAAATTACTCTGGGCGAACCTGTGCAGCTTGCATACCCTTTTGGCCTTTCTCAGCCACGAAGGAAACGGTCTGGCCTTCTTTCAGGCTTTTGAAACCGTCAGCTTCGATAGCTTTGAAGTGTACGAACAGGTCGTCACCGCCACCTTGAGGAGTGATGAAGCCGAAGCCTTTTTCATCGTTGAACCATTTAACGGTGCCGGTTTGGCGATTAGACATGGTGTATCTCCAAGAAACATATATTTTCAGTAGTGCTGTGCTGCTCAGGCCAACTGGGCACACCGGAGTATCATAGTCGAAATGTTCGATTTGGGAGCCCCCCGGACGTGCGGTTTGCCAATCAGTCGTGTTTTCCCTATCCCCTTGATTGGCTGGAGGCCCCGGTTTTAAAGGCTTTCAGTGGAATGTAAAGAGGATAAAAAAAGCTGTAAAAACAGCGAAAAAAGTACGGAAAAGCGATTTTTCGACGGGTTTTATCGCTCCCCATTCGCTGAAATAACCCAGCATTCAATTATTTTTTGGTGTTGCTGCCGGCCTTGCAGGAAGCGATCTGGCCCAGTGCCTTTTGCTGCAGGTCTTTGCTGGCCTTGTTGTCCATCAGCGCCTGGATATCCTTGGCCGGGTAGGATTTGATTGCATCGGCGCCACAGGCGCAGTGGGATTTCGCGGCGGCGGCTCCGATCTGTGGCGCGGCGGCTTCAATGCACTGGGCCATGTATTTTTCACGTTCGCCCTTGGGCCATTCGGCGTGGGCGGCCAGCGGGAGCAGCAGGGCGAGGGGGGCGACTACTGTCAATAGGGTATTCAGACGCATGCTGGGATGCTCCTTTTACGGTCAATGTCTTGTTATCTGAGGCGTCATGGGCGTTTCAGTTCAGCACTCTGGCATAAAATCCGGCACGAGGCTGCGAATAACCCTCGCATCAATCGGACGCGGCGATGACCGTTCATCTGTGCTAGCATGCCGGGCTCGGGTATTTTCAGGCGCCGGACTCCGACAGGTCTCGGTGGCGACAAATGTTCGAAACAACCCTGATTTGAATCCCAGTCACTCTGGTTTGGTTTCCCGGTTGGCCGAAAGGCTCCTGCCGCTGTAAGGCAGGCGTTCATCATTGAATGGCCTGGACTGGATCTTGTACTGGCTCATCCCAACCCACGTGACCTTTGGTAGGGGTCACCACTAGGAGAGGAGGCGCCATGCCAACTATTACTCTTCCCGACGGCAGTCAACGCTCATTCGATCATCCGGTCTCCGTTGCCGAGGTCGCCGCATCCATCGGCGCAGGCCTGGCGAAGGCCACCCTGGCCGGCAAGGTCAACGGCAAGCTCGTCGACGCCAGCGATGTCATCGACAGCGACGCCACGCTGCAAATCATCACGCCCAAGGACGAAGAGGGGCTGGAGATCATTCGCCACTCTTGCGCGCACCTGGTCGGTCACGCCGTCAAGCAGCTATACCCGACCGCGAAAATGGTTATCGGGCCGGTCATCGACGAAGGCTTCTATTACGACATCGCCTTCGAGCGTCCTTTCACGCCGGACGACATGGCGGCCATCGAACAGCGCATGCAACAGCTGATCGACAAGGATTACGACGTCATCAAGAAAGTCACCCCGCGTGCCGAAGTCATCGAAGTCTTCAAGTCCCGTGGCGAGGACTACAAGCTGCGTCTGGTGGAAGATATGCCGGACGAGCAGGCCATGGGCCTGTACTACCACGAAGAATATGTCGACATGTGCCGTGGTCCGCACGTGCCCAACACCCGTTTCCTGAAATCCTTCAAACTGACCAAGCTGTCCGGCGCCTACTGGCGTGGCGACGCGAAGAACGAGCAGTTGCAACGCGTCTATGGCACCGCCTGGGCCGACAAGAAGCAACTGGCGGCCTACATCCAGCGCATCGAGGAAGCCGAGAAGCGCGATCACCGCAAGATCGGCAAGCGCCTGGGCCTGTTCCACACCCAGGAAGAGTCGCCGGGCATGGTGTTCTGGCACCCGAACGGTTGGACGATGTACCAGGTGCTCGAGCAGTACATGCGTCAGGTCCAGCGTGAAAACGGCTACCTGGAAATCAAGACGCCGCAAGTAGTGGACCGCAGCCTGTGGGAGAAATCCGGGCACTGGGCCAACTACGCCGACAACATGTTCACCACCCAGTCGGAAAACCGCGACTACGCCATCAAGCCAATGAACTGCCCATGCCATGTGCAGGTGTTCAACCAGGGCTTGAAGAGCTACCGCGAACTGCCGATGCGTCTGGCCGAGTTCGGTGCCTGCCACCGGAACGAGCCGTCGGGTGCGCTGCACGGCATCATGCGGGTGCGTGCGTTCACCCAGGACGACGCGCACATTTTCTGCACCGAAGAGCAGATGCAGGCCGAATCCGCCGCCTTCATCAAGCTGACCATGGATGTCTACCGTGATTTCGGCTTCACCGAAGTCGAGATGAAGCTGTCCACTCGTCCGGAAAAGCGTGTCGGTTCCGATGAGCTGTGGGATCGCGCCGAAGCGGCACTGGCGGCTGCCCTCGACAGCGCGGGCCTGGCGTACGAAGTGCAGCCGGGCGAAGGGGCGTTCTACGGTCCGAAGATCGAATTCTCGCTTAAAGATTGTCTCGGTCGGGTCTGGCAGTGTGGTACCTTGCAGCTCGATTTCAACCTGCCGATCCGTCTGGGCGCCGAATACGTGTCCGAAGACAACAGCCGCAAGCACCCGGTCATGCTTCATCGCGCGATCCTGGGTTCCTTCGAGCGCTTCGTCGGGATTCTGATCGAACACTACGAGGGTGCGTTCCCCGCGTGGCTGGCGCCGACCCAGGCAGTGATCATGAATATCACTGATAAACAGGCAGATTTTGCCGCCGAGGTCGAAAAAACTCTCAACCAAAGCGGATTTCGTGCCAAGTCTGACTTGAGAAATGAAAAGATCGGCTTTAAAATCCGCGAGCATACCTTGCTCAAGGTTCCCTTTCTTCTGGTTATTGGAGATCGGGAAGTCGAGATGCAGACTGTCGCTGTGCGTACTCGCGAAGGTGCTGACCTGGGCTCTATGCCCGTCGCCGAATTCGCCGAGTTCCTCGCGCAAGCGGTTTCCCGGCGTGGTCGCCCAGATTCGGAGTAATTATTATTAAGCGTGAAATGAGACAAGATAAACGAGCTGCACCGAAAGCCCCGATCAACGAGAATATCTCGGCACGCGAGGTTCGGTTAATTGGCGCTGACGGCGAGCAGATTGGCATCGTCTCGATTGATGAAGCGCTTCGTATTGCTGAAGAAGCCAAGCTTGATCTGGTAGAAATTTCCGCCGATGCAGTCCCACCGGTTTGCCGGGTCATGGACTACGGCAAGTCGATCTTCGAGAAGAAGAAGCAGATTGCCGCGGCGAAGAAGAACCAGAAGCAGATTCAGGTAAAAGAAATCAAGTTTCGTCCAGGGACGGAGGAAGGGGATTACCAGGTAAAACTGCGCAACCTGGTACGTTTCCTGAGTGACGGGGACAGGGCCAAGGTATCGTTGCGATTCCGCGGCCGTGAGATGGCCCACCAGGAGCTGGGGATGGAACTCCTCAAGCGGGTCGAACAAGACCTGCTCGAGTACGGTTCGGTCGAACAGCATCCTAAGATGGAAGGACGCCAGCTGATCATGGTCATCGCCCCGAAAAAGAAGAAGTAATCACCAGGGCACGGCAGGCCTTGCGATTATGTTTATCAACTGAATGCGGAGTATCCGAACATGCCAAAGATGAAAACCAAAAGTGGTGCTGCCAAGCGGTTTCTGAAAACTGCTAACGGCATCAAGCACAAGCACGCTTTCAAGAGCCACATCCTGACCAAAATGTCGACCAAGCGTAAGCGTCAACTGCGCGGTAGCAGCTTGCTGCATCCGTCTGACGTGGCAAAAGTCGAGCGCATGCTGCGCCTTCGTTAATTTTTGGATCAAGAATAGAGGAAGTAACTCATGGCTCGTGTAAAGCGTGGCGTCATTGCCCGTAAGCGTCACAAGAAAATTATGAAACTTGCTAAAGGCTACTACGGTGCGCGTTCCCGCGTATTCCGTGTTGCCAAGCAAGCCGTAATCAAGGCAGGCCAATACGCCTACCGTGACCGTCGTCAGAAAAAACGTCAGTTCCGCGCTCTGTGGATCGCTCGTATCAACGCTGGTGCGCGTATCAACGGTCTGTCCTACAGCCGCCTGATCGCTGGCCTGAAAAAAGCGTCGATCGAAATCGACCGCAAGGTTCTGGCTGATCTGGCAGTGAACGAAAAAGCGGCGTTTGCTGCGATTGTCGAGAAAGCTAAAGCCATCCTGGCTTAAGTACCCCCGACAGTCACCGAGGCCCACCTCTGTGGGCCCAGGTGTCAAACGTCTTAAATAGGGGAAGAGCCTTAAAGCTCTTCCCCTATTTTGTATCTGGAGTCTGTACATGGAAAACCTGGATGCGCTGGTCTCTCAAGCACTAGAGGCTGTGCAAAGCGCTGAAGATATCAATGCCCTGGAGCAAATCCGGGTTCACTACCTTGGCAAGAAGGGCGAGTTGACCCAGGTGATGAAGACCCTGGGGAACCTGCCGGCTGAAGAGCGTCCGCAGGTCGGTGCGCTGATCAACGTTGCCAAGGAGCGTGTCACAGAGGTCCTCAATGCGCGCAAGGCGTTGTTCGAGGAGGCGGATCTGGCCGCCAAGCTCGCCGCCGAGTCCATTGACGTGACCCTGCCTGGCCGTGGCCAGACTTCCGGAGGCTTGCATCCGGTGACCCGGACCCTGGAACGCATCGAGCAGTTCTTCACTCGCATCGGCTACGGCATCGCCGAGGGGCCCGAGGTCGAAGACGATTATCACAACTTCGAAGCGCTCAACATCCCGGGCCATCACCCGGCCCGTTCGATGCACGATACCTTCTATTTCAATGCCAACATGCTGTTGCGCACCCATACCTCGCCGGTACAGGTCCGCACCATGGAGTCCAAGCGTCCGCCGATCCGCATCGTCTGCCCGGGGCGTGTGTACCGTAGCGACTCGGATATCACCCATTCGCCGATGTTCCACCAGGTCGAAGGCCTGCTGGTGGATCGCGATATCAATTTCGCCGACCTGAAAGGCACCATCGAAGAGTTTCTGCGGGTGTTCTTCGAAAAAGAGCTGGCCGTGCGTTTCCGCCCTTCGTACTTCCCGTTCACCGAGCCATCCGCTGAAGTCGACATGGAATGCGTGATGTGCAGCGGCAAGGGTTGCCGGGTGTGCAAGCAGACCGGCTGGCTGGAAGTCATGGGCTGCGGCATGGTTCATCCCAATGTGCTGCGCATGTCCGGGATCGATCCGGAAGAGTTCTCGGGCTTTGCCTTCGGTATGGGGGTCGAGCGCCTGGCCATGCTGCGTTACGGTGTGAATGACTTGCGCCTGTTCTTCGACAACGACTTGCGGTTCCTCGCGCAATTTCGCTAGGGCTTGTACGAAAAGTCGCCGAGCGGCGATCAGGCAAGGCGAAAACAGGCGAGGAGGATGAGTTTACTGGTTGTAAATGAGCATCCGAGCCTGTTTTAAACGCAGCATGGTCGTCGCGCAGACACTTTACGTACATCGCCTAGGTCGCGGTAACGAATCTATTAGGAGAACAGGATGAAATTCAGTGAACAATGGCTGCGTGGCTGGGTTAGCCCGCAGGTAAGCCGGGACGAGCTGGTCGCTCGTCTGTCGATGGCCGGCCTTGAGGTCGATAGCGTGACGCCGGCCGCCGGCGAATTCAGCGGTGTGGTGGTGGGTGAGGTGTTGAGCACCGAACAGCACCCGGACGCCGACAAATTGCGGGTTTGCCAGGTCAGCAATGGCGTGGAGACCTTCCAGGTGGTCTGCGGCGCGCCAAACGTGCGTCCAGGTCTGAAGATTCCGTTTGCGATGATCGGTGCCGAGCTGCCGGGCGACTTCAAGATCAAGAAGGCCAAGCTGCGTGGCGTCGAGTCCAACGGTATGTTGTGCTCTCAGGCCGAGCTGCAGATCGGCGAAGGGAATGATGGCCTGATGGAGCTGCCGGCCGATGCGCCGGTGGGCCAGGACATCCGCGAATACCTGGACCTGGACGATGCCAGCATCGAGGTCGACCTGACTCCGAACCGTGGTGACTGCCTGTCCCTGGCCGGCCTGGCCCGCGAGGTCGGTGCCCTGTATGACGCCCCGGTGACCCGTCCCGTGGTCGCCTCGGTCCCGGCCGTGCACGATGAAGTGCGTTCGGTCGAAGTACTGGCGCCAGCGGCCTGCCCACGTTACCTGGGTCGAGTGATCCGTAACGTCGACCTGTCGAAGCCGACGCCACTCTGGATGGTGGAGCGTCTGCGTCGCGCCGACGTGCGCAGCATCGATGCCGCGGTCGATATCACCAACTACGTGATGCTGGAGTTGGGGCAGCCACTGCACGCCTTCGATCTTGCCGAAATCAACGGCGGCATTCGCGTGCGCATGGCCGAAGAGGGTGAGAAGCTGGTCCTGCTGGACGGTCAGGAAGTCACCCTGCGTAGCGATACCCTGGTGATCGCCGATCATACCCGCGCGTTGGCGATTGCCGGCGTGATGGGCGGCGAACACAGCGGCGTTGGCGAATCGACTCGCGATGTGTTCCTTGAAAGTGCCTTCTTCGACCAGATCGCCGTGGCGGGCAAGGCCCGTTCGTACGGCCTGCATACCGATGCGTCGCACCGCTACGAGCGTGGCGTGGACTGGCAACTGGCCCGTGAAGCCATGGAGCGCGCCACTGGCCTGCTGCTGGATATCACGGGTGGCGAAGCCGGCCCGATCATCGAAACCGTCAGCGAACAGCATCTGCCTCGGATTGCGCCGGTCACCCTGCGCGCCCAGCGCATCTCCCAGATGCTCGGCATGGACATGGATTCGGCCGAAGTCGAGCGCCTGCTGGGAGCCCTGGGCCTGAACATCAGCGCCGACGGGGCAGGGCAATGGCGCGTCGAGGTGCCAAGTCATCGCTTCGATATCAGTCTGGAAGTCGACCTGATCGAAGAGCTGGCCCGCCTGTACGGCTACAACCGCCTGCCGGTTCGTTACCCCCAGGCTCGCCTGGCTCCCCAAGCCAAGGCCGAGGCCCGTAGCGACCTGCCGGAGCTGCGTCGCCTGCTGGTGGCGCGCGGTTATCAGGAAGCGATCACCTACAGCTTCATCGATCCGCGCCAGTTCGAACTGTTCAACCCGGGCGTCGAGCCGCTGCTGTTGGCCAATCCGATCTCCAACGACATGGCGGCCATGCGCTCGTCCCTGTGGCCTGGCCTGGTCAAGGTGCTTCAGCATAACCTGAACCGCCAGCAGGATCGCGTGCGTCTGTTCGAAAGCGGCCTGCGCTTCGTCGGTCAGCTGGAAGGCTTGAAGCAGGAGCCGATGCTGGCCGGCGTCGTTTGTGGCAGTCGCCTGCCGGAAGGTTGGGCCCAAGGTCGCGATGGCGTGGACTTCTTCGACGTCAAGGCTGACGTTGAGGCCGTGCTGGGCTTCGCTGGCGCCCTCGACGCCTTTACTTTCGTACCTGGCAAGCATCCGGCGCTGCACCCTGGACAGACCGCGCGCATCGAGCGGGAAGGGCGCGAAGTCGGTCATATCGGTGCCATTCACCCGGAACTGTCGAAAGCGTTGGGGCTGGATCGCCCTGTCTTTGTCTTCGAACTGGTCCTGAGCGAAGTGGCCCTGGGTAAAATGCCTGAATTCCAGGAGTTATCGCGCTTTCCTGAAGTGCGTCGTGACCTTGCCTTGCTGGCTGATCGCGAGGTTGCCGCCAGTGCCGTACTGGACGTAATCCGTGAAAATGCAGGTGAATGGCTGACGGACCTCAGGCTATTTGACGTGTATCAGGGTAAAGGCATTGATCCGCATAGAAAAAGCCTTGCAGTCGGCTTGACCTGGCAGCATCCATCGCGCACTCTTAACGACGATGAGGTGAATACCGCAACGCAGAACATCCTCACCTCGCTCGAACAAAGGTTGAACGCCACGTTAAGGAAGTGACGTATGGGGGCTCTGACGAAAGCTGAGATGGCGGAACGTCTGTATGAGGAGCTGGGCTTGAACAAACGGGAGGCCAAAGAACTGGTCGAACTGTTTTTCGAGGAAATCCGGCACGCTCTCGAAGACAACGAGCAGGTCAAATTGTCCGGTTTCGGCAATTTCGACCTTCGGGACAAACGCCAGCGGCCTGGCCGCAATCCGAAAACGGGTGAAGAAATCCCGATCACCGCTCGCCGTGTGGTCACCTTTCGTCCAGGGCAGAAGTTGAAGGCCCGAGTTGAGGCTTATGCTGGAACCAAGTCATAACGACGAGCTACCCGTCATCCCGGGCAAACGCTACTTCACCATCGGTGAAGTCAGCGAGCTGTGTGCGGTAAAACCGCACGTGCTGCGCTATTGGGAGCAGGAGTTTCCTCAACTCAACCCGGTCAAGCGCCGCGGAAATCGCCGGTATTATCAGCGCCAGGATGTGCTGATGATCCGGCAGATCCGCGCGCTGCTGTATGACCAGGGTTTCACCATCGGCGGCGCACGCCTGCGTCTCTCCGGTGATGAGGCCAAAGACGATACAACCCAGTACAAACAGATGATCCGCCAGATGATCGCTGAGCTCGAAGATGTGCTTGTGGTGCTCAAGAAATAAAATTCTGCTTTAAATACTTCCAGTTTTCAAAAGCTTGCGTTATATTCCTGAGCGTTCCGCTGAGAAGCGAAACAAGATTCACGCCTAGTCGGGGCGTAGCGCAGTCCGGTAGCGCACTAGCATGGGGTGCTAGGGGTCGAGTGTTCGAATCACTCCGTCCCGACCATATTTTTCAATGACTTAGCCCAACTCTAGCCAGTTGGGCTTTTTCATTGGTGGGGAGTTTTTCGGGACTTCATCCTGTTTTCCTCTTCAAGATTGTCAGCACCGGTCCCCTCGAGTCGGTTGCTGATACCATATTCGCAGCTTCGATCAGATGCCCGAGCTCGGCGCCCGAGTAGTGACTGGTGATGCTGCCGTTCTTGTGTCCCAGCAAAGCCTTCCGGTCTTCCTGTGTGACACCTGCCGCCCGAAGGCGACGGCCAAACGTGTGTTTCAAGTCGTGCACCCTGATGGATGCATACCCAGGGTGAGCGGGGCGAAGGTTTTCCTCCTGCCAGAGTTTCGCCGCTCTCACCCGTGCTTTCTTCCAGGCCGAGTCGTTCATGCGGTGCATCGCGGTACCGTTGTAGGGGAAAACCCACTCCTTGCTCAGGCCGCGCTGCTTATCAATGATCGACTTCGCCACGTTGTTGAGCACAACCAACCGCTCGTCGCCATTCTTCACACCTGACCGCTCGTTTCTCCCGCCGAAGTCGGACGGTATCAGGAACACGCTGGTGCCAAGCTCCGGCACCGGTATTTCCCAGTCCCACCTCAACTTGCAAACCTCCTGCTCGCGGCAACCGGTGTTCACCTTGAACAGGGCCATCGTTTGCAGGTGTGCCGGCAACTCCCCGAAAAGGATCGACTGCTCTTCCCATGTCATGGGGTAGGGCTCGCGAACCTTTTTCTTCAGGTCCAACCTGGTCAGCATCGGAACCGAGTCCAGCCAGGGCCTGCGCTCCTCATCCCTCCATTTCCTCACGCAAAGCGAAAGAACCCGTATAACCCGTTCGATTGATATGTTGATCGTCCTGGGCGCTGCCGGCTTCAGTTGCTTGCCACACGGCAGGACCATCCCCTTCAAGCGATCCCTCACGAACGGCTCAAGCGCCTGGTCATCGATGTGCGTCAATGGCAGATCCTTGAGGTAGGGGTGCAATTGCTTCAGGTGATGCGCGGTCAACTTGATCGACGGCTGGTCCTTGTTGTCGATCAGGAACTTCGTTGCCGCCTCATCCCAGGTGCGCATCCGGCGCACGCCATATACCTTTTGCTGCCGAAGCTGCTCCAGGCGGTGAATCAGGTACTGCTCGGCTTCTTGCCGGTCACTAGTGCCAGTGCTTTCTCGAAGTCGCTCACCTCGGAAAACTTTGTCGATTTGCCAGATTCCACCTTTCTGATAGAGGCCGGAGATCGCTTTTCTCGCCATGGTTTACCTCCTGTTGGTTCGCCACGGCGCTCGCTGCGGGGGCGATTGTTGTCCTGATTCGCTGCCTTTTCAATCGACTTGCGCTCGACGTAGGCGTCGGCCCACTCGTCAAGCTCGATCCGGTCGAAGGCCACGCCCTGTTTCCCGATCGGGAACTCACGCACGTTTGGCCGGACCGTTTTGTTGAATTCGTCCCGGCACATGCCGAGATAGCCGGGGGCATCCATGAACCGGATGAACCGCGGTGGGATGCTCGTTGCCTTTGCTGCTGTGGCATTCGCCATGGGTATGCTCCATGCCGCGCGTGGCGGCAGAAGGTGGTTAAAGATTCCGGAGTTCTTTTCGCTGCTCGGGGGATTGAGCGGGGTAGCCGAAGTGAAAGCGCCGCTTGCCCGTGTAGCCACACTCGCTGCATCCGGACGATGGGCCGCAACCGCAACCACCTTCACATCCGCAACTGCACCCGCTACAGGACAGGGTCACAACGCCTTGCTCCTCGACTTCGCCTTCCTCGGTGATCCAGTACTTGCGTCGGCGATCAAGCCGGAATCCTGCAAGCTCTTCCGCTTGCTCGTATGTCGCGGGCTCTATGCGAAAGCCATGTTCCGCACCTGGGTCTGCGACAGACCGCATAACTTTTGGCATACGAATTCCTCGCCCGCCGTTCACCGGCAGGCTGTAGGGGGATTGGGGTTATGGGAGGGCTTTGGCGATTTCTGCGGCGGCGCGTACGATTGCTCGGCGGGTACCAACGTCATCCATAGCTTCGATAATCATCACGCCATGTAGCGAGTGTTCGGCAGCGACTGAGTCGTGATCTTCAATGAACACGATGCAGACGCCGGTCTTTATCGCCAGTCGCAGCGCATCGCCGTCATCATCCAACGGCCTCCAAAGGCGATAGCTGCCTCGATCACCGATCCGAAGGCAATTTCGCGCTGACTCGAAACAGAGAACAGGGCCAATGCCCGCCGCCTTTGCGGCCAATTCAAGAAGTTGCTGGTCAGTCATGGCCTTGGCCCTCGATACACCAGCCAGGCCATGTAGAGCAGAGGGAGGATCATGGCTTTGACTCCTTCATCGCTGCCGCTGCAATCGCTTCGATCTGATCGCAGTAGCCATAGATGTCCTGGATGTTGTTTTGGCCGTTCACGCAGTCGCGGACGGTGGGGCGGATGTTGCCTTCGACTTGGGCGGTGATGGACTGGAGGGCTTGGATCAGCCGCTCGTTCTCGGCAATCAGGGCGCCCAGCGACCCGTAGCAATCGGCAAGCAGGTTGTTGGCGTCGTTCAGATTGGAAGCCCCGCGCTGGCACTTCTTCATGAGTTCGGTGTAGTCGGTCATGGCGCCACCTTCACGCCGGCGGCTTCGATGGCTTCTCGGGCTTCGTCGTGCATATCGTTCCAGCCACCCTCGTAGCAGGCGTATGGCTTGGCATCGACGCGGGACGGCAGCTCCACCACCAGGGCGGCGCGGGAGGCCTGCCAGGCTTCCCATGCAAGCTGACAATCTGTGTCTAGATATTCGTCTGGCTGATGTTGGTCGCGCTCAAAGCTGCGCTCACAGAGCTGGTAATGATCGGCAGCAAATTTTTCAAAATATTCACGCATCTTTTCGCTCATGACATCGCCCTTGCAGCAAAGAGGATTATCGGTACCCACAGGATTGCGCTGAGGGCCAGGGCTTTGGGGATCATGGCGTAACCCTCTTGAACTCGACGACCCAGACCCAGGGGTTGGCGTCCCAAGCATCAGGGCCATTCACTTTGTTCCAGAGGTTGCCGAAGGCGTGCCGCGCTGAGCCCAGGCATTGCTCATGGCTGGTCGTCTTGTCCCACATCCAGCCTTCGCGCTGCTGATGGCCGGCGACCGCCGGGCAATCGCCGACGTCTTTCCATCCGTGCCCACCGTGAAAGCACTGTTTGCCGTAGTCGGTGAAGAAGCAGCCCTCGGCCTGCGCCTGCTCATCGCTGATGTCCTTCAGGCGCTCGACGCGCACGTCGATGATCTCCAGCAGTATGCGGCTGGCCCAGCGCGGCATGTGGATGCTGGGCCTGGATTGGCGAGGATAATCCCAGTGGGCCCAGGTTCCGTTGTATTCCGGGTCCTCGCAGCCCGAGTAAAGCACCGGCGCATGGTCAGCTACGTAACGAGAAAGAATCGCGCATTCGGCTGTGTCCTCGTCCGCCTCCGTGGTTTCCCGCACCCACAGTCGGTCGCCGGGCCGTCCGTAGGGGCACTCTGGATTTCTCTTCGTTACATCAGGGTGGCGGATGAACGGCTGGCCCAGGCCATAGCTGCCGATGTCGGCTTTCGAACGGGGCTGAATCTTTACCGCTCGCCGCGTGACCGTCTTCCGGCCCTCCAGAATGGCGCGCACCATCGGCGCCGAGAACAGGATCGGCCGTTCCTTTATTTGAGTCATGAGTCGTCCTTGCCGCTATAGCGGCTGACTTTGAAGGGGAGGGGTTACAGGTTTTGCGGGGGGAGTACGGATGTACTCCTATCGAGATTTGACCCAGCGCCGAACATACAGCTCGCAGCCGCTCGTCAAGCACACGCCGTTAGCCATGCCGAGATGCGTTTTCGGCGTGCCGCAACCGCAGTGGCATTTCTTTTTCCGGCCGGGGCGCTTCGGGCGCACCTCCCTGTATCGGATCTGTTCGGGTAGGCCGCCGATCTGGCCCCAGGCAGCAGTGCCGCCACGCATTGCAGCAGAGCGGGCCGAAGGGGATAGGCCGTTGAGGTCAATCATGGCCTTTCTTCTCCAGGCTCTGCACCGCCGGGTGCGCGGCGTTCCACTGCTCGAAGGCTTCCTGGGTGGTGGCCGCCGTGATCTTCTCGTCGCAGGTGTAGCAGTGCGCCACGCCGCCAGCGGCACCGATGTCGCGGTGGCCTTGCTTGCAGGGGTTCATTTGCCAGTCGTCATCCTTCGCGGCTGGTGCGGATTGGTGGGCGAGGTAAACCCGCGCCTCACGCATGAGGTTGGACGAAAAGCCGGATGTCTGAGAGCCAGCATTCGCTAGTTTCAGCACCAACTCCCGCACCTTAGTCAGTTCGGCTTGCAGCATAGCCAGCTCCCCTTCATGCTTGGCTGTCTGGCCGTCCTTGTACTGTGAGGCGATGTCCTGGCGACGCAGCTTGTCGTTGGCGGTGCTCAGGCACTCCAGCGCCTTGGTCAGCACGGCTTGCAGGTCAGTCAGTTCATCGGCTTGATGCCGGATCACATCAGCTGCGCACATTGCCGCATAGCCAAGTTCATTGCTTGCTGAAATGGCTTCATCGTAGGCGGAGCCTATTTGCGACAACCGCTCCACCTCAGCCTCTGCTGCACAACGTTTATCCATGTAAGCCGCATACTCGTCACCAAGCTTTATCTCAGCATCTTTGGTCATGAATTCAAGTTGAAGACTCTCAACCTCGGCCTGTAGCCGGGATCGATCAGCAAGCAGCTGATCATTTTTCTTGTCCATCTCATGTAGTTCCGCCTGTAGCCGGGTGACGTGGGCGCGGTCTACCAGTTCAACTACCTTGAAAGCTGGTTCCCATCCATCCAAGACCTTGGACAGCAAAGGGCGGTCAAGGCGTACGTTTCCTGTCGGCGTGGTCCGTGTCACCTGATACCCCAGCACTTCCACCTCCCCGCCAGCAGGCGGCACAGGGTCAGCCAGGGCGGCGCGCAGCTCCAAGAGCAAGACCGCTTCGTTGTTCCGTGGCATCGTTTCGCCCGGGTAGGACGGGTCGAAATTAGCGCGAAGGTCAAGATGCGATTCGATTTTGTCTGTCAGCTCCCGCGACAGGGTTACGGTTTTATTCGTCATGGTCAGCCCTCAATCATCGAGTGTGCCAGGCCGATAAGTCGGCTGTTTTCGGCGCGAATTTTGTCGACCTCTCTACGGATCGAATCGCGCTCTTTCTCGGCCTTGTTCGCACGGTGCCAATAGTGCGCGGCCAGCTGGCGGCATTCTGCGTCGGTCTTTTCCTTGAGAAACGCGGTCTTACTCATGGCTTGCTGCCTCGGCGGTGGGGTTGAGGGCGGCACGAATATCCTTCGCGAGCCGTTTAGTAGGATTGACCGCCGAGAGTGCCTGGCCGAGCAGCTTGCGAAGGTGTTGGCTATCCGCTGACAGTTCCGCAATGCGGGTTTTAAATTGGGCCCGGTCTGCGTCGTAGTTGTAATCGCCCTGAGAAACCATCAGATCAAGTCGCTTAACCTCAGCCGCCAGCTCCTCAACCCGCCGCTCTGCCGCCTGGCACGCCTGCTGCTCTGCATGGCGACGCTGTTCCAGGTCGTGGAGCGCTTCGTCGCGCTGGTTGAGCAGTTCCTGGAGGGCTCCGTTCTCTGCCTGGACGCGGTCGAAGTCTGCGGCGTAGACGTACTCACCAGCGGCGCCTTTGAAGGTGTATCGCTGCGTTTTCTTTTCTGCGGGCATGGCTATGTCCTTTGCCGGGGCAGGCCCGGGCGGTGGAGTGGGAATTGGAAAAAGCCCAAGAGGAAAGGGAGTAAGTCGAACCCGCACAGTAGGAGGAGGCAGCGCAGTGCTGCCACCACACTGGACCTACTTGAGGCGTGTTGCCATGAGAAGAATTTTTGAAGACCTGATGTGCCAGATCCTTGTGGACCTGATTTTTAGGCTGATCAGCTGGATATGTGATTGGCTGCTGGTTATGCCATCGGCGTGAGCTATGCTGCGGCTGCCTGCCGCTCAGCCACGCGCCATGGGTCGTTTGCCCGGGCCAGAGCTGCCATCGGCGGTGGACTGACGCTGTTGCCGCACATGTGGACCTGCTGGGTCTTGGTGAAGGGCTTGCCCTCGGCTCCGTGGCTGATGATGTAGTCGGCCGGGAAGCCCTGGGCCTTGTACAGCTCGGACGGCTTCAGCATTCGCAGGCAGATGTCGACGATCACATACGGCGTGCCCTTAACCATCACGGTGACCATGGCCAGACGGTCCTTGGTAGTGATCGTCGGCGCCGGGGCATCGCAGGCGCTGATGTTCTCGGTGCCGTAGTAGCTGATCAGAAACGCCGCGACTCGCAGGGCACCGGCTTCGTGCTCAGGCGAGAGTGTCAGCGACACCAGAGAGCTTTTCCCGCCACCGCCGGCAGTGATGGTGGGGGCGGGCCCCTCCAGGCCCTGGCCCACGCTGGCGCCGAATGCACGCTCCATGAATGCGCTCACCAACCCGTGGTGCTGGCCGCCGGCGCTGACGGTGTGCAGCGGATCGTTGACGTCCCGTACATCGCAGTTGCCACGCAGGTGCACCAGGTTGGCCGATACAAGTTGCTGCTGGCTGCCGGTATTGGTCACCGTCGTCATCGGTTCGTCGATGCTCTTGGCATCGGTGGTGTTGAAGCCTCCGTTCATCTGAGCCATGAACACCGTGGATATGCCCATTGCGTGAGCGGCCCCGGCCGGGCGCTGATAGTTGCCGCCGCTGGTGATGGTTGGCAGTGGTTCGTCGACCGCTTTGCCGGCGTCATTGAAGCGGAACTTCACCAGGTGCGCCGCTGCAATTGAGTGCCCGCCGCTGGCGGTGACGGTGCCCAATGGGTCAGCAGAGGATTTGCAGCCATCGCCCCAGCGCTGAACGCCTCCAGGCTTCCCTTCGCCATGCGCGGCGGTAACCATCACCGGGCTGATCAGCGTCAACTCACCGCGGTTCGCGCATGTCACCGTGGGTAGCGGCTCCATCGGGTCGTTCACCCGCACGCTGCCCTGATGAGTAGCTGGGGCGACCACCGGGCTTGCCATGGCAAATGATCCGCCGCGGGGCCAACTGGTGATGGTACGCAGCGGCTCATCAGCAGACTGGACGGCTTCACCTGACCAGTTGGCGATCGGCACAATGAAAGGTGATGGATTGTCGATGACGAATTTCTTCATGCCCTTGGCGACCCGGCGAAGCGTGGCCGGGGCCAAGTCCTTCTTGCGGCCGAAGATGCTTTTGCCCAGGTCGCTGAAGTCGATGCAGTCGGCGGCGGTCTTCCATTTCTGTTGGCCTTTAACTGGGTTTTTCGCGTGGGTCGGCTCCGGCCACACGATCGGCTGGCCGTCGCACCGGGCGATCATGAACAGTCGTTCCCGGCTGGTTGGTGCGCCGAAGTCACAGGCCTTGATGACTCGCCATTCCACCGCATAGCCCATACCTTCGAGCAGTTGTACGAAGCGGCGCCAGGTTCTGCCGCGGTGCTTCGGGTCTGGCACCAGGAACTGCTGGCCCACAGGCACCACTTCGCCCGGTGCCGCCACCTCGCCGCCGAGCTTCACGACTCGACCTGTAGCCTTGTCCCGCTTGGCGATCAGGCGCCCCCATTGGAGGATCTGCTTCACGTTCTCCAGGCTGATAACCCGGGGCCGTTTCATGCCTGCCCACTTCAGGCCAATCCACGAAAGGTTGCGGATCTCGCGCTTGCGCGGCTGACCACCAGCGGCCTGGCTATGGTGGGTACAATCCGGCGACATATGGAACCAGCCAACGGGCCGGCCGCCGCACTCGGTATCGGGATCACCCTCGAACACATCGGTAGTGAAGTGCCGGGCGGCGGGGTGGTTGACGGTGTGCATGCTGATAGCAGCGGGGCTGTGGTTCTTCGCCACGGCCACCGCCCGGCCCAAACCCATCTCCAGGCCGGTACCGGCACCGCCGCCACCGCAGAAAAAATCGACCACGATCTCGTCATCCTGAGGGTTGAAGCCGAGTCCGTATTGGGTTTTGAAATCGAAGGGGTGCTTCTTCTTGTGTGCGGACATAGAAGATCCTCGCCGGTTGGCGTGATTCGAGTTTGTGGGCTATTGGTTGATGGCCCGGCATGGGGCCGGGTTAGTGGAGAATTGTTATGCGTGAGTTCGACGATGACGACGGCTACACCGACTTCCTTATCGAGCTGCTGGATGGCGGTTATATCGACGGGGATGCCGCGGGGATAACCCGCCAAGTAATCGACAAGGGCGATGAGTCGCTTTCTGAAAAACAGTTATTTGTATTCAAGCGTGATGTGTTATCGCTTGATCCCGGGGCATGTGTTCGGGGCTGCGACATTCCGTGGAGCGAAAAATACGAAGCGATGCATAACGGCGGCCTTTGCGGTTGGTGCGCGAAGATGAAGGAGAGCGCTGACAGGGACGACTGAGTCTTACCAAGTCAGGCTGCTGGCGCGGAGTCGTGAAACACGTCCATCTGAGCTGCACCGTCCAGCCAGGCCGCCGCGATCCGGCGTTCGGCCATGGACGCATATTCCGGGTTCAGCTCGCATAGGATCGACCTCCGCCCCTCCTGCATAGCGACCACCGCAGTGGTACCGGCACCGCCGAACGGGTCAAGCACTACACCGCCGCGCGGTGCCCCGGCCAGAATGCATGGGCGAATCAGCTCAGGCGGGAAGGTCGCGAAGTGGGCGCCCTTGAATCCCTGTGTCGGCACGGTCCAAACGCTGCGCTTGTTGCGTGTATCCAGAGGATATTCGCTCTCTTGACGGTCGGGCCGATGAGTGCCGGCAGTTTGCCCGGGTATCGCCTGCTCCCGCTTTGAATCCTCCCGCTTGAAGCTGTCTCGCTTGCTTCGTACCGCGTTCATTGGACCATTTGCCTTTCCAGGCACGCGATCGCTACCCAGCTGTTGCTCGAGATCCTGAGCCAGTCGCGTGATCGAGCTAAGGGCTACCGGCTCCCTGATCGCGTCCTGGTCGTAGTAATAGCGAGGAGATTTGCTCAACAGGAACAGGTACTCGTGTGACTTGGTGCAGCGGTCCCTGGTCGACTCGGGCATTGGGTTCGGCTTGTGCCAGATAATGTCCTGACGCAGATACCAGCCATCGTCCTGGAGAGCGAAGGCCAGACGCCACGGGATGCCCATCAGATCCTTCTGTTTAAGGCCAGTCGGCGGAGACCGCCGCTTACCGCGTAACACAGCCCCCCGCGTGGACTGGGAAACCATGTCGTGCTTGCCTGCCGATCCGCCTGGAGCATACCCGCCGGCGATAGAGGCGTACGTGTCGCCCATGTTGACCCAGGCCGTACCGTCATCGCGCAGCACCCGGCGCACCTCCCGGAAAACCATCACCAGGCGAGCTACAAATTCGGCCGGCGTCTCCTCCAGGCCGATCTGTTCGGCCATGCCGTAATCCCGCAACCCGAAGTAGGGCGGGCTGGTTACGCAGCACTGCACTGACTGGTCCGGCAACGTCCGCATCATGTCGATGCAGTCGCCGACCAGTATCTGGTGGGAAGGGGTCATGTTTGATTTCCAGTCAGGCGCCGCCCTCCGTGACCGGTGGTGGCAATTTGGTTTGGGTTGGGGTATTACGGGTGATCGGCATGGTGCCGGATCAGGGAGATGACTATGTTTGATCTGAAGACAGCACTTACAGAACTTTCGCGTTACAAATCTTACATCTCCGACATCATGAGAGAAGTTCAGCTATACGAACAACTGTACTGTTTTTTGGGTTCGGCGGAGATTCTGAATAAAAATATTACTTCGGTATTTAGCATCATTCAGAAGTCCATGTTCATTAGTATACTGACTCGCGTGTCTGCAGTTTTCGATTCGAAGGCGATGGGCTCTAACGAAAACTTGTCTCTCGATTTTTTAGAACACAAGTACCGTGCGTATGCTAGTGACGCGTTGCTTTTAGAATTCAGCGAGCTCAAGAATCGTTACGAGGCGCTGAATATTAAGGCATTCAGAAACAAGCTGATCGCACACAATGATTTAGCCACAGTTCTTGGGGCTGCGTCCGTATCTCACACAATCAAAGATGGCGATATTATGAATCTACTCCAAGATGCTCATAAGTTCTGTGTTCATCTTTGCGAAGGCCTTCCTGGTGGAATCGATGCCGTCTTGCGCGTAGAGCCTTGGCAGTTGAGGGCGGGTGATGATGGGTTCGAGTTGCTTCGTCGCTTAGAGGCTGGAAAGTGATATAGGTCAGGCTTCAACTCCGGTCCGTGCGAATCGTTGGAGCTGCCGCGACTGTTTTTCAGTAATAACGATTTCAGGTCGCGACATGTTGGCGAAACGGGCGGAGTCTTCGATCGGCGCCTCGGCCAGGTTGATCAGGAAAGTCGACACCGTTTCCTGCCATTCCTCGAAGCCGTGGCGTTCGCCCAGAACCAGTAGAGCGTCATCGAGCGCTTTCGAAACAATCAGCGTGCGCTTCTCGGCGCCGATCCGCTTGAGCAACGCCTTCTCCTTGGCGCGTTTGTCCTTCTGTAATTCCGCGTTGCTCTTGGCCATGGCCTACCTCTTCAATTCCGCTGGCCGGCAGTGCCAGCCAGGTCTGTCGTTTGCGTTGTTGGACCCGTGCTATGCGACGCATGAAGTACATCCGCGACGCGCTTTCGGGTAGTCGATTCCGTGCTCTTCCAGGATGCGTTCTAGGGTTTTGTTGGCGATCCCCAGCTTCCCGCATACCTGGCGACGGGCGATGCCCAGTTCGAGGAAAGCCCTGATCCGCTCGGCGAATTTCGCGTCCCGGGCTTCCATGTGCTCTTGCCGGTGCGCATCGTTAGCGCCACCCCGGGCGGGCCGCTTGAACTTCAGGCCGTATTCCTGGGCGATGTTGTAGAGTTTGCGTCGGCTGATGCCCAGCTTCTCGACGACTTCGGACTGAGTGTGCGTCGCTGCCATGGATCGGATTGTTTCGACCTGCCTCATTCTTTCCATGTGCCGGGTGTCCGCCACTGAGACGGGAGCGGGCTCCGGTTTTGGTTTTCGACGCACAAACGGCTTTGGCGCCGGTGGCATCTGATTGCTGTAGGTGATCGGTCTGGGCTTGTACCCGAAGGGCTCGGCTACTTCGATCCGTCCGCCCGCGGCCAGGAACTGGGCGACCTGATCGGAAAGGGCGTCCGCCTGAGGCCGGTTGTGCTCGACCAGGCTTAGGTGGTTGCTGATCATGGTGACCTCACTTGATGCGAATGGAACTGTCGCCGCGCTCGAGGTGCGCCCAAGTCGGCTCCGGCAGAAGTTCATGCTCAGCGTCTTCGCCGGCGGCAATGCGCTTGCGGACTGCCTCGTTGTGCTCGCGGATCTCCTTGAGCTTGGCGGCAATGGCTTTTTTGTCGGGCGAGATGCTCGATTTCACAGACGTCAGTTCGTCTGGCACCGCATCTTCGTTGTCAACGATCACACGCTCGCTACCCATCGCCAGAGTGATGGTGAACAGCGGCCGTTTGATCGACTTGATGTTGGCGGCTTCCATGTTGCGGCGCAGGTAGTCGCTGATCTGCGACACGCTGTTGGACTTGATCCGCTTGAGCTCGGTCAGACGCTCGATTTCGTTGTCGATCGCTGCCACGTCGCTTTCGATGTTTCGACGCAGCATGACGATGTTGTCGGCCTTCTCGTTGAAGTCGCCGGCGATCTCGTCCATGGCGTGCTGTATGGCCTCTTTTAGGCCCTCATCATCGGTGTCGGCCATGGCCTGCAGTTCTGCCAGTTTTCCGGTGAGCGCGTAGAGCTGAGTCATGCTGTTGCTTCCTGGGTGAATTTAGGGGAGAGGTCGCGCAGCTCTTTGGCGATGCGCTTGATGGCGTTCTCGTCGTTGCGGGCGGTCAGTCGGCGCACGGCGTGGTCGTGCAGCTTCTTGAGCTCCTGCAGCGACTGGGCGCCTTGCATGGTTTCGACGACTGACTTGATGTAGTCCAGGCGCTCCTGTTTCTGCCGCTCCTCCTCGGCAACCCTGTCTTCAGCTTTGGAAATGGCGACCTCGTCGCGTACGGCATCGACGTAGGCGGCATCGTCGAACAGCCCCATATGGATGTCTGCCGAGAACCCGAGCGGTTGCAGACACTTGCCGATGGCGTCTGTAAGCGACTTTTTCGAAACCTCCCAGTCGGTGAGGATTTTCCCTTGCTGGAGGTAAATGAACGGTGTGTGTCCGTACTGCTCGACGGTGCATTTCTGCCCATCCTTGCCCAGGTACCACAGCTGAATTTTCAGAGTGTGCAACTTAGCGTTTATGCGTGGAGCATCCGGCCATTCCTTGGTTGGCGCCTGAAGCGGAGCTCCTTCATCAAAGCGTTCTTCAAGTACCGCCCAGCCCCAACCTTCACCGCACGGCCCGAACAGTTCGGTCGCCTTGCGCATCAGGTAGGTTGGTTTGATGGCGGTCCCTTTGAATCCGCCCATGCCAGTGAAGTTTTTCGTTGCGCTTGGATCGGTTACGTCGACCTGGTCCCAAATCCGGGTATTGGACATGGCTGTTCTCCGCGCCACCGGAGAGGGGCGCTGTGAAGTAGGTTATTGGGTGGCTTTGGCGATGGTCGCTTCGAAGCGGGTTGCAAGTCCTGCGTTCACCTCGGCTTTTTCCAGACTCTCCGCGGTGCCCTTTACCCGGTGCAGAGCCTCGTAACGGCGCAGTGTTCCGGCCGCAACAATCAGATCAGCAAGAAGATCCGGGGAGGCGGCAATAAGCTTGGCGTCCGCCGCCTCATAAACGAAGTCCACGACCTGCTCCTGGTCTTCGTTGAAGTCGATTGCCCAACCGCGCTGCCCCGGCCATCCTTGACCAGCAGTCTTGCGAGCGATCCAAGGCCCGGGCGTGTGCTTTTGTTCAGTCATAACGATTCCCTGCCGCGACGCGCGCAGCGCTTGAAGGGTTGGTTTATTGAGTGATGTGACCAGCGTAGGCGCTCGCAAGCATCCAGGCGGTGCACAACAGAAGGACAATGGCTGAGCCGCGCCAGGCGTAAATCCTGCGCAGTTGCTGGCGGGTCATGCCTTCACCTCGTAAGCAACAGTCCATTCACCGCAAAGGCAGGCCCGGCCACACCAGGCATGGACGTTGGGAATGCCGGCGTCATGAGCCAGCGACAGGGCGCCCAGCCACTTTTCGTGGGTGAAGGCCAGGATCATGCGGTCGGCTGGCAGCTCTTCGATCTGCTCGTCGATCAGGGATTTAACCGGTGCAGTGCTCATTACGACTCCTTGCGCCTGGCTACGATCTTGTTGAGGCGCTGGCAGTAGTGGTTGAACTCGTCGATGCTGATCAACTCGCCAGTCATCATGTTGTTGATCATGTTTTGAACGACGGCTTGGGCGCCTGGCTCGCTGTCGGGGTGCTCCAGGCTTTCCAACGCTTGGTCGATGAGGATGTGAGGACTCACAGCACGTCGTCCTCGGCCTGGGCGATCAGGGCGTCGTCGGCCAAGGGCTCAAGCAGGGCCTGTGCGATTTCGCCTCGCTTTCCGAATGGGTGGTCGCTTGGCCCCAGAATCTCTGCGACGGCGTTCTGGTCTGGCCGGCTGTCTATGGTCATCAGCAGCCAGCCGAGCGCCGGGGTGACCACATCGCCGTCGGCAAGCCTGCCATTCGCATACTCATCGATTGCTAGGGCCAGCTCAGCGACCGTGACGCCTTGCGGCTTGCGCATGCGGCGCTGGAACATTACGTCGGTCTTGAACCGGACCAACTGCTCCACCGCGTTGTACAGCCACTCAGCCCGTGCTACCTCTTCCCGCGTCTCACTGACCGGAGGAGGCAACTTCGCGTCGTGCATGGCCTGACAGATATTCAGTGCTGCGTTCATGGTTGCCTCCAAGTGGCGTTATCGGTGGGCGCGCTTGATTTCAGCGTCCCGGTCGATGCTGCTCAGGCGGGCCCAGCGGTCGTGCTGATGGTTGTGATCGTCCAGCGCCGCCTGATTGCCGTTGCAACACTGCTCGCAATATCCTTCGTGCAGCGTTTCTGTAGGGTCGCCGCACTGTGGGCAATGGAACTGTTCATCGCACATGGCGACCTCCAGTGTTTGGGGTTAGGCGGCGTCGGCTTTCGGCTCGTCCTTGTCGTACTTCTCGCCGCAGAACATGCAGTAGCTGCCGAGCATCGACATGTCCTGCTTCTTGCGCTGGAACCCGTCGCCTTTCTTCTTGGGCACTTCGTACTCGATGTGCAGGTTCAGCTTGTTCTTCATGCTCACGGTGCCGCCCAGGAGCCAGGCGAACCCTTGCAGCTCGACGGAGAAGTCGCGGGAGCCTTCTGGCAACTTGGCGCGAATCTTTTCCTTGGCTGCCGCTTCAACTTCGGTAGCGCAATTGCACATGCTGGTTTCCTCAGTGGTTGATCCAACAAAACTCGCAATGCACTCGTCCGCTCCGCTGGTTGCCGTTAGGCGCGGAGGGGAGTGCATTCGGGTGTTGTCGGGGAAGGGGATGCCGGTTACGTCTCCGGCGCGGGCTCTCACCGCCGTATTACCTCGTCGTCTGGATCACGCACCAGATCATCGAAGTGTCCAGGCTTATCCGCAGGGGCGGCACCCAACCACCCGGGTCAACTGGCCGGTGCTGTAACCATGCAATGGAAACCGTAACGCTCCAGATGCTTCCGTTATAAACCCACGGTTTGCTTGGGTGATGCAGGTGGGCGGTTATAGGCCGCAGTTTCGTCCGCATCGGAAGTCACACATAGCCGGGGTCATGCCTTACTCGTGCGGCGGATCACTCTGTGAGCTGATCGCCCCCTTTCTCCCAGGTGCCGGCTAGCGCTTTCGCGGTGCCGTGTGACTTCCGATACGGCCTGGGCATGCCTTCCGGCGCCAGGGGATCGGGCAGTTAACGACAGGCTGTCGTGGCGCTGGTTGTTCAGTAGTGCAAAGTGCCCCGGCCAAAAGGCTTGAAGCAGCATGCGCAGACGGCGATACTTGTCTCCTGCTCAATTTCGATACTACGAGCGGCTCGCCGAGCTGCATCGCCGGAAACACCAGCACGTTCCGCCTCCTCAGCAACTTTCAACCACTGTGCAATTGCCGGGTGTGGCGCTGCCTTTCCGGCCAGGTCAATTTCGATTTGCATCGTCCTACCCTCGGTTGTTTTCCCAATGCCCACCACTCTGGATGGGCATCAGTGAAAAGGTCCGGCTATGAAGTTTTATGAGTCAGTCAGCTCATAACCGGCTCATAGCTACTTCAAGGCTTCCGCGATTCGTTCTTGCAGCCGAGGCTCATAGCAGTCGAGAGCAACGCCGAAGGCCTTGGACATCTGCTCTACACGGCGTATGTCACGATCTCCACCAGTGCCGGACTGAAGATCCTTGGTGAAGTGCATGTCGCCAAACTTGAGGATGATCGCGTCGTAGTTGCGCAGTGCGCTCTGCATGCTCTTGATCTGGATTCCAGTGATTTCCATCGTCTTGCCTCCTCTGATTTCCAATGCCGCCTCATAGAAGCGGCATCAGTAAATCTGTGGGTGTTGCTTCTCCACCACGCGCATCGCCGGAGTCCTCTCGCTGCCCGCTGCCGCATCTGGCGTCACATCGGGTGGCTTGCGTGGTTTCGCGTACTCACATGTGGGAGCACGGCCAGTCCCAGAGCTGGCATGGCATCGACTATTTGTTGCTCGCACTTACCGGATGAAACCCGGGGTAGTCGATGGCGAGGATCCTGAGCTGTTAAAGAGCGGCGGGTCTGTTTAGGCCCTGGCGCCTCGGTGTTCTGTGGCGCTGAGGTGAAATTTAGCCTCAAGCTAAAGTGACGTCAATAGCGTTGAGCTAAATTATTTTCGCCGGGCGATAAACAGCTTGCTGAAGCGCCTTGCCAGTGGCCGCGGCTTTTCGCTTCGTTTAGCACTGAGCTATGATCTCGATAAGGCTGTACGCATATACAGTATTGGAGATAACAAATGGCAGCAGTACTAGAAGACAACTTAATGACCGCGTCCCCCGAATTGACCGGACTGGAGCGCCTGGGCCTGCGCGTATCAGCGATGATCAACTCACCGATAGCGCAGTTGGGGAGGAGGGTGCTGATTCACCGCCTGGACTCCGACAGCGATCAGGATTGGGAGCGGATCATGGAGTTGCTTTCGGAAACCGACGGCCTGGACATGACGTTCTGTGATGACGGGTCGGTGATCCTGCAGTGGGGGGCTGCTACGGATGACGATCGGGTGATTGAGAGGGAGGTGGACCTGGATCTTGTCCGACACGAGAGGGGGTGCCTTTTTAGCTGTGATGGGCCTTTAGCTGACCCACCACCTGAGCCAATCTAAGCTTCCGTCGGTTCGGCTACAGTGCTACGAGTGGTGAGGCCTGCCAATAGCTCATCTTTAGTGACTGATGAAAGGTCAGCTCGCTGAGTTTTCAGATTTTCTAATAAGTAATCATTAGTAAGTTCAAATTCATCAAAAATTCTGGGCCAGGTTTTGATATAGGTCTTGATCTTGGAAGTAGAGGTTACCAAGCCTGGCTCACCATGAACCTTAGAGGTATCTAGGCGATTTTGGATTCCAAACGCTTCACTTGAAATGCTACGGCCAATGAGAAGTAACTCGAACCGAGTTAAATCACTGTTAAAAGCAGGGTATCTACTCAAAATTGAAGCATACGTGTCCAGTTGTTGTAGGTGTTTGTCATTCAAGGCCACGCCGGGGCGCTTGATTTCTACTATGACGCAACGGAAATATTTTCTGCCGCTTGGGTCGATCTGAGGCTGTCTTCGGACAAGCAGCAAGTCTACCTGCTTTTTCGCTCCTTCAATTTCTACCCCCTCAGCGAGGTCGCCCACATCTACCCTCTCAATCTCTTTAATGGTTGCGCGAAGATTTCGAGTGGTTTCCGTAAAGCTCGCCTCTTCAGCCCCTAGGATTTCGTACGAGGCTCCAAATAACCATGTGTTACTTTCGATTACGGCCTGAAGGTCAGGGGTCTCGCGAACTGTGGCATAATGAGTGTTCATGATTTCCTTAATCTGGGAAATCGCCAACTCTCGATTTTGCAGGATTTCAATGGTGTTTATGATGTTGTCGAGCTTTGTTTTTTTGAGCTGGTCGGCAAGTTTTGTCATGGCGGCGGCATCTAAATTTAGAATGCTTTCTAAGATTTCAAATATGCCGCTATTTTCGTTCGAAACGGAAAGTCTGTCTAATAATCTTATGATTAGTCGGCGCTGTTTTTTATTATTTCCTACTAGTAAGCTTGGTTCGCGAATTAATACGGCCTTAACGATGTCTTTTACATGTGACAAGCGCCATTTTGATTCTTGAGGATCCAGATTGGGATATTCTGGGAAGTCGCCGTCCTCTTCAAACTGGGATACGTGCTTTTCAGCTTGTTTGATAAGGAATTCAGCATACATGCGCTTCGCAAATACGCCAATTTCACTCTCTAGGTCCTTGAACTGACTGCTTACAAGGAATGCCCCAATTGGTTCGTGAATAGATTCGCTATCGTCGCTGTATCGGTCGAATAGCGCGGACCTCACATAGATTGATGAGTAATACCCTCGTTTACGATTGAGGCTACTGTGGAATTTATAAAGAATTTTACTATTGGTGTTGATTAGGTGAATAAATGACTTTTCAGAGCCAGGTTTCTCTTTCCAGTGAAGGAGCTTCACCTCAAATAAATCGCCCTTAGAATTCACCTTGACTTCATATAAGTCATGGTCTTGCGGTATTACAATGGCGCCATTCACGCGCAAAGACTTATGTGGCATCAAAGCAAGTTGTGCGCCAAAAATCCGCCTAAATTCAGAAATAATAAAATCTTGATTGGGGAAATTGTTTTTGAAGTCAGAAAGGACGACGCATGTGCCGGAATCGATCCCGTCGAGAAAGGAGTGTTGGTCAGCAGTTGGAATAGTGCGGCCTTCTATATCGCTAAGATTGCTGCTTGAAACTCTAATAATGGCGTTGTCGCCCTCGTACCTTGTAAACCATGTTGCTGTATTGCAAATTTTATGAAATGCAAGTCGGCCGCGCCCATGGGAGCCATGCGTGTCATAAGAGTCTTTTTTTAATGAGTCGTTAAAGCGTCGAAAGTTATCTTGTGGTGATTTAAAATTAATACCTTTGCCGTTGTCTAGGATGGTTAACAGCTCGGTTCCGTCTATGTCATTGCTTTCAATTGAAATATTGACAAATGAAGCGCCTGCGTCGAACCCATTCCATACGAGCTCGGCTAATGCTTGTACTGGTTCTACTGTTTTGAAGTGCTTTAAAATACCGCTGTGTGTAATCGTGTTGGAGCCAGAGAAGTCCTGGGAAATAAAGTTGGCTGACAAAGAAGATCTCCCTATAAAATTTGTCGAGTTAAACCTTTCTAGCATTCCACACGAGCAGTACTTTGGCGTGTATTGCTACGTCATCGAAGCGGGCGGGCTGCCTGTCATAGATCTTGTTATCTGAAATTAACCAGACATGGTCCTCGTCTTTCCGCTGCAGGCGTTTGATCAGTAGATCACCATGCCAGGTGAGCACGTACACCCCCTCACCCTGGTAGTCGTTTACGCCTCGGTCAACGATCACCGGATCTTTGTCGTTGATCGTCCCCTCCATGCTCTGACCCCATCCAGTAATCATCGCCAGGGCCTGGGCAGTGGTATAGGTCACGCCTTTCTCTCTCAGAACTTCTTCGCGAATCACAACATTGCGGATGACTTCGCTGTACTCGGCGGGCACCTGGCCGTGGCCCATGGCAGCTCTTACGTCGTACTGAGGGATAGAAATATCGCCATCAGCTGGGACGGCGATTTGATTGCTGGAAGAGGTGGCAGGCTGAACTTCCTCGGCTGCAGCCAACAACCGCTGCCGCGTCTCCTCTGGGATTCCCTTGCCGCTCTTCGCCAGCATCTGCTTGACCAGGTCGGCTGCTGACGCCGGACCGGGGTCGACCTCTTTCGCATCGTCCGGCAGTGAGTCGAACCAGCCACGCGGCAGGCCCTCTAGCACTTCAATGCGCCGAGCAACGTCATCGCCCAAGTTCTTGGCCGTCTTGTCGGAAAGAATCTGGCTCAAATGCGCAGCCGACATTTCCCAGCGCTCGGCACAGGCCCCTTTTCTCTGGCTGCCAATCAGCTTTACCAGGTTGTGCTTGCGAATCTCATAGATATCCATGCGGCGAAGAATGCCAGTGTTTAGCTGCCTGCTAAATGTGCGCAAAGCTAAATTTTCCTTGCTTGAACATTAGCCATAAGCTAAATTTCGCCATAAGTGTAAGGAGAACCCTCATGAATGATCACCTCCGTGATTGGTTGGGCAGGGCCACGAATGAGCGTCGGCAGCAGGTCGCAGCCGACGCCAAGACCACTGTGGGCCATCTGTGGCAGCTCGCAGGTGGTCACCGGAAGGCCTCTACCGAGCTTGCCGAGCGACTTCAGGACGCCAGTGCCGGTGAGATCACTATCGCCGGTCTGCGTCCCGACCTCATCTCATTCGCCCGCAAGGCGCTGAAAGGCGCCGCGTAACCACCTTCAACAGCCAGGAGCATCGAAGCATGTACATGGACCCCAATCAAAAGCGTGCCATTCCGGTGAAGGTTCGATTTGAACCGGTGCTTGATCGGATTCTGCGTAGAGCCGCCACGAAGACCCGCATGCAGCACGCGACGTACCTGTACGAAATCATCGAATGGGCCGTAGCCAACGGCGTGATCGAGGAACTGATGCAGGACAAACAAGAAGATATCGCGGGCTGAAGCCCCTTTGGAGGGCCGAATGACCGTAGAGCTTGAAAGGCTGCCTCCGCAGACGCGAAAGCGAGTGGAGGAACTGATGCGCGTGAACGGCTGGTGCTTCAGCCGTGCCATCAACGAAATGACAGAAACCGCCATTGCCTGTGGCGCGCTTTCCGAGGTTGGAAGGAGGAAGGCCCATGTCCTTCAGCTGGTGCCCCCAATGAGGGCCTCTGGCAGGGACTCTTCGGGGTAACCCAGAGGGCCTCTGCCAAATTCGAGACGAAAAAAAGCCGGGATTGCGGCCCGGCTCTCTTAAACACGTTGTGGAGCAAATCATGCACCAAACAAACCAAACGATCAATACCCCGGCCAATGTCGCGACACGTTTCGCCGGATCTAAAAACGTGTCGCGGATAAAACCCGTTACGCCATTTGATTTCCATGGCTTCCCCGTTCGCGTAATCGACGAGGGAAACGGCGAGCCATGGTTCATTGCCAAAGACATCGCTGAAGCCCTGGGTTATGCCAACACTTCGAAGGCGATCAACGTCCACTGCAAAGCGGTGAACACCTGCCATACCGAAATGGGAGGTCAGGTACGAGCGGTCCAGATCATTCCGGAGCGCGACCTTTATCGACTGGTGATGAAATCGAAGCTGCCAGCCGCCGAGCAGTTTGAGGAATGGGTGGTTGCCCAGGTCCTGCCGAGCATCCGTAAGACAGGTGGATTTTCTGTTCAGCCAACCAACAACGCCAAGATCGTGGGCGAACTGGCGATCCTTGAGTGCTTCGACCGCCTGTTGAAGCCGGCACCGTCGAGCAAAATGATGATGCTCGCCAAGATCGCCGCCAATAACGGTCTCGATGCCAAGTTTCTCCCTGGCTACGCCGTCGATGGTGCGCCCGATGCCGCCGGCGGATCCTCCATGCCCACCAAATCGGCCACGGCCTTGCTGAAGGACAACGGTATTCGCTGCTCGCCGTCGGGCTTCAATCGCTCCCTGGCTGCTCGTGGCTTTCTCCAGCAGCTCAAACGCAAGAATTCCAAGGGCGAAATGGTCGACTTCTGGTCCGTGACTGAAAAGGGCCTCCAGTACGGCAAGAACCTCACCAGCCCTCAATGCCCATGCGAGACGCAGCCTCACTGGTACGTCGATCGCTTCCTTGAATTGGTCGCTTTGGTCGGGAAGTCTTGAAATGAGCATGGGCCTCATGGTCGCCGCGATGAAAATTCGCGTCGGCAATCCATTGCGCAAGCTGGTGCTGATCAAACTGGCAGACAACGCCAGCGACATGGGCGAATGCTGGCCGTCCTATCAGCACATCGCCGACCAGTGCGAAATCAGCAAGCGTTCCGTCATGAACCACATCAATGCCCTGGAGCAGGCTGGCCTGCTGCGCAAGGAAATCCGCAAGGGCGGCCCCAAGGGTAACTCCTCCAACGTTTACTTCCTGACACTGGATGGTGGTGCACCTCCTGCACCAGGAGTAGCGCAGAAGATTCACCAGGGTAGTGCAGCAGGTTCACCCCCTAGTGAATCTCCTGCACCAGGGGGTAGTGCAGCAGCTGCACCCAGAACCAGTCACTCTTCTGAATCAGTCAATGAACCGGTCATTGAACCAGTTGCAACCCCGGCTCACGCCGAGGTCGCGCCGGCTCAATCTCGCAACCTGGTGCTGGTGGTTGATCGCATTGAGGCGCCCCGGGTCGAGATCCCTGCAGATATGCCTGGCCCCAAGGACCAGACCTGCAAAACCTTCAAGGTCTGGGCGAACTACGCCATGGCCTACCGCAAGCGCTACAGCACCTGGCCGGTTTGGAACGCGAAGGTCGGTGGGCAACTGGGCCAACTGGTGGACCGCCTCGGCGCCGATGTGGCTCACCACGTCGCTGCGCACTTCCTGAAAACCAGCGATGCCGCCGTGCTGCGCAAGTGCCACAGCCTCAACGAACTCCTGGCAAACGCAGAGAGCTACCACACCCAGTGGGTGACCGGGCAGCGCGTCAACGGAACAACTGCCCGCCAGATGGAGCGCACCGAGGCGAACGTCTCCGCGGCGGAGCAGGCCGCCAAATTGGTTCTGGCAAAACGCCAAGCAGGTGACCGCAATGAATACCTTTGAAATGAACGACCAGCAGGTCGCCGGGCTGGCTTCGGCCATCTGCGCGACTGCCGAAGCCATGGGGCAGGAAATGAACCCGGGCACGGCGGCGATGATGGCTGAGGACCTTTGCGTTTACCCGGTGCCTGTCGTCAAGGCTGCGCTGAAGGCCTGCCGCTTCGAGGTGAAGGGCAAGCTGTCCATGGCTGACATCCTCCAGCGCGTTCAGTCATCCGATGGCCGCCCAGGAAAGGACGAGGCCTGGGCCATCGCTATGACCACGAACGACGAGTTCGAAACCGTGGTGCTGACCGACGAAATCCAGCTCGCCCTGGCCGCCGCGAAGCCCGTACTCGATGCCGGGGACAAGATCGGAGCACGGATGGCGTTCATCAGCGCCTACGAGCGCTTCGTGGGCCAGGCCCGGGAAGACGCCAAGCCGGTCAACTGGCACGTTTCCGTGGGGTTCGACGCCAACCGGCGCATCCAAGCTGTCACCAAGGCCATGGAGCTGAAGCGAATCCCTCACGAGCATGGGCAGAAGTACCTGGCTGACCTCAGTGTGACACCGGTCACCGAGGATGGCCGCGCCATCGTTGGGCTGCTTACCGGCACGGTAACTCGCCCAGCTCCAGGACTCCGGGAAAAGCTCGAAGGTGTGAAGAGCTCGATGATGGAAATGCGTCAGGCCAGCGAGAAGAAAAAAACGGAGATGCGGATTGAAGCGGCCACCGAGTTGGCTGATCGCCGGGCGCTGCTGATTCGGCAGGCCCAGAAATTGGAAGTGGAGAGGGCGCCGCAATGACCATGGATAAACAAAAGCTTCAAAAACTGCTGTGGGCCGAGGCCGCCTCATTCCGCGCTGACTGCGCCGACTGGCAGCGCAACACCGAGGCCCTGCATGAGTTCCTGGGCGAGAAGACGCTCGAGGAAGTGGCGCTGGAGCTGCTGGAAGAGAACGAAGCCTTGCGCAAAGAGCGCGACAAGCTGGCCGAGGACAAGCAAGGGCTGCTTGAAGACTTTGCGGGGTGCCTATGACCGACAAGATCAGCGTCAACTGCCAGGCCAAGCTCTCCGAAGCCATCACCAGCCTGACCGCCATGTACAAGGCCAAGAAGTTCGTGGTGGTCTCGCTGCGCCCAGGGAAGGACCGGACACTCGACCAGAACGCCCTGTGGTTCGCGATGTACAAGCGGATCTCCGAAATGACCCAGATCGGCGACCCGGCGGACGCCCGGCGGTACTGCAAGCTCCACTTCGGCGTGCAGATCCTGCTGAACGAGGACGCGGGATTCCAAGCGGCCTGGTACCGGGTAATGCGCCACCTGCCGTACGAGGAAAAGCTTGCCCTGATGGGTGAGCACAAGCTATTCGGCCCGGATGGCTTCCCGGTGACCAGCCTGTTCAATCGTGCCCAGGGCATCCAGTACACCGACCGGATGGCGACGTACTTCACGACCAAGGGCGTGGTATTCGCCGATCTGCTGAATGAGGTTGCGGCATGAGCCTCCTCGCTAAGCAGCCCCGCCCAAAGAAATGCGCCGTCCAGACCTGCAGGGCCTCTTTCGTCCCTCGGGCCAGCTTCCAAACCTGGTGCTCGCCTGACTGTGGCGTCGCTATCGCTCGGGCCAAGGCGGAGAAGAAGCGCAAGGCGCTGGCCCAGGTCGAGCGCCGGGAGATCAAGGTGCGCAAGGAGAAGCTGAAGTCGCGCGGCGACCACATGCGCGAAGCCCAGCAGGCGTTCAACGCATACATCCGCGCCCGGGACCAGGCCGCCGGCCACCTGTGCATTTCCAGTGGCAAGCCATTGGACTGGAGCGGCAACGCCGTAGATGCCGGCCACTACCGCAGCGTCGGTTCCGCGCCGCACCTGCGCTTCGATGAGCGCAACTGCCACGCACAAAGCAAGCAGGACAACCGATTCCTCTCCGGAAATGCCGTGGATTACCGGATTGGCCTGATCGAGCGCATCGGCTTGGAAGCTGTCCAGGCACTGGAGGCTGACCAGAGCGTGCGCAAGTACACCATCGACGACCTGAAAGCCATCAAGGCCGAATACCGGGCTAAGACCAGAGAACTCAAGAGGGCTGCAGCATGATCTATCCAAGCGTTCTGAACGCAGTTGTTTCGGCCCTCGCCGCCGAAGCTATCGACAATACCAGCAAGCAGGCATGGCAGAAGCTCTACAATTCTGCCGATGAGGAAGAGGGCGGTGATATGGCAACTTTGGTACGCTCTCGCGGCGCCGATACCATCGACCGCACTCAGGTGGACTGCTGGGTCTCTGCCCGCCTCCACAGTGCGCTCGAGCAGAGGCATTGGGATGCCCTGGTCGCGAAGTACAGCACCCACAAGGGGCGAAAGGTGCAGGCCATCGCTGCCTTGCAGGCCCTCATCAGCACCCCGGCACCGAAGCTGTTCCTGTTCAAGGCGACAACCGCCTGGGCGATCCCCCAACTGAAGGGGGCTCGGCAAAAGGTCATCACATCTGTGTCGGTTGAGATCCCGCTGGACGCACCGGCATGGCGGCGCGAGTCGATGGTGAAGGCGGCGGTAGCGGCCGGCCAGGCCAAGGCGAAGAAGGATGAGTCTCGTTCTGCCGACATGATCGTTCTGAAGGACAGCTTCTACGACATGAACACATGGGACAATGACGGGACACCAGAGTCAACTCGACGCCGGTGGCGCCAGGACATCGGCAAGGCTGCCGATGGATTGGTGAACGAGGCGCTGGCACATGCCGAAGAGATCCTGGGTGCGGAGGGATTGCTGATTGATCGAGCTGCGTGATCGCCTATTGACATCGGTGAGCGGATGAGCGAAATTATCCCCATCCTGTCATTCCTGCGTGTGTAGGACTGACGAACAAGAACCCGGCCACCGCGCCGGGTTTTTTATTGACTCAAATTCACCTGTAGCCAGGACAGCCTTCGGGAAGGCCTGGACGCCGATAGCCGGTAGTGCGGCGTGCTTAAACAACACCGGCAGCCCGCGCGCCCTGACACCCATCTGACGCAAGGTGGCGCGAGACCTGAGCGGCGAGATCGATGCATAGGGGCGTCGACGCCGTGAAGGTCTTTGGCTGACAGCAGGAAAGACTGCGCACCTATTCAGGCTGCCTTGACCGAAACCGAAAGTCGTTTCCCGAGCGCGGCCAGTGCATTCTCCAGGGCCTCCATCTTCGATGTGTGAAGGAAGTCCACCAGGCGATCGCCTTGGGTCTGAGCAATACCCAGCAGCCGGCACAGGTCGGCCTTGCGCATATCCCGCGCGATGAGTTCGTTCCAAAGAGCGATCTTCGCCACCGTCACTGCGGGTAGGTGAACGACGTGCTCGCCTTTCTGGGGAGCGGATGCGGCTGGAATCGCCCGGCGCTGATCGACATACAGCGACAGAGTGGTCTCGATAGCGTCCATCGCCTCACGAATCGCGTGCTCGATGTCATCGCCGAAGCTGTTCAGCTCTGGCAGATCCCGGCAGAAGACAGCCACACCGGTGGCGTCCTGTTCAAATCGAATTGCAAAGTCGTACATGGTCACTCCTCGGAGGTGATCGTTCAGTTTCCAGAATGGCGAAGGGGGCCCTTAGAGCCCCAGTTGTTTAATGATCGCCTTGCGGGTCGGTTCCGGCATTTCCTTGGATCCGTGGTCCGCGAAGGTTGTTTTGTTGCCGTTTGGGGCGGTGACTTTGAAGTGGCTTCCTTTGCCTGCTTCGAAGGTCACCCCGTGGGCCTTCAACCATCGTCTGAACTCGCTGAACTTCATCACCTCGCCTCGTTGTTTGGGTGAGTCCAGTATACAACAGTTTTGTGGTAATACAACATATTTGTTGTACTTAAGAGGCCCTTTTCAGGGCTTCCGCTATAGGGTTTCAAGTCTTCAGCCCCGCAACACCCTTTGCACAGAGCTGGGATTGCTGCTGGGGAGTACCTATTCGCCGCTGCTCCACAGCGTTTGGCCGCTCACACCGGCCCTTTTCTTCAATCATGCACAGCCGGAGTCGAGCGCATGGAGTACCTACAGCGCCTGCTCGACAAGATCGACAGGTTCGAATTGTTTATTGCGGGCCTCATTGGTGCCGTTGTCGCGAGCTGGTGGCACAAGGACGACTTGTCAGACTGGCGCGCCTGGATGGTCTTCCTCATCACAGGGGTTGCCTGCTCGCTGTACCTGACGAGCATGGTGAGCGCATACCTGAATGTCACCGAGCCAAAGATCGTTGCCGGTATCGGCTTCCTGCTGGGCACCTTCGGCGGTTCACTGTTGGCCGCCATCAACCGAGCAATCAAAGCCGCTGACCTCTGGGCACTTATCCGCCAGCGGTTCGGGGGAGGCAATCCACCATGAATCTTGAACTGATCAACTCCATCGCCTGCGGCCTGATTGCGTTGTGGGCGACCTGGTGTGTCCTCAGTGGTCGGGTGCGAGACGGCATCCTCGGCAAGCTGATCTATTCGGCGGTCGCCATCAGCGGGTTTGTCGTGATGACCCGCAGCCAGAACATTTTCTTCGGCCCTACCACCGCGGGCCTGACACTGCATATGTCCCTGGCCCTGGCCGGCCTGCGCCATATTTTCATGGTGATCTGGTGGGCGAGGGTGAGAGCCTGGCTCTGCCGACACCTGAACTGTGAGCACTGCATGGACTGCGATAAGAAGCGGTAGTCGAGACACGTTTCGCGGATCAGCACATTGCCTCGGTACCTAATGAAGGTTATGAGAGGCGCCGTCCGCCTATTTGAATACTCGACTCAGCGGATGGCGCCAGATGATGGCAAAGCTTCAGCTACCGTCGATTTCGTATTGGTGAAGAAGATTGCTTAGCAGGACTTTGAACTCGTCCGGCGATAGCTTCGTCTTCAATGCTGCCATTGTTTCCGAGGCGCTGCTAACGGCTATTGCTTCATCTCTTCCAGTTCGGATTGCCCACTCTCTAGCTGCACGCAATATGGACTGTTCATCAAGTTTCCCATCCATCGCGGCGTCCTCATCGAGTGTAACCAGCGGCATTCAAATCAGAATTTGAAAACCACGTTCGCACTTACCAGAAGCTGGCCGTTGATAGTGACCTTACAAGCTCGACCTGTTTCAGTTTTGTTATCACGCGCAAAGACTGGGTCGCACTGGAGGAGGACCTTTTTGCCTTTGTAGTCCCGTTGTACTCCTTCTGTCGTTGCGCTGACAGGCTCTCTCATGAATTTCCGGTTCCACGGACCAAAATAGATCTCGGGCTCACCGCCTCCGAAGAAGCCTGATTCAGGTGTCGCACAGATCGTGCCTTCCATCCGCTCTCCATCGATAATATTGGCATCGGTATAGCAGGAAATTAGTCCTTTCCCGGTGACAATTTCTGCCGGTCCTCTATTCAACCAGGTGGGGGCGGTCACGCATCCAACCAGAGAGGCAGAAGCGAGTGTCATGGCTGCGAGGGAAAGGCAACGGGCCTTGTTCATTAGTTAGCATCCTTACTTTATGAATTAGCCGGACACCAATACCGGCAATTTTCAACTCTTTCAAGCTCAAGGTGACTATGGATAGGCCATACCCTCCGGCGTCACTACTTCAGCTATCCGATCTCAGTTGCTCCGGTATACGCCTGACGCCGGCGCCCGAGGTATGGGAATGGCTCCGAGCCGAGATCCTGGCCGACACCGGCAGTATCCACAACGAAGATCATGCTCACCTGATAGACGCCGACGTGCGGGTCATGTGGGCATCGTCAGCATTCGAGAAGCAGGGACGCACCGTCCTGGGCCAGGCCGAGCAGGTAGCGTTCCGCGCCGGTGGCTGGCAGAAGGCTCGGATGGAACAGCAGATGCGTGATTGGTTCGGCGATGTGCCGGCCTACATCATCACCCTGGCTGCTGACTACTGCTCCCAGTGCAGCGACCTGGAGTTCTGTGCCCTGGTCGAGCACGAGCTTTATCACCTGGCCCATGCCACGGATAAGTGCGGTCAACCAGCCTTCACCCAGGATGGCGCCCCGAAGATCAAGCTCCAGGCGCACGACGTCGAAGAGTTCGTCGGGGTGGTCCGCCGCTACGGTGCGAGCCCAGACGTTCAAGCGTTGGTGGATGCTGCAAACAGTCCTGCTGAGGTGGGGAAATTGAACATTGCGAGGGCCTGCGGAACCTGTCTGCTCAAGTCGGCCTGAACTTCTGACAGGTTTTGACGGATGACAACCATATGGCAGCACTACGAAGCGAGGTCAAAGCCTTCATCGTTCAGGCTCTAGCCTGCTTTGATACGCCATCCCAGGTAGTCGAGTCGGTCAAGAAAGAGTTCGGCATCGAGCTCAGTCGGCAGCAGTGCGAATCCCACGACCCAACAAAGTTCGCTGGCCGAGGGCTTGGGGCGAAGTGGGTCGAGTTGTTCCACGCAGCCCGCAAGAGATTCCGCGAAGAGACCACAGACATTCCGATCGCTAACCGTGCGTATCGACTTCGCACCTTGGGACGCATGGCCGAGAAAGCCGAGAACATGAAGAACATGGCGCTGACTGCCCAGTTGTTGGAGCAGGCAGCCAAAGAAGTGGGCGACGTTTACGTGAATCGTCGCCTCGAACCTGAAAAACCTCTGGGCTCCCAAGCGGACCAGCAGCACGCCGTTGCTGAGTACACCCTGGAGCCTGATGAGAATGTCCCCGTTACCCCGTACCTTTGATCAGCCGGTAAAGCTGACGCCCAAGCAGGCGAACATCTACGTCTGGGGTTATCAGCGCAACGCACGCTTCCGAGATGCGGTTTGCGGCCGCCGGTTTGGCAAGACCTTCCTCGGCAAGGCAGAGATGCGCCGCGCGGCTAGGCTGGCTGCTGAGTGGGGCGTTAGCGTTGAGGATGAGATTTGGTACGCCGCTCCGACGCAGAAACAGGCCCGCCGGGTTTTCTGGCGCCGCTTGAAGCAAGCGATCCCCCGCGAGTGGAGAGAGTGCAAGCCGAACGAGTCGGACATGCTGATTACGCTCAAGAGCGGTCACCTGATCCGCTGCGTCGGCTTGGAGAACTACGACGACCTGCGCGGCTCCGGCCTGTTCTTTGTCCTGGTGGACGAATGGGCGGACTGCAAGTGGGCTGCGTGGGAGGAAGTCCTGCGGCCGATGCTGTCAACGTGTGAGTACGTCGTTCCAGGCGTTGGCAATTGCAAGGGCGGCCATGCGTTGCGTATTGGCACCCCAAAGGGCTTCAACCACTGCTTCGACACCTACCGCGATGGGCAGCCGGGCGGCGAACCTGATCACAAGAGTTGGCTCTACACCTCGCTACAGGGTGGCAACGTTCCGGCTGAAGAGCTTGATGCGGCGCGCCGCAAGATGGACCCGCGAACGTTCCGGCAGGAGTATGAGGCCAGCTTCGAGAACTACGCCGGCGTCGTCTACTACACCTTCAGTCGAAGCGAAAGCCGGACCAGCGAACGCATAAAGCCTGGAGAGGCGCTGCATATCGGCATGGACTTCAACGTCATGAAGATGGCCGCGGTTGTCTACGTGGTGCGCGAAGGGCTGCCGCTTGCTCTGGATGAGTTCCATTCAGTGCGCGATACGCCAGAGATGATCGAGAAGATCCAGGCGCGGTTCCCAGGTCATGGCATAGCGGTATATCCCGACGCCAGCGGCCAGAACACCAGCAGCAAGAATGCCAGCGAATCCGATCTGTCCCTGCTGCGTAAGGCTGGGTTCACTGTGATCGTGGACAGCCAGAACCCGGGCGTCAAAGACCGCGTCAACTCGCTCAACGCCATGCTGATGAATGCATATGGCGAGCGCAGGCTGAAGGTGAATATAGACCAATGCCCGCAACTGACTTTGTGCCTGGAGCGGCAGACCTATGACAAACATGGCGATCCCGACAAGGACCCAAAAAAGGGTCATGACCACATGAACGACGCCGCCGGCTACTTCATTGCCAAGCGCTACCCGATCAACGCCGACATGACAGCCACCCAGCCTCTGAGAATGTAACCATGAGCAATAACCCAAGCGACACGCTCCCGGCCGTTGACGCCATGCGCAAGTACTGGGACGTGATTACTCCGCTCATGGGTGGAACGATGGCGATGCGTGCGGCAGGCAAGAGCCTTCTGCCCCAGTATCCCGCCGAGGCTGACGATTCGTACCAGGAGCGCCTGAAGCTGTCCACGCTGTTGCCGGCCTACTCGGAGACGGTCGGCAACATGACCTCCAGGGTGTTTGCTGAGCCTTTGCAGGTCGGTGACGATGTGCCAGAGCAACTCGTAGAGATGACCGCTGACATCGACCACTCCGGCAACGACCTCAACTCATGGGCTGTTGAGTTCTTCCGCGAAGGGTTGAGCCACGGCCTGTGTCATGCGCTCATTGATCACTCTCGCACTGAGGGAGTGCGCACCCAGGCGGAAGAGATTGCCGCCGGAGTGAGGCCCTATGCCGTTCTGGTGAAGCCTGAGCAGGTGCTGGGCTGGAGGGTAAAGGGCGGACAGCTCACGATGTTCCGCTATATCGAGATCGTCGAGGAGGAGGATGGTGAGTTTGGCGCGAAATGCGTCGAGCAGATCCGTGTTCTTGAGCCTGGAGCATGGCGGACGTACCGCAAGGCGGACAAAGGCGGATGGGGATTGCACGACGAGGGAGCCAACAGCCTGGCATACATCCCTCTGGTGACCTTTTACACCGGACGGACCGGCTTCATGACGGCCAAGCCGCCGCTCTTGGAACTGGCCCACCTCAACGTCAAGCACTGGCAGAGCCAGAGCGACCAGGACAACATCCTTCACGTCATCCGTGTGCCGATCCTGGTGCGCATCGGCGTGCAAGCCACATTCGACAATCAGGGCAAGCCAGTCCCGCCAGAATTCAAGGTGGGCACTGGTTCACTGACCGACTTGCCAAAGGATGGCGACCTCAAGTACGTCGAGCACACCGGGGCGGCGGTCAAGGCGGGAAGGGAAGCACTGCAAGACTTGCTCGACGAGATGCGCATGGCTGGGGCGAAGCTGCTCACGCCAGAAAAGAGCGCAACCAAGACCGCAACCCAGGCGGACGAGGAGGCAGCGCAGGAGCTGTCGCCATTGGCGCGGATGGCAAGCCACTTCGCTGACTGTCTGGCACAGCTTCTCCAGTTCATGGCCGATTACCGTGGCCTGGGTGATGGCGGCACGGTTGAGATGCGCGGCAACTTCGATGTCGACTACATGCCCGAAGTGTCGCTGCCGACACTCGTTGCGATGGCGAATGCCGGGATGCTCTCCAAGGAAACCCTTTTCGCCGAGATGCAGCGCCGCGGTGTTATCAGCGATGAATACGAATGGCCCACGGAACTGGCGAAGATCGAAGCCCAAGGCCCCGCACTCGGTACCCTGTGATGAAGACCGCCAACGAGGAGCTACTCGACAAGCTGATCGGGCATGAGGTCGACCTGCAGCACCTGAGCAACGCCCAGGTCGTGGCGATCATCAAGATCCTCAACAGCAAGGACGCAGAGCTGCGTGCTGCGCTGATCGAGGCAATCGACAACCTCGGCCCCAACCTGTCGGCCGCCTCAGTGGATGCTGCTCTGTCCGCCGTCCTGCGCCTGAATCAGTCGACTTTCGTGGATATCCGCCAGGCGCTGGACCAGGCCACCGACGGCTTGATCAGCTATGAGATCGCGTTCCAGCAGGGCGCGCTCCAGGCGGTGATTCCCGCCGTCGTGCAGGAAGCCTTCCCGATTGCGGACGCTAAGTTCAGTCAGGTCAAGGCCATTGCCCAGGCCAGGCCGTTCCAGGGGCGACTGCTCAGGGAGTGGATGAGTGGCATCGAGGCCTCTCGCGCCGCGTCGGTTCGCGATGCTGTGCGCGCTGGCGTGGTCGAGGGGCGAACAACGGCCGAAATCGTCCGCAGCATCATGGGTACCCGGGCGGAGAAGTACGCCGACGGCATCCTGCAGAAGTCACGTAGGGAGATCGAGGCCGTTGTCCGCTCTGCGGTATCGAGCACGGCTGAGGCTGCCAGCGACAAGGCCTACGAGGCGAACAGCGAAATCATCAGCCACGTTGAGTGGATCAGCACGCTGGATACACGAACCTCCACCACCTGCCGCATCAGGGACCGACTGCCCTATACGCTAGGCACCTACTTGCCAATCGGGCACAAGATTCCCTGGCTGGCTGGCCCTGGGCGGATCCACTGGTGCTGCCGCTCGACCAAGCTGCCGATCCTCAAGAGCGCATCGAAGCTTGGCTTCAGCAATGGCGCCACACGGGCCTCCATGGACGGTCAGGTGCCGCAGTCTACGACCTACGCCCGATGGCTGGGCCAGCAGTCAGCGGCACGCCAGGACGAGATCCTGGGCCCCGAGCGCGGTAAGTTGCTGAGGCAAGAGAAGCTCAAGCTCGACGACTTCTACAACGACAAAGGCAAGTTCCTGACACTTGATGAGCTTCGCGACAGGCTGCCCAGGTAGCTACAATGCGACCCCCTTCGCATCGGAAGCAGCCTTATGAAATGGTTTTTCGGGATTTGCATTGTTCTGGCAACCAACATTATGTCGGCATTACTAGGTCTGACCGCCGGGATAAATCAAAATCCTCAATCGACTGTTAAGTTTGTACCTGAGTGGGGCAGTGTGGGCGACTGGGTGTCAGGGGTTGGCGCTCTTGGGGCCGTCGTCGTGAGCTTGTACATGGTTAAGCGGAGTGAGAGGTTCCAGCTGGCGAGGGATAGTGAACAGCTTATGCTGGCTCAGGAGACAGGTTTCGCCTATTTGACGTTAAGAATCGGCTGCAGCGGTCTGAGAACATGCGCAGTCAGAGATGTCAGGATTTGTCACGGACTAAAACGCAGGTCGCTAAAACGCGACCTTTCCGCCGAGAGCGAGGGCGCTTTTCCTTGCAAGCTCGAACCGGGCGAGTCAATTGAATTGGATTGGAGCGGTTTGGAGATCAAGCCGATCTTGAGCAGTATCAAGAACCTCGAGCCCAAAAGCCTTGAAGGGCTCTACTTTGAGGTTGTAACTGGAATAGACGTACACAGATTCGACGTAGAAAGGCAGGTTATTGATCTGCTGAAAGAGGCTGAGGACGCGTTCGAAGTGCATCTTCTGGCAGATGCCAAGCCTCTATTATGAACATTTCCTACCAAACCACCCCGGCATTCGCTGGGGTTTTTTTTTGCCTGCGGTTCGGACGGACGGGGCGACAGGGCCGGATGGCTCACCAACTGGCCGGATGGCCCAGAGAGACGAGATGAAACTGAAGACTGTTGAAGTGGATGGCAAGCAATACGCTGAGATCCAGGATGGCAAGCCTGTGTATGTCGAGGACGACGGCAAAGAAGTCGCCTTTGATGCGGTGGGCACTCGCAGCACCATCACCCGCCTGAACGCTGAGGCCAAATCTCACCGTGAGCGCGCTGATGGATTCGAGAAGGTCGCCAAGGCCTTCGAGGGTATCGACGATGCCGCTGCCGCCAAGAAAGCCCTGGAAACAGTCGCCAACCTCGACGCCAAGAAGCTGGTGGATGCCGGTGAGATCGAGAAGGTGAAGGGCGAGATCAGCAAGGCCTTCCAGGCTCAACTGGATGAAGCCAACGGCAAGGCGCAGACACTCGAACAGCAACTGTACTCCGAGAAGATCGGCGGCAGCTTCGCTCGCTCGCAGTTCATCGCCGAGAAGATGGCTATTCCGGCAGACATGGTTCAGGCAGCGTTCGGCAGCAACTTCAAGATCGAAGAAGGCAAGGTTGTCGCTTACGACGGCCAGGGCCAGAAGGTATTCAGTCGTGCGCGCCCGGGCGAATTGGCCGACTTCAACGAAGCGCTTGAAACCCTCGTTTCGCAGTACCCCCATCGTGACCACATCCTCAAGAGCTCCGGCGCCAATGGCGGTGGCGCTCCCAATGGTGGTGGCCTGAACAAACCCATGAAGGGCAGCTTCGGCGGCTCCAAGGCTGAACGCCTGGAAGCCATCAAAGGCCTGACCGCAAGCGAATAAGGAGGCCCAATGGCCCTTTCGAACATGAAGGTATTCAACGAATACCTCAAGCGCACCACCATCGAGACCCTGGCGCAGGACGTTGAAAAATTCAACGCCGCTTCGGCAGGTTCCATCCGCCTGACCACTCAGGGCATTGACGGCGACTTCTTGCAAGAGTCGTTCTGGGCTGGCCTGCATGGCGCTCAGCGTCGTGTTGATCGGTATGCTGCCAACGGAAACCAGGCCGCAACCCCTCTGGCCCAAAAGCAGTATGACTCCGTGAAAATCGCGGGCGGCTTCGGCCCCATTCTGTGGGAGCCGGCTCAGTTGTCGTGGGTGCAGAAGAACCCGGAGGAAGCGCTGGAAGTAATCAGCCGCAACCTGTCCGAAGCCATCATGTCGGACCAGTTGAACACAGCCATTGCCGCCCTGGTGGCTGCGATTGGTAACCAGCCGTCCGCCACCAACGATGTTTCGGCTTCCGCTGGCGTGAGTTACATCGCCATCAACAACGCACACGCGCTGTTCGGTGATGCATCGCAACGCCTGGTAGCCCAGGTCATGACCGGCGCCATGTACCACAAGCTGCTGGGTCAGAACCTCGCCAACGCCGAAAAGCTGTTCACCTTCAGCGGTGTTCAGGTGGTCGACATCCTGGGCAAGGCCGTGATCATCACTGATGCCGCAGCTCTGTATGAGGCGGGCACGCCGAACAAGCAGAAGGTGCTGAGCCTGGCCGACGGCGCGGCGGTCGTGATGGATGGATCCGACCTGATCACCAACATCGAGACATCCAACGGCAAGGAGCGTATCGAAACCACCATGCAGGCCGACTACACCTTCGGTCTGGGTCTCAAGGGCTACACCTGGGACACCGCCAACGGCGGCAAGTCGCCAACCAGCGCCGAACTTGCTACCGGCACCAACTGGGACCTGGTTGCGAACAGCATCAAGGCATCGGCTGGCGTTCTCACCATCGGCGACGCCGCTCAGTAATCAAACAGCGCCCTTCGGGGCGCATTCCCAGGAGAAGGGTAATGTCCGAGAAAATCGTTTACGAGAAACACCCGGTAACCGCTGAGCGCAAAGCGGAACTGCGCCAGAAGGGCTACAAGATCATCGACGCCAAGTTCGCGCCGGATGACTACAAGCACCCGGAGCCGATGAAGAAGGGGGCTTCGGGAGGTGACAAGCCTTCCAAGGGCCTGCGGATCGAAGAAATCAAGGCGAAGCTGACCGAAAAAGGCATCCCGTTCGACGATACTGCCGAACGCCCAGCCCTCGCCGAACTGCTCGATAAATCGGTTCAGGAGTAAACCCAGTGACCATCTACATCAGTGTCGCGCAGGTGGATGCCTTGCTGGGTGCCAACTGGACCACCGAAGACAAGAAGCCGCGCGCGGTGCTGATGGCGAACACCTGGCTTACTAATCTCGGTCTGCCAGAGTTCGACCCAGTGCCGGACGATGTTGTTCAGGCGGGCGCCGAGGTTGCCATGGAGGCGGCGGCCGGCAGGATCTACGGCTCGAAGGAAACAGGCGTGACGGAGAAGTCCGTGAGTGCCGACGGCGTGTCGAGCAGCAAGTCGTTCTCCGAATCATCCCGGACCATCAGTGCCGGCGAATCGTTCGCCCTGGCGCTGCTGACCCATTACCTTGGCTCGGGCCAGGTCAAAGTCGTGAGGGGCTGATATGGGACTGCGCGAAGATCTACAGCGGGATCTGGCGGAAGCCTTTGATACCGACCTGGCCGATGCTGTGAGCCCTGTTGTTGGCATGCGCAAGGTTCAGGGTGAGTACGACCCGGACTCAGGCACGACGCCGGAAGTCATCACGACCTACGCCGGGCGCGGCGTGCTTGGCAGATACCTCGCCAAAGAGATCGATGGATCACTGATCCAGACCTCTGACGAAAAACTCACTGCCCTACAGAACGAGCTTTTCATCACGCTGCTGGGTGAGCCCACCGAAACCCAGGCCATCCCTGAAATCGGCGACGTCATCGGCGGTAAGCGCGCAATTAACGTCAGCCAGGACCCGGCCAAAGCTACCTGGACAGTTCAATTGAGGAGATAGCCATGCCGCGCGGATCGCACATGACGGGGCGCTACGGCGGCAGGAGTGGAAGTTTCGAGCTGCAACTGGCTGAGTTCGCTGCGCAGGCGAAAGGCGCTATCGACGCGAGTCTGCGAGAAATCATCATTGAGCTTGGCGGGTCACTGATCCGGATGTCACCCGTTGATACGGGGCGATTCCGTGGAAATTGGCAGTTCAGCATCGCACCACCTGCCGGCGGCACGCTTGATGTGATAGACCCCACCGGGGCAGAGGCAACGGCGCGACTTGTTGGCGAATCAATAGAGTTTCGCGCCGGAGCCACGGCTTTCATCGTCAACAACCTTCCGTATGCAATTCCGCTCGAGTACGGTCACTCCGATCAAGCGCCTGGCGGGATGGTGCGCATCACCCAGGCCCGCTTCCAGCAAATCGTGCTGGAGGCCATCAGGAACAACCAGGTATGAGTCACAAGATCATCCGCTCCCTGCTGGAGTCGCGCCTGAAGGCCTGGGCGGCGGCCCGAACGCCTGCGCTGCGCATCGCCTACCAGAATGTGCCATTCACGCCAAACAACGGCGAGACCTACCTTCGAGCGTTCCTGTTGCCGGCCGGCACCGATAGCAACGACTTGGCCGGTGCGCACCGGCTCTACACCGGACTGTTTCAAATCACCATTGTGACGCCGACCGGCAATGGGCCTGCCGGCGCAGAGACGATCGCCGATGAGCTTGCCGCGCTGTACCCACTGAATGATCGTCTGACCCGAAACGGTTTTACTGCTTTGGTGATGACTTCGGTTGAGCCAGGCCCTGAGCAGACCGAAGACACCTCCTTCACCCTGCCGATGTCCTTCCAGTACCGAGCCGACACCACAACCTAATCCGCCCGTTGGGCAAACCCAGAACCCGCTATTGAGCGGGTTTTGTCATTTCTGCAAAGAGGAAAAACACATGGGCTTTCGACTCCCCAACGGCGCGACCCTGCAAATCGCTTCGACCTACGGTACGGCGATCCCGGTCACCGCGCTGAGCAATGCCAACCCAGCGGTAGCCACTGCTGCGGCCCACGGCCTGACTGATGGCGACATTATCGCCGTGACTTCGGGTTGGACTCGCCTGAATGACCGGGCCGCACGCGTCTCCGACAGCGATACCGGAACCTTCGCGTTGGAAAATATCAACACCACCAACCTCCAGCCATACCCAGCTGGCTCGGGCATTGGCTCGGTGCGCGAAGTAACCGGTTTCGTCGAGATCTCGCAGATCACCGATGTGGCCACCAGCGGCGGCGACCAGCAGTTCCTGACCTTCGGCTTCCTGGCTGACGACGATGATCGCCAGATCCCGACCACCAAGAACCCGATCAGCATGTCGGTAACGGTTGCTGATGATCCAGCTCTGCCGTATGTGGCCGTGGTTGAAGCTGCCGATGAGGACAAGGTGGCCCGCGTGCTGCGCCTGAACCTGCCGAACGGCGACAGCATCCTCTACAACGCGTACGTGACCATCACCTCGACTCCGGCGCTGTCCCGGAACAACCTGATGACCCGTGTTATCAGCCTGTCGCTGGCAGGCCGCCCAACCCGTTACTCGGCGGTGGTGTAACCCATGGCGAAGATCAAGATTTCCCAGAACCCGACCTTCAAGGCGAAGGTTGCCATTCCGCGTGTTGGCGGCAAGCCAGAAGACGTGGAGTTCGAATTCAAGTACCTGGACCGCCTGGCCCTGGCCGCGCACTTCGACAAATGGAACGCCGCGCGCGAAGAGCACCAGCGGCATGTCCAGGAGGATGGTCTGTCCTGGCAGGAAGCCACGGTGGCCGAGATCGCGATTCAGGTTGGCCAGCTCAGGGACATCGTCGCGGGCTGGGCCTTTGACGACAAGCTTTCGGACGAGTCGCTGACGGCCCTGGTGACGACTTGCGTCGGCGCACCTCAGGCTGTGCTCGAGGCCTACCAGGCAGCATATCAACCGGCCCGCCTGGGAAACTGACCGGCGCCGCCCGCGTCCTGTATGAGCAGGGGCCGTCCGAATCGGATTTGGCGGCCTTCGGCATGACCCTGGCAGACATCCCGCCTGTTGAGTACGACGTCTGGCCGGACAACTGGTCGGCGTTCCTGATCTTCGAAGCGATGTCGACCCAGTGGCGTACCGGCATGGGAGGGGCCTCGGGCCTGGATTACAGCGCGCTCCCACCGGTCGCCAGTATGCTGGGCATGAAGCGGCGCGAACTTACCCAAGCCTTCCACGACGTCCGCGTCATGGAAGCAGAAGCCATGCTCGTGATGAGCGAATCGAAATAACGGAGCCCGCATGACTTCTATTGCTGAACTCGGCATCAAGGTCGATTCGACCGATGCTGCGCAGGCGAGCTCCGACCTCGACAAGCTCACCGCGGCGGGTGGCCGGGCCGAGAAAGCAGCCGAGGGAGTTTCCCGGAGCGCTGACAAGGCTTCGGTATCGATCAAGAAGCAGAAGGACGAGCTTTCCGACCTGCTCGGCGAGATTGACCCGACCGTCAAGGCCTTGGGTCGCCTGGACGAGCTCGAAAGCAAGCTCGCCAAGCAGAAGAAGCTCGGCGCGCTCGATGCTTCGACCTTCAGCGAATACCAGGCCAAGATCGATCAGTCCAGGACGAACCTTGGCCGCTTCGATGACTCCCTGACCCGTACCGGCAACACCGCCAAGCAGACAGCCAATGCGCTGCGCGGAGTGCCCGCGCAGTTCACTGACATCGCCGTATCGCTGCAGGGCGGCCAGAACCCACTGACTGTTCTGCTTCAGCAGGGCGGCCAGCTCAAGGATATGTTCGGCGGCATCGGGCCGGCGGCCAAAGCCCTGGGCGGCTATGTGCTCGGCCTTGTGAATCCGTTCACCGTGGCCGCAGCAGCCATAGCCGGCCTCACGTACGCCTACTATTCCGGCAGCGAGGAAGCCGTTGGATACCGCGAAGAGCTTATAAAGACCGGTAATGCTGCTGGCACGTCGGCAGACGCTCTGACTCAAATGGCGCGGCAAGTCAGCGCAACCGTGGGCACCACTGGTGCCGCCGCGGAGGTCCTAACGAAGCTGGCTGGGGCTGGGAAGATCGTCAGTGGCAGTTTTGAAGGGATCACGATCGCCGCGCTGGATTGGGAAAAGGCCACTGGGCGAGCGGTCGAGGAAACGATTGCTGAGTTCGTGAAGATCGGCAAGGACCCGGTTGCAGCGGCCAAGGAGCTGAACGACCAGTACAACTTCCTCACGGCCAGCACCTACGCACAGATCGTCGCGCTGAAATCCCAGGGCGACACGATCGGCGCGGCCAAGCTGCTGACCGACACCTACGTCGACACCATCAAGAATCGCAGCAGCGAGGTGATGGAAAACCTCTCGGTGTGGGAGCGGGGATGGAAGAGCCTGAAGGGCGAGATCTCTGCCACCGCGGACGCGGTGAAGGATATCGGGCGGGAGCAGGCCCTGGCGAGTCGAATTACTGAAGCCCAGCAACGCGTGGCCGCCGCCCAGAGCATGGTGAACGGCGACCCAAGCGATACCGATGCTCAGGAAAAACTGAAGAATTCCAGGCTCGAACTTGAATTCCTGACTCAGCAGAAGAACACCCAGGACGCCATAGCCAAGGCTCAGGGCCTGAACGCACAGATCCAGCGCGACGGCATCGACGCGAGCATGCGCCTGAAGGCGATCAGCGACTCCAACCTCACCAACGAAGAGAAGCGCAACAAGCTGATCAAAGAGTACAAGCGGGATGTTGAGGCGCTGCGCAAGGCCAACGCCAACGATCCACTGGTACAGCCGGACGTCGTCGAGAAGACGATCCAGAACATCCACGAGAAGAACAAGGACCCGAAGGCACCGACATCGGCCCTCAACCTGTCCGGGTTCAACGACTCGAAGAATCAACTGTCGGCGATCCTTGGCGAGTACAAAAACGCCCAGAAGGAACTGGAAGCGGCGCAGAAGGCCGGACTGGTCACCCAGGAAGACTACCTGCTCAAGCGCCAGGCGCTGATCGGCAACGAGCGCGACGAGGTCACGGCTGCCTATGAGGCCGAGATTGCAGCGCTTGAGGCATCCAAGGGCAAGGCCAGCACATCGGCGGCCCAGCGCATTCAACTGGACCAGAAAATCGCCGACGCCCGAGCCAACATGGTCAAGGCGCAGAAGGAGGCGGACAGCGAACTCGAAGTCATCGCCACCAACGAGCAGGGACGGCTCGCCAAGCAGGCCCTGGCAATCAAGACCTACACCGATGCCCTCGACCAGCAGAACGTCGCCCTGCGGCGTGCTGGGAGCCGTGCGGCGGATGGTGTCGGCCGGGGTGACCGTGAGAACGCCATCAACGGCGAACTTAACGAAATTGCTGACCGAGCCAACCAGCAACGCCTGGACCTGGCCCGCGACAAGGCCGACCAGGCGCGCAACATGAGTGCCGAGGAATACCAGGCCAAGCTGGACGCCATCAACAAAAGCGAGAAGGACCTGAGCGAAACAGTGCTCAGCAACTACGAGCAGATGTCTGAGGCGCAAAGCGACTGGCGCAAGGGTGCCACTTCGGCCTTCAGCAACTACCTGGAAAGCGCGCGCAACATTGCCGGGCAGACGCGAGACCTGTTCTCCAACGCATTCAGCTCCATGGAGGACTCGGTCGTTAACTTCGCCATCACCGGGAAGGGCTCGTTCGGGGATTTCACGAAATCCGTGCTGGCCGATATGGCGAGAATCGCGACGAGGACTGCGGCGTCTGAAGGGTTGAGCGCTCTTTTCGGGCTGGCTGCATCTGCTGCTGGCTCCTACTTTGGCGGAGCGTCCTCCGCTGGATCGACCCAGGCCGGGTACTCCGGTGACCTCTCTGGCTTCACCCCGGGCAGCATCCAGGCCAAGGGCGGCGCCTGGTCGGGCGGCGTGCAGATGTTCGCCAACGGCGCCGCCTTTGCCAATTCTATCGTCAGCAAGCCGACAGCGTTCGGCATGGCTGGCGGTGGGATCGGGGTTATGGGTGAGGCAGGGGAAGAGGCGATCATGCCGCTGACCCGCACGGCCGGCGGCCAATTGGGCGTGCGGGCTCTGACCGGTGGCGGATCTGGCACCGCGATCAGCATCAACGCGCCTGTGACCGTTGTCACCCAAGACCGCAGCTCAGAAGGGATGCAAATTGACCAGCAGGCCCTGTCGAAGAGCCTTCAGTCGCAAATGCAGGCGGTGGCGGAAAAGGCTGTCGCTGATTCCTGGCGAGCAGGCGGCACCAGCTTTCGCAACGCCAATGGGAGGGCGTGATGGCTATCGAGACATTTACCTGGCCCACCCAGCACGGCGACTCTCCGGAGATCACCTACAGGGTAAGGACGGCTCAGTTCGGCGACGGCTACAAGCAAATCGCCGCCGACGGGCCCAATAACAAGGAAGACTCCTACCCGATCACCTTCAGCGGTTCGAAGGCTCGAATTCTGGAGATCATGGCGTTCATCGACCGGCACGCCGGCGCGAAAGCCTTCCTCTGGACAACCCCGCTCGGCGAGCTGGGCCTGTTCACCTGCGTCGACCCCGTCCCAACCCCAGTGGGGGGCGGAGTGTTCAAAATCACGGCCACATTCGAACGGGCCTTCCAACCATAAGGGGCAACCATGCCGCTGATCAGTGACATCCAGGTCCTCGAGCCTGGCAGCGAAGTGCTGCTCTTCGAATTGGACGGATCGGACTATGGTGCGGACGTTTTGCGCTTCCACGGGCACGCGATTCCGCACACGGCTGCGGAGTTGATTGCCGCCGGAGCGGCCGCCGATGAGTTGCCGGCCAAGTCCATTTGGTGGCAGGGGAACGAATACGGCGCCTGGCCTATGCAGATAGACGGCATTGAGTCCAACGGCGATGGCACGGCGGTCCGCCCGACGCTCTCGGTGGGCAACGTCAACGGGCGAATCACGGCGCTGTGCTTGGCCTTCGACGACCTGTTGGAGTTCAAGTTGACCATGCGCCACACGCTGGGCACGTACCTGGACGCCCAGAACTTCCCCGGCGGCAACCCACAGGCAGATCCAACCCAGGAGACGATCGAAGTCTGGTACATCGATCAGAAGACGAACGAGGACGGGGAGACGGTTACCTGGGAGCTTGCCAGCCCGGGCGACGTGGGCGGCGAGTCCATTGGCCGCCAGGCTACGACGCTTTGCCACTGGTGCCTCACTGGCGGTTACCGCGGGCCCAACTGCGGCTACACCGGGCCCTACGTGACCAAGGATGGTGTGGTCACGGACAACCCTGAGCTTGATGAGTGTGACGCCACGCTGGGCCGGGGCTGTATCCCACGCTTCGGCGAGGGTAACCCGCTGCCATTCGGCGGATTCCCTGCCGTTTCCCTGATCGCCCGGAGCTGACCATGCGCAAACACATTTTTAGCGCGATCCAGGCGCATGCGGCGGCCGAGTACCCGAAAGAGTGTTGCGGGCTCCTTCTGGCCATTGGCCGAAAGCAGCAGTACATCCCGTGCAGGAACACCGCGACCGAGCCGCACGAGGAATTCCGCATCGATCCCGAGGAATACGCCGCGGCGGAAGACCTGGGCGAGGTGATCGGCATCGTTCACTCCCATCCGGACGCCACCAGCCGGCCGTCGCCGCGAGACCTGGCGATGTGCGAAGCGACTGAGCTGCCCTGGCACATTTTGAGCTGGCCGGAGGGTGACTTGCGGACGGTGGTGCCCACGGGCGAGACGCCATTGCTCAAGCGACCATTCGTCCATGGCGCCTGGGACTGCTGGCAGGTTTGCGCCGACTGGTACAAGCGCGAGTGGGGGCTGGAGTTCGAGGCCTTCAAGCGTGCCGATGGCTGGTGGGAGAGCAAGGACAACGCCAGCCTCTACGAGGCGAACTATGAGGCTGCCGGCTTCTACCGGGTTGACCAGCCACAGCGCGGCGACATGGTCGTCATGGAGGTAGGCCGGACGGTTCACCCGAACCACGCCGGGATATTCCTCGGCAGCGATCCGACGCTGCCTGGCGAGGATGCCGGCACGTTCGGCCCAGGGCCGTTCCTACTGCACCACCTATACGGCAGACCGTCAGAGGTCATCGTTTTTGGTGGTCCGTGGCTCGACCGAACTCGCCTGATCCTGAGGCACAAAGACGCACAATCTTCCACATAACGCGGCTTTGCCGCAGGAGAGGCAATGAGTCAAACCAAAGATCCTTTCCCGGGCCACTGTGACGCCGGGAAAGTAATTGATTGGATCAGTCGGCAGATTTCTTCGACGGTTCTGGGAAAAGCCCTGCAATCAGAGCCTGCAGCGGAAGGTGATGCTCAGATGAGCCGTCTGATAAGCCCTTGTCTTCAGGCAAAGCCCTAATAATTTTCTCTGCGGCATCCTTGATGTGTTGTCGCTTTGATGGGCTCAAGACCGCTAAAGATGTGCCTACGAGTGTTAAAGCTGCGAGGACACCTGTTTGAAAAGGGGAGATATGTGGTTTTTCGCTCATTTCACTTTCCTTGAGTAATCCGCGCCGACATTGGCGCAATCCCAGTCCTTGGGCTTGCAGGCAAAGGACTAGGAAATCCGTTGCATGGAGGCAAGAGGCTACTACTGGCGCGAGGCGGCGCGCTACTGGGGATTTTTACAGGATGGCCCTCTGTCGCTTCGATGGTAGATTGCCTTGGCATCGAAAACAAATGGAGCGGCATATGTACGATTTCGAAGATGAAGATGAGCGAACGGACTGGGAAAAAGCGAGAGACGATGCCGCCAAGGAGCATCTTGACAAGGTTGCTCCTGGAGTACCGTATGAGGATATTCCTGATGATTTGTGGGAAGAAGCAGATAGGGTTGCCCAAGACGTAGTTGGTCCAAACCCGGATGCACCTCGAGACGAAACAGGCGAAGAGGAATAGTAGCAAGCCCAGCCATCCCGCTGGGCTTTTTCATTTCTGATATCTTGCCGCCATCTTCCACAGGAGTGACCCCATGAGATTGTTCGTAGGCGCGGTAGCTGTTGCTTTGCTGGCGGGGTGTGCAACTTCGCCGACGCCGTCCAGCCAAGCCAAGCAAGCCCCGGCCAGTCAGTTGTCGGCTTACCAGAGCAAGCCATCGGGCGCCTATGGCACTCTTCAGGTGATTCGCGACTCTGGGCACACCGGCAGTCTTTGCTCAATGGCGATATTCATAGACGGTAAGCAGGCTGCCAAACTTGATCCAGGCCAAAAGGCCTCGTTCTACCTTCCGCCGGAGTCCGTGCTGGTGGGGGCTGCGTACACCGGCTCCGGCGTATGCTCGATGGGCGCGGACCGCGTTGAGCGTGAGGCCGTAATGAAAGATGGCGTATTGAAGAAATACCGTGTGTTTACTGGCGGCGATGGGCAGATCGACATTCTCCCCACCATGCTCTAAATCAACCGCCTTCGGGCGGTTTTTTATTGCCCGGAGATCGGCATGCATTCAGCAGTTACCTATACCCCGATGACGACAGTGAAGCTCTCTGGCTCTCTGGCGAAAAAGTTTTTCCGCAGCCAGCCTTTCCTGCTTGATGGCGGCTCAACGGCAGAAGTGTTTCGTGCCCTAAACGCTGCTGTTGAGGGTTTCGCGGAAGAAATACGCCGCCTTGATCGGATGGGCCTGACGTTCGCTGTCTTCCGTAACCGCAAGAATGTTGGGTTGGAAGGCTTTGATCTTGGCGGCACTAGGGAGATTCGGATTGTGCCGGTCATTGCGGGGAGCAAACGGGCCGGAGGCTTACAGACGATCATTGGTTCGGTACTGATCGCTGCGGCGTATGTGCTGTCCTTCACTCCGCTCGCTGCTGCCTCGCCGTTTCTGTATGCCGCAGGTGCATCCATGGCTATCGGCGGTGTCATTCAAATGCTCAGCCCCCAGGCATCAGGCCTCAAGCAGAGCGCCGGGCCAGAGAACGCCCCGTCCTACGCCTTCGGCAGCGCCAAGAACACCACGGCCAGCGGCAACCCTGTACCGATCTGCATCGGTGAGCGCCGGTGGGGCGGGATGATCATTTCCGCATCGATCTACGCGGAAGACAAAACTTGAATTTTTAAACTCGATTAAAGGATTTCGGTGCCGGTGACGGATAAAACCCCTCACTAGAAACCGGGATGACAAATAGTCGGGAAACCGACACCCAGGCTCGAGGAGGATCGACGGATCGCCGGGCCAGAAAAGCAAAACCCCCGGACGCTCGCAACGTGCCGGGGGTTTTTGTTTCAACCCCTTGTCAGGACCAAGGAGAAGAACATTGATCAATTATAGGCCCAAACACAGGGTCAAGGTAGATGGAAACATGAGTGAAGAAGGTGCGGATCGTGCGGGTAACAAGCTCGCAAATGCAGCTTTGATTTTTGCCACCTCTGTTGGTTTGGCTTGTGTCATCAGCGCAATTGCGTTTCTGTTGAAGTAAAGCCATCAGCTTCTTAAGCAACGAACTCGCGACCGCCGATGGCGGTTTTTTTTCGCCTGGAGGAAAGCATGGGCGCAGCACAGACGATCGACATCCGCGGCGCAAAGGGCGGAAGCAAAAAGCCGAAGACGCCGATTGAGGCAAGCGACAACCTCCGCTCAACGAACATCGCCAAGCTGCTGATCGCGGTAGGTGAGGGTGAGTTTGAGGGCGTGCCGACGGATGCCGACATCTACCTGGACAACACACCGATCAAAGATGCGAGCGGCAACGTCAACTTCCCGAACGTCAAATGGGAATGGCGCTCGGGCTCGGTGGATCAGACCTATATCCCCGGCATCCCCTCGGTCGAGAACGAAACATCGCTGAACATCGAGCTGCGAAGCGATGCGGCATGGGTCCGCTCCGTCACGAACATCCAGCTTTCTGCCGTGCGCATTCGGTTCGCCTGGCCGGCGCTCCAGCGCCAGGACGATCAGGGCAACGTCGGCGGGTACAGGATTGAGTACGCCATCGATGTGGCGACTGATGGCGGTGCCTATCAGCAGGTGCTGAGCGAGGCCGTGGATGGCAAGACCACAACTCGCTACGAGCGGTCCCGGCGAATCGACCTTCCTGAGGCCACCATCGGCTGGCAGATCCGCGTGCGCCGTATCACGCCGAACCAGAACAGCAACCGAATCGCAGACACCATGCTGATCGCCGGCTTCACCGAAGTCATCGACGCGAAGCTGCGTTACCCGAACACCGCGCTTCTCTACATCGAATTCGACGCCGAGCAGTTCACCAACATTCCGGCCGTCACCGTGAAGTGCAAGGCCCGAAAATGGCAGGTTCCGAGCAACTACGACCCGATCAGTCGGACCTACACGGGCACTTGGGACGGTAGCATGAAGCTGGCCTGGACCAACAATCCGGCTTGGATCACTTACGGAATCTGCACCGAGGACCGTTTCGGCCTGGGCAAGCGCATCAAGTCGTTCATGGTCGACAAGTGGGAGCTGTATCGGATTGCGCAGTATTGCGACCAACTGGTGCCGGACGGCCTGGGCGGGACCGAGCCGCGCTTCCTGTGCGACATGAATCTGCAGGGCAAGGCTGATGCCTGGACGCTGTTGCGGGACATCTCCGGCATCTACCGCGGGATGACTTACTGGGCTCAGGGCCAGTTGATCATGCAGGCCGACATGCCGCGCGCCCAGGACTTCGACTATGTGTTCACCCGGGCGAACGTCATCGACGGGAAATTCTCCTACGGCAGCGCCTCGGCAAAGACTCGCTACACCCGGGCCCTGGTCAGCTACGACAATCCGGCGAACAACTACGACACCGACGTCATTCCGTTCTCCGATCTGCCACTCCAGCGCCGCTATGGCGACCGGCCAACCGAGCTGAGCGCCATCGGTTGCACCCGGGCATCTGAGGCCCAGCGCCGCGGCAAGTGGGCGATCCTCAGCAACAACCTGGACCGGACTGTCACGTTCAAAACCGGCATGGAGGGCGTGATTCCGCTGCCGGGCCACATCATCCCAGTGGCTGACTCGCTGCTGGCTGGCCGAGAGATCGGCGGGCGTATTTCTGCCGCTGCTGGCCGGGTTGTGACCCTGGACCGCGATACCCAGGCCAAGGCCGGCGATCGCCTGATCATCAACCTGCCAGGCGGGCGTGCGGAAGGCCGAACCGTCCAGAGCGTAGCCGGTCGTGCTGTCACCGTGACCGTCGCCTACAGCGAAGCGCCTCGGGCGCAGCTTCAGTGGGCGCTCGATGCGGATGACCTGGCGATCCCGCTGTATCGCGTGCTCCGGACCAAGCGCACCACCGAAGGCGACTTCGAAATCAGTGCTTTGCAGTACGAACCGAGCAAGTTCGCGCACATCGACACCGGCGCGCGCTTGGAAGACCGGCCGATCAGCGCGATCCCTATCACCGTGGTTCCAGCGCCGGCAAGCGTCACCGCCGCGTCGACGTCCTCCGTGGTTCAAGGATTGGCCGTGGCCACCATGACCATCAGCTGGCCCGCCGTGGAAGGGGCTGTTGCCTACGACGTGGAGTGGCGCAAGGACAGTGGGAACTGGATAAAGGTGCAGCGCACCGGCTCGACCAATGTGGATGTGGTCGGCATTTATGCCGGTGCCTACGTGGCGCGCGTCCGCGCGGTGAGCGCTTTCGATATCTCGTCGATTTGGCGTAGTTCCGCGTTGACCGAACTGAGTGGTAAGGAAGGTCTCCCGCCGGCGGTCTCCTTTCTCACGGCTACACCCTTGCTGTTTGGCATCGGCTTGAAGTGGGGCTTCCCTGCTGGTGCGGAGGATACCCAGCGCACCGAGATTTGGTATGGACCTGCGAATGAACTGGAGGCCGCTACCAAACTGGCCGACTTGGCTTATCCCCAAAGCGATTACAGCATGCAGAGCCTTCTGGCCGGCGCTTCGTTCTTCTTCTGGGCTCGTCTGGTGGACCGAATCGGGAATATAGGCCCATGGTACCCGGTCGGCGGCGGTGTCCTGGGCCAGGCCAGTTCTGAGGCCGGCCCGATTCTTGACCTGATCGCCGGCCAGATTGGGGAAACAGAACTCAGCGAAGAACTGAGAGGAGAAATCGAGAAAATTCCAGGCCTCCAGGCTCAAATTGACGCCCTTGAAGGTTTGGCTGCCTACAACCCTGACGAGACGTATGTCGAAGGTGACCTGGTCGTTTTCGGCAAACGCATCTATCAGGCAATCGGACCTGTCCCCGTGGATACGCCACCGCCCAATCTTGCCTATTGGCTCGACGTCGGCCAGACGATCGAGACGGTGGATGGTCTAGCCCAACAGGTTGCAATCAATACCGTCAACATCACCGAACTCGAAGCCACGGCCACTTCCTTCGAAGCGCTGCGAGCTTCTTGGCGCGATGACGATGGGGAGGGCGATCTTGCCGACGCCATTAAAGGATGGACCAGCACGACGGCTATTGCGTCAGAAAGCGGTGTTCGCGCCTCAGAAAATGAGGCAATAGCACGCAGGGTGACTACTTTCGACGCTCAGATCGGCGAGAACGCGGCGAATTTGACCACGCTCGAGCAGGTTGTGGCCACGAACGAGTCTGCTACGGCGACGAAGATCGATCAGCTGAACGCGGCGGTAGGTAACAACACCGCGGCTATCCAGCAGACAGCCACGGCCTACGCCGATACCAGCGGCAAGCTGAGCACGATGTGGTCGGTGAAGATGCAGCTCAACGCAAATGGGCAGTACGTTGCAACTGGTATCGGCCTGGGCATAGAGAATGTCGGGGGCACGCTGCAGAGCCAATTCTTGGTAAGCGCAGATCGGTTTGCCATCGTAAACACCATCGCCGGCGGAGCCATCTCCGTTCCGTTCGCTGTTCAAGGTGGGCAGGTGTTCATGAACTCCGCCTTCATCCAGGACGGCAGCATCACGATGCTTAAGATCGGCCAGGCCCTGCAATCGGACAACTACGTCGCAGGAGTACAGGGTTGGCGCCTGGATAAGGCCGGCAACCTGGAGTTCAACGGCCCGGCCCCGGGTGGTGGCCGCCTGACGATGACGAACCGCGCCATCAAGGTCTACGACGAAAACGGTATCAAGCGGGTCCAGCTCGGAGATCTATCGGCATGAGTTATGGGCTGAAGATATGGGATGAAAGCGGCAACGTCACTCTGGACGAAACATCGTTCACGATGCGAGTTGTATACAGCGGCATTGTGACTGGTTCGCATGCAGCTACCTTTCAAACGATATCGGTACCAGGACTTACCCCATCTAACGGAGCTGCTTTCGTGGTGCCGGTAGGGAACTATAGCGTCAATAACGACATGCAGCTAGAAACGGAGGTGATAGCAAACGCCGTCAGGGTGTATAGCTTCATTCGGGGTAGGGCCGAATATAGCAATACAACCAGCTCGACTATGCGCTTAATTGTGATCAGGTACTTATGATGTCCTTTGGATTAGAATTTACAAACAATAATAATGTTGTGACGGTTGATTCCGAGTTCACTCGACTAGTCGTGTTGGCGAAAGGAGTGTATGTCCCCAATCAGGAGTCAGGGCTCGGCTCAATAACCAACTTCCCTCGAACTATAACTAGCCAAGAGCCGCCCCTGGTGTTCATCAGGCCTTCAGGAAGCAGCGGCATTGCGGGCTTATGTTTGATGCGTGTGGTTGGTACTCCAGGTGCCTGGACGGGTTTTTATGTGAGGGCTTATGACGTCAATACGTTGCAACCGAATGGGTCTTACTTTGCGTGCGGGTTCGCCGCCACCCCGCTTGCTGATTACGGGATGAGGCTTTGGGACGGGAACTCAAAGTTGCTATTCGATAGCGGAACTCCGTATGCACGATTTACCCGGTCGTTCCAGAACTGGACGTATTTGAAGTCTGATCATACCCCACAGGGGCTGCCAAGGAACTATTATCGAGTCAATTTTACATTCCCTGTTGGGGAATTTATGTTGATTAATACCTTCGGTATGCCAATGCTTGATGATGGTGTGCAGAGCAGGATGCTTTATTGTTGGTGGGACTTTTCCGGGAATAACCTTTACGCCATAACAGTCGGATCCTCCAACCCGTTTGCTTTTTTTCTACCCGCCGTATTCGCAAAACTTTAAAGGAAATGTCCTATGCCCTGGTACAAAACGGGGACGGTTTCCGTCACCCTGAATTCCAATGCCGTAACTGGAACTGGCTCGGCTTTCATAGTCAACTGCAGGGTTGGCGATGCGTTCCGTGGACCGGATGGCCGCTGGTATGAGGTCACCAACGTGGCGAGCAATACCGCGATTGCTATTGATCCGCCATACTTGGGGACAACGACCTCAAGCGGCAGCTATGCACTGGCCCCCATGCAGGGGTACGTAAAGGATTCGGCTGATGCTCTGCGCGCAATCGTTACGACCTACGGTGCCCAGCTGGCGGCGCTTAAGACTACTGGCAACTACGACATTTTACCGCCATCTAAGGGTGGGACCGGGATTACGGATCTTTCCGTGTTCATTCAAGTAATGCTGAATGATCCCGATGCCGCCGCGGCACGGTTAACCTTGGCAGCGGCGAAGACTGGGGCCAACTCTGACATAACCTCCCTAACCGGTTTGACCACCGCGTTGAGCATGGCGCAAGGCGGTACTGGCGCAAATAACCAAGCGGCAGCAAGAACAAACCTAGGCCTGAAATCTGCTGCGGTGGCAGATCTCGTAGGCACAGTTTCCCAAAGCGGCGGCACCCCAACGGGCGCGATTATAGAAAGCGGCTCCAACAGCAATGGCCAATATACCAAGTACGCTGACGGGACCATGATCTGTAGTCACGTCGTGCGAATGGACACAGTTTTAACAGCTGATATCCTCGGCGGGACGTGGACCTTCCCCATGCCTTTTGCAAGTTCTACTGTCCATATCTCCCATTCCCCTATGCAAGGTTCTTCAGCGGATTGCGCTCCAGCGCTGACTGATAGGTTCGGCCCTGTTCTAACTGCGCCGAGCGGAACAGCAGCTAGCCTGCGGAGCATCAAGCGAACCGGAGGGGCAGGCTTCGTCGCTGGCAATTTCATCGATACCCACGTGATTGCGAAAGGGCGGTGGTTCTAATGAAGATAATCCTGAGTCCCCAGCGGCGCAGCGATGAGCTAATTGTCAGGAAGTCCGGCGACAAACTGCTCGTCAACCACACATCTTTCGATTTCGAGCCGATTGGTGAAGGCGACACCTTGCCTTACGGAGCAGTGGATTCGATTTGGTTTCCTGGCGACATCTCGCGCATGAACGGGGAGTTAGTGCTGACTTTGCTGTTCCCCATTCCAGAGAACTACAGCCAGGAGCAAGCTTTCCCGGTGCCCTTGCTGACCGTTCCTGATGGGGTGGTTGTCTTCCCTGGTCCTGATCAAGTGAATTTCGTTCCGCCTCAACCGGACCCATCGGCGCCGGTCACGGAGGGTGTGATCGACTGGACCAAACTGATTACCCAGGAAATGAAGGATGCGGCCGTCCTGGCCGCTCAGCTAGCTACGAGGAAGTCGGAGCTTGCGGAACGCAACGCACGAGCCGCAACGCAAATTGCGCGCATTCAGGATCGCATCGACACTCTGGGGTACGGCATCGAAATTGGGGAGGTGACTCCAGAGGAGGAAGCTGAGCAGGCCGCCCTGGCCGCGCCGCTGAAAGCCTGGAAGACTTACAAATACGCCTTGGGCAAGGTCACTACGCAACCTGGATGGTTTGAATCTCCAGTCTGGCCGGTGGAGCCGCCGGTTCCTGAAATCGTCGCATCGCCAATGTTGCTGAACGCCGAAACGATTTGACCTGAAACGAATAATGCAACCCGCCATCGAGCGGGATTTTTTTTGCCTGGAGAAAAGTTATGACCGCTTCCGAAAAGGACCGTGACATTTTGGCCCGTACCCTCTGGGGTGAGGCCCGCGGTGAAGGACTGGCAGGCCAGATTGCGGTGGCCTGGACCATTCGCAATCGCGTGTTCGATGGCAAGGACCGTTCGTGGTGGGGCGAAGGATACACCGGCGTCTGCCTGAAACCCTGGCAGTTCAGTTGCTGGAACAAGAACGACCCGAACTATCCGTACCTGAGCGGCGCCAAGCCGATCCCGCCGAAGCAGTTTGCCCAGGCACAGCGGGCGGCCGACCTGGTGATCTCTGGTGCTGAGCCTGACCTCACCAAGGGCGCCACCCACTATTACGCAACCACGATGCCGAAGCCTCCGGCTTGGGCTGCTAAGGCCACGCAGACCCTGCGCCTGGGTAACCACATCTTCTTCAAGGACGTGCCATGAATCCAGCCACGCTGAAGCTGATGATCGCCGGAATCGCCGTGGCGTTGATCTTGGCAATGAGCACGACATGGAAGATCCAGGACTGGCGGTACGGGAAGCGCCTGGCGGAGCAAGCCGGCCAGTACCAGTCCGATCTGGACAAAATCAGCAGCGCGGCCGCGGCCCAGGTGCAGGCGGAGCAGGACAAGCGCCTGGCCATGGAGCGGCGGCTGTCGGCCAGCGAACAAACCCACTACAAGGAGCTGAGCGATGCCCAGCGTAATCAGGATCGCCTGCGCGATCGTCTTGCCACTGCTGATGTTCGGCTGTCAGTCCTCCTCGAGGATTCAGCCAGTTGCAGCCCAGTGTCTACCACCCCCGGCGCCGGCGGCGTGGTTCATGGAGCCCGTCGAGCCCAACTTGACCCAGCGCATGCTCAACGAATTATCGCCATCACCGACGCCGGCGACAGGGGGTTGATTGCGCTGCGAGCGTGCCAGGCGTATGTCAGAGAACTAATCCCGGAGGAGGACTAGGGATTCGTCCTATCATCGGCCAACGGTCATGGATCCAGGCGTATTCAGCGGGCGGGGAAGTGGTGACCACGTAAACGCGTCGGTTCTCGTCCTCGCCTAGGACCAAGCATTCCAGCCCGTAACCCTCATTCATGTCGAACCAGTGTGATACCCGGTCTTCGTCCTTCTCCATGTAGCGCTGCACGAGCCCTATCGCGCGTCGCGGGTGATACTTCTGCCATCCACCACGCTCCACCGTCTCCAGCTTCGCCCACCCACCTGATGGCCCTGTCCCGGTTTCTTCTTTGCGCCGGCCCCATCGCACCCACCCGAGATCAGTTCCGTCCTCGAGTAGCACGGGAATCGCAGCTTTTGGGTTGGGGAAATACACCTTCACCCGTTCATACGCTCTGTTTTTGTCCGCCGCTTCAACTCCGCCGCACATGTTCTTCCCCAGGGTCATTTTGCTTGTTCGGTTGACCTTGGCATTCCACGGGAAGTTTGCCCGGGCATCGCGATTTTTCGACGAACCCCAATCCGTTACAGTGGGCGCAGTCCTCGCGCACACCGAACCGGTCCATGCAATCTGAGCATTGGATGAATTTCGCCAGCTCCAGAAATGGCCTGATCCTATTCACGACTTCGATGTCGTGGTTTTCGGTAGCGACCTGGACAACATCAACCATCCATCGATAGACGTCCGGGTCATCAATCGCCTCGTAAATCATTCCCTGAACCATTCGCGCCTTCTCGACCAAGTCGAACTGACGGCCATCGTGCAAGGTAAGAACGAGCCCTTCCACACGCCCCCGGAGGCTGTGATAGGTCTGGTTCAATCTCAGCCCATCCTTGTCGCGGTATAGTTTTCCATCGTAGGCACGCAAAGGGCCGCCTCCGTTATCGTCCAGTCTCAGTACGGAATGAAACAACGTTCCAAACCGTGGGCCACCGTCGCGCGGCATCACATCGTATTGATAAGAAGATCGGTAAAGGACTGGGTTCGATTGCAGCTCTTCCAGAGCAAGCCAGTAGGCGGCGTTCGCCATTTCGTCCATGTCGAATTGATCGAGCCTGTCAATCAGACCTTCTTCTGCCAGCCTGGCGCTGACATCAAGAAGGCAGGAACGGTAAGCCTCCGGGTTCTCCAATCGTTGGCAATTATTGTCGAGCATGTCTCTCCATTCCTGGATCCTCAGCGCCTTGGCTTGTTCGAAATTCATGGGGGATCGCTTGTCTTTTACTGTTTGGATATACAGTAATTGAGGTGGTCGTGCTCCAGCGAGAGGAAGCCGACGAACCGCAACGCTGGCGACTAAAGGAGATGACGACAGACGGAATGCATAGCACCTATTTATAAATTAGGATATGTATAGGTTTTTGAAAGGAATGTTAGAGATGACACCCCTTGAAAAGCTGCTCTCCTGGCATGAGAAATGGGCTCTGAAAAATCAAACCGTGATCTGCAAACGATGTGGAGTAGAGCAGTCGGAGATGGACAGACATCTCAAATTCAACCATGCGCCGGATTGTCACAATGCCCGCTTGGGCGCCGAACCATGGAAGGCTTTAGACGAAGTAAGGGATTCATACTGGACCCCTACAGCGTCACCATTCGATCAAGGCGCTAATCTGTCGATGACAGAACAGCCAGGGCCATCTTCACAAATTCCTCATTCCGATCGAGCGTCATCAGAGCACCCCTGACGTTCGCTGCGACAACGCTTGATCCGTTGAGCTCTACCCAATTGGTGAGCTCCATGATGGCAGCTTCCAAAGCGAGCTGGTTTTCGTTGATCTTGGATAGCAGGGATGGAAGCAGATCGAGATTTTGCATGGGCGACTCCTACCTCGTAGAAATCAGCGTAGCAGTGTTGGGATAGATTGTTCGGTCGGCAGAACGCCGGAGATGTCCCAAAAGGGCTTGGGGACTTTTTCGGGGGTTCGCTGTTTTCCGTATGGCTCCGTTGGGCACCGTTTGCAGCGAGCGCCGGTAGAAGATCCAATAAATACTGGGCTTTTGACCCATTTTCAAGCATGGGGTGCTAGGGGTCGAGTGTTCGAATCACTCCGTCCCGACCATATTTTTCAATGACTTAGCCCAATCTGAAAAGGTTGGGCTTTTTCATGCCCGCAAGAAAGCGCTGCCGTTGAAGGGGCCCCAAGGGGATCAATGCAGTGCCCAGGACCTCGGCACCGGAACATGATCAAACTTCGAAATAGTCTTGATCCAGTAACGGCGATAGTCGGTCTGATCGGGTGCCAGCGGTTTTTGGGTTGACCATAGATGCCCAGACTTCAGGCTGGCGCGATAGGCTTCCCATTCTTTCTGCTCGGCGACTTCCTTGGCTTTGTGTCGGTCGTCGAACCAGCCGAGGACGTAGGGTTCGCTTTGGTCTGTGCTGTGTGCTATCAGCAAATAAATTTCTGTCATGACTGCCCGCCTCAATGCTGTAGTCCAATCGCTGCTCTTGTCATGGTATCGGCAGGTGGTTTGAGTTTTTGAGATCAAGATCCTCAATCGTCTGGTCAGGGGCGGATTGCTGGAGCAGAGCCAACGCGATTCAATTTCAGTCCATTCGTTATTCGGCCACCAACAACAATGACTGCGGCACCGCACTTTGCGGATGTTGCGGTTCCTGCAGGCTCGCCAGGCGAAAGCCTGCCATGTCCAGGGCATTGATCCAGCTGGACAGGGTACGCAGATACCACGGCATGGGTTGCCACTGCCCTTTGAATCCCGCGAAGGTTTCCTGGCGCCAGCCATCCTGGTAGTCGCCCGCGGCGGCGACCCAGGGGTGCAAGGTCTGGATCACCAGGGCGCCGCCCGGGACAAGCAATGCTTTCATGGCCGCCAGCAGGGGGATGATGTCCTGGTGCAGCAGGGCGAAGTTGGCGCAGATCAGGTCGTAATCACAGCCGATGTCCACCTTCGCCTGTGCCAGAGTGTCATAGCTGGCCAGATGTACGGGCGACGAACCGGCCGTCCGTGCGGCTTCCACCAGCGTTGCATCGCCATCCACGCCGACGGCTTCGATGGCCCGTTTGGCCAGGGCCCGCAACAGCCAGCCTTCACCGCAACCCAGGTCGAGCACTCGCTCGGGTTGACGGCTGAGCACTGCTAGCAGGATGGCCTGGTCGGTGACCTCGCGACGGCTTTCGATGGCGCCGGTGCGGACGGCTTCGATCCAGGCTTGGGCGTTGTGGTGCCAGCTGTGCAGAAGCGTGGATTCGGAGGCAGGCATGTCGGTCTCCAGAGGGGGCTGAAGACAAGCATAGGACAAGTCGCCGGCTATCCTGGCTTGTGCCACGGTTAGGGGGGAAGTACGGCGATACACGGTGGGAATGGTGACGACTTGCGTCGAGAGTCGGATGTATCGACGCCTTCGCAGGCAAGCCCGCCCCTGTGGAGGGGAGGGGGAATGCCGCTGCTTGCTGTGGCGAGCCGTCCCTGGCCCTTGGGGAAGTGCTTAGAACTTGAAGCGTCCCACCAGGTTCTTGAGCTGGCTGGAGATGTCCGTCAGGCGGCCCGAGCCGGTCTGTGCGGTGTGGGCGAATTCCTCGACCAGTTGCGCATCGGCATGGATCTGCGCGATGTGCCGGTTGATGTCCTCGGCGACCTGGTGCTGTTGTTCGGCCGCAGTGGCGATCTGGGTGTTCTGGTCGCGGATGGAGTCCACCGAGTTGCGGATCTTGTCGAAGCTGTCCCGGGCCTGCTGGATGCGCTCGACGCTGGTTTGCGACACTTGCAGGCTGCTCTGCATCTGCTGGGTCACTTCCTGGGTGCGCCGGGCGAGGTTGCCGAGCAGGCTGTCGATCTCGCCAGTGGAGTCGGCGGTGCGTCGGGCAAGTGCTCGCACCTCGTCGGCCACCACGGCGAACCCGCGACCCTGGTCGCCGGCGCGCGCGGCTTCGATGGCGGCGTTGAGGGCCAACAGGTTGGTCTGCTCGGCAATGGAGCGGATGGTGTCGAGAATCGTGTTGATGTTCTTGCTGTCCTGCTCGAGGGCCTGCATGGTCTGGGTCGACTGTTGCAGGTCTTCGCTCAGTTTCATCACGCTGCCGGTGGCCTCGCCGATGTGGTGCTGGCCATCATGCACGTCCCGGTAGCCGGTGTCCGCGCTGGAGGCGGCCTGGCTGCAGGAACGGGCCACTTCGTTGGCGGTCGCGACCATTTCGTTGAAGGCGGTGCTGACCAGCTCCACGGCCTGGCGCTGGCGCCCGGCGGCTTCGTTCATGTTCGAGGCGACTTCGCTGGTGTCGGCGGCGGCGCTCTGCAGATCGGACGATGCGCTGCCGATGCGCTGGACCAGTTGCGCGATCATGCCCAGGAACTGGTTGAACCAGCTCGCCAGGGTGGCTGTTTCGTCCTTGCCTTGCACCTTCAACTGACGGGTGAGGTCGCCTTCGCCTTCGGCGATTTCCTGCAGGCCATCGGCGACGCCGCGAATCGGCCGCACGATCATGCGGGCGAAGCTGGCACCGACGAGGGCGAAGACCCCGGCCAGCACGGCGGCTATAAGCGCGATCAACCAGGTCAGGCTCGAAGCCTGGGCCATCACTTCATCACGCTTGATCAGGCCGATGAAGCGCCAGCCCAGGCTCTTGGATGTGATCATGTTGACCATGTACGGCACGCCATCGATTTCGATCTGTGCCGAGCCATCGCTGCTCTTGGCCAGCGCGGCATAGTTGGGGCCCAGGTCAGCCAGGGGCTTGAAGTTGTGCTTGGCGTCGCTGGCATCCACCAGGACGTTGCCATTGGCCTCTACCAGCATCAGGTAGCCGCTGTCCCCCAGCTTGATGTTCTTGACCAGTTCGGTCAGTTGCTTGAGCGATACGTCGAGACCGATCACGCCGATCACATTGCCGGTGGCATCGGCCACGGTGTGAACGGTGCCGATCAACGACACATCGTCCGGCGCCCAGTAATAGGCGTCCGTACGCACGGTGGTCCCGGGCGCGGCCAGCGCCGCCTTGTACCAAGGGCGGGCCCGTGGGTCGTAATTCGAGATTTTCGGATCGTCAGGCCAACTGGCATAACCGCCATCGGCCATTCCCAGGGAGAGGTAGGCAGTGCTGGGGTGGGTCTTGGCGAATCCGTCGAAAATCTCCAGAAGCCTTTTATTGTCTTCGGTCAGAGGGATTTGGGCGGCATCGGCACCGGAGTAGTTCTTGAGACCCTTGGAGGCGACGATTCGTGGATCCTTGGCAATGTATTCGACGTTCTGGCTGATGCCGTCGAAGAAAGTCTTCATGCCATTGTCGATCTGCCGGATTTCACGGCTGCTGCTTTCCAGGAAGTTGATTTGCGCCGCGTCGCGCAGGTTCAGCACCACCAGCACCGCTACCAGGATGACCGGGAGGCAGGCAATGGTCGCGAACGCCCATGTCAGCTTCTGTTTGATGTTCATGAGTTCTCCCGCGGGTGTTATAGGTTTTTGAACGGCAGAGACAGTGGCGACGCGCGTTGGTGAGTCTTTATAGATAAAGCGCCCATGCCTACCTACAGCGTATCGACCAAAGTCGTAGGCACTTTAGATGCGCTGCTTTTTTCGAGGGGCCGGGTTTGTCCCGTATTCTGGGGATATGTCGCGGGGAGCATCGGAAATGACGCACCCGGATTACCGGGTGATGCATTTTTGCGCATCATCGCGTGAACGTGGCGAGATGATTGCCGCCGGTGTCCCTGATCCGGAAGATAGCGGCGATCGTTTCGCCTGCCTTGCACTCGCCCAGGGCGCAAGAAAAAAGCCCAGCCAGATCGTCTTTCCTTAACGAGGCCCTATGCCAAGCGCATTCGAGAGCGTACTGAAAAACAAGAACATGGCTTATCGGCCTCTCGGTTCGCCGAGTGCCGATCAGGCGCCGATACGTGTCGCGTTCGTGCTGATGGACAATTTCTCGATGATGTCTTTCACCGGCGCGGTGGATGCCCTGGTGACAGCCAACCTGATGAGCGACAGGCCCCTCTACGAGGTACTGACAGTCGGTGTGTCGGGCGCTCAGGTGACCAGCGACCTGGGGATCGTCATTTCCACCGACATCGAACTGGCGCAACTGCCGGAGGACCAGGATATCCTGATCGTCGCCGGAGGCTTTCGCGTCAAACTGCAAGGCGTGCCCTTGTTACGGCGCAAGTTGCGCGCCAATGCCGCGTCCGGGGCGATCATGGGCGGGCTGTGGAATGGCGTTTTCTTCGTCGCCGACGCCAACCTGCTGGACGGTTTCGAGTGCGCGGTCCATCCGGAAAGCCGCGCCATGATGCTGGAGGTCTTTCCCCATGTGAAAGTCTCCAGCCGGGCGTACGTGGTCGATCGGGAGCGCGTCAGTTGTGCAGGCGCGAACAGTTCCCTGCGCATGATGCTTCAGTTGATTCGCCTGACGGGTGGGCAAGCGTTGGTGGGGGCTATCGAGGAGATCCTGCGCTGCGATGAGTCGGGCGATGAAACCGATTTGCCGCCGGTCTTCGTCGAAACGGATCCGACCCTGCCGGAAAGCCTCAAGCTGGCGCTGGAGCTGATGTGGCAGAACATCGAGGAGCCGTTGACCATCGATGAGCTGGCGGCCTGCGTGAAGATCTCCAAGCGCCAGCTCGAACGACGTTTCTGTCGTTTTCTCGGGGCGACCCCGACGCGTTACTACCTGGAGCTGCGCCTGACCCGCGCGCGCCAGTTGATCCAGCAGACCAACCGATCCGTGACGGAAATCGCCGTTGCCACGGGCTTCGTCAGCTCTCCGCATTTCCAGCGGCGTTTTCGGGATTTCTTTGGCGTCCCGCCCGGCAGTTATCGTTCAACCTTCGAGCGGAAACAGGCGATGCGTTAAGCCCTGGGGGCCTGCGTATCTTCATTCGGTCGGGGCACCGGCCTTGCGGCCGGATGATCCCCTGGGCGTTCAGGCCTTGCGAGTCTTCTGAACGAGATACAGGGCAATGCAACCTGTGGCGCACATCCAGATGATCGAACCCGTTGCAGCCACGATCAATGAAGTATCGGAATCATATTCGATCATCCCCGGGACCGCGTAACCGAACCAAAGCAATGAAACAAGAATGTAAGCCAACAGCGCCATCAGGATTTCAAAAATCTTTCTTGCATGCATGAGTGTTCCCCGCCCGTCCAGACAAGGACAGGCAATTCAGGTGTCTGGTTGGGTCTTTTTCCTGTCTGCGCAGGAATAAAGGGTCTTTCAGCAGGGGCGAGTTGCCGCAAGGCCTCGCCGTCTGCTTTCAGACATCCATGTCAGGGAGCTTCGCTCTGTATCGACCTTGCAATGGATGCAAGGGCTGGCGCCGCAAGCTAGCGGCGTTGGGATCAGGTCTTGTCGTCCGGTTGCTCGTCAGCGGGCAGTTCGTCCGTTTGCGAGGCTGTCAGGGTTGCGTCTTTACAGAGCACTTGACCCACCTCATCGGCGATCGAACCATCGATGACCCGACCTTGCATCTGATCGAACTGAGCTTTCTCCAGCTCCTCAATGCTGTTGTACATCCCCATGTGACGGACATGACGCTCGGCACAATCGAGTTCCAGTTTTGTGTAGCTGGTGAAGTAGACACCCTGCCTCTGGACGATGGCCTGGATGGCGGAACCACTCCTGGCAAACGAGACAATGGCGTATCGGGCATCCGAATCATCGTAGTTGTAGGTGATCTGCTGCATATCCGCTGTCGCGTGGCACGCTACGGACAGGGTAACGAGGGACATAACCGTCTTCATGTTTCTTCCATGAAAAGAACAAGGTGATGGCCAAGTGGAATCATTCTGCTTGGCTTGCGACACTGAGTCAACATTACAGAATGATGTCACATTTGACCGTTGGTCGGACATAGTCAATTAGTAGGAACTTTTACGGATGTGTGCCTGCCTGGCGAAGCATCCGCAATACCCTTTCCCACAAGCGCCACAACGCATCGCTACAGGGAGGTCCTGGAACGATGCGCCATGTCTCATTTCAGCAAAGCTCGATTTCTACCGGGTGCCTGACTTTTTTTAGATATTTTCCTCCACACAGAGGCCAAGGCTTATGCCCTGCGGCTTATGGCATCTGCGGCAGTTCCCTCGGTTGCAGGTCGAACACCAGCACTTCGGCATCTTCGCCGTTGTTGAACGTCAGCACCTGCTCTTCACGAACCCGAACGCCATCGCCTTCCTGCAGTTGCACGCCGTTCAGCTCGACCTTGCCACGAGCCACGTGCACGTAGGCGTAGCGATCGGGCGCCAGTGTCAGGGTGGCGCTTTGCTTGCCATCGAACAGCCCGGCGTACACCCGCGCATCCTGGCGAATCTGCAGCGAGCCGTCGGTTCCTTCCGGTGAAATGATCAATTGGAGCCGGCCGCGTTTCTGCTCGGGGCTGAAATGTTGTTGCTGATAACGCGGCGTGGCGCCAGCGACGTTGGGCACGATCCAGATCTGCAGAAAATGCACCGGCTCGCTATCGCTGTGGTTGAACTCGCTGTGGGCCACGCCACTGCCCGCACTCATCAGTTGCACATCGCCTGGGCGAATGACCGAGCCCGTACCCAGGGTGTCCTTGTGCTCCAGCGCACCTTCGAGCACGTAGGAAAAGATTTCCATGTCCCGGTGTGGATGCTGGCCAAAGCCTTTGGCCGCGGCTACGCGATCGTCATTGATGACAAGCAGGTCAGAGAAGCCCTGTTCGTCGAGGTTGCGGTAGTTGGCGAAGGAAAAGGTGTGGAACGAGTTCAGCCAGCCGTGACGGGCGATACCGCGGTCCGAAGCTTTGCGAAGGGTCAGCATGGTGGTTCTCCTGATTCAGTGGGCGGGGCGGTCGTGGCCGTTCGCCGGGTTCAGGGAAAGATTAATGGTTAGTCGGTGATTCAATAAGTAGATGAAAAACGAAAGACTGTCGCCTTGGAGTGGACAATTGTTCAGGCTCGCCAACGGGCGCTTCGCTTGGCCATAATGCGCAGGGTCTGTTGTTCCTGCTACTGCTGCCGGACGATGGAACCTATTGTTTCTTTTGATTTTTTTGGCGTCTTTCTGATGAAAACCGTTGCAATGGTGCTGTTCCCGGACTTTCTGCTGCTCGATATGGCCGGGCCGCTTGAAGTGTTTTCCATCGCCAACCGTTATCTTGAACCAGACCAGCGTTACCAATTGCTCACCCTGGGAACCGAGCGCGGTGCGCTGCGGGCGTCAAACGGGGTGACAGTTCAGGCCGATATCCACATCGACCAGGCCTGGGCGGCGTATGACGTGTTGCTGGTACCCGGTGGGCCGGGCGCCTACAACCAGCAGCATCCGGGGTTGCAGACCTGGTTGAAAGCCGCGGCGCAACGGGCCACCCGCTATGGCTCCATTTGCACCGGGGCCTTTGTGCTGGGCGAGGCGGGATTGCTCGACGGCTATCGCGTCACCACCCACTGGCACTACACTGAGCGCCTGGTCCAGCGTTTCCCCAAGGCCCTGGTGGAAACCGACAGGATTTTCCTGCAGGACCGGCGCTTGATGACGTCCGGTGGGGTCACCGCGGGTATCGACCTGGCGTTGTTCATCGTCGCCCAGGACTACGGGCGCAAAGTGGCGCTGGATGTGGCCAAGGTGTTGCTGGTGGTGATGAAGCGACAGGGCGGGCAAGCGCAGTTCAGCCCGTTGGTGGCGGCAGTGGCGACACAGGAGTCGGCCATTACCCGGGTGCAGAACCATGTGATCGAGCACCTGGACGAGCCTTTTACCGTTGAGCGCATGGCCGAGCTGGCCGCCATGAGTCCCCGGCATTTCGCCCGGGTGTTTGCCCGGGACGTGAAGATGACCCCCATGGAGTTCCTGCAGGGCGCGCGCATCGACCGGGCGCGCCAGTTGCTGGAAACCAGCGACTTGCCCCTCAAGACCGTGGCTTTTCGCAGCGGTTTCGGCAGTGTGCGACACATGCGCTCCCAGTTCAGCGAAAAGCTCGGCCTGACCCCGGTGCAGTATCGCCAGCAATTCAGTTGAGCCTGCGGTGTCCGTCCAGGGCATCGTGATGTCCGTGATGCGTCCTGTGCCAGCATTGTCCTGTCGCCCACGGCTGCCAAGATAACCGGCGAACCCTTGGTAAAGGATGCGCTTGAGCCGGGGCAGACGTGTTGTCGAGTCGTAACGCCTGCCTGCACCGGTTGTCTGGCGCTGGATCGCCCATGAACAACTTCGTCAAACCGGATACCGAACCGACGGTGAGCTTCGGCCCGTTCACCTTCCACCCGCAGCAGCGACTGGTCACCTGCGAGGGCAGGTCCCTGGCGCTGGGGGGGCGAGCCTTGGACATCCTCCAGGTCCTGGTGGAGCATGCCGGCACCTATGTCGACAAACAGACCCTCATTGCACGGGTCTGGCCAGACAGTGTCGTGGAAGACATCAACCTGCGGGTGCATATCGCGGCGCTGCGCCGGGCCTTTCGCGATGGGACGGGCGCGTGTCGGTACATCCGCAACGATCCCGGGCAAGGCTATTGCTTTGCTCCCTCGCCGGTTTCAGCGTCACGGATAGAACGGCACAACCTGCCTGCGCGCCTGAGCCCGGTGCTCGGTCGAGACAGGGTGCTGGGGCAGTTGTTGGCCGAAATACCACGCCACGGCCTGACCACCGTGACCGGGCCGGGCGGCGTCGGCAAGACCACCGTGGCATTGCGGGTGGCAGAGCTGTTGCTGGGGCATCTCCATGACGGCGTCTGGTTCGTGGACCTGGACGCGCTTACGGATCCAGGCCAGGTACGAGGGTGTGTCGCCCGAACCCTGGGCCTGGCGCCCGAATCCCTTGAATGGCAATTGAAGCCCTGTCGGATGCTGTTGGTGCTCGACGGCTGCGATCGATTGCTCGATGGCTGCCGGGAACTGGTCTTGGAACTGCGCGCGGTTGCCCCCGATGTGTCGGTGCTGGTGAGCAGTCGCGAATGCCTGGACCTCGCCGATGAACATGTCGTGCAGCTGTCGGGCCTGGCGGTGACCGATGACCGCGAGGTCGAACAGGCGCTATTGGCCTGTCCGGCGGTGCAATTGCTGGTTGACCGGATTGGCGCCCGCCTGCAAGGGTTCAGGCCGAATGACCGGGAACGGAGGAGCCTCGCACGGATAGGCCAACGTCTCGATGGCTTGCCCCTGGCCCTGGAGTTGGCTGCGGCCCAGGTGGGCGTATTGGGCGTAGCGGGGGTGCTGGAACAACTGGACGACGGGCTGGCGCTGCTGAGCCATGGCCGGCGCACCGCGCTGGCTCGCCACCGCAGCCTGGAAGCCTCGCTGGATTGGAGTTTTGAGCGCCTGGGAGCGGCTGGGCAGGCAGTGCTTCTGCGCTTGGCGGTGTTCGAAGGCCCCTTCACCCTGGAGGCGGCGCTGGCGGTGATCAGTTGTCCGGAGCTGGAGGCGGCGCAAGTGGTATCACTGTTGTCGCAGTTGGTGAAACAGTCCCTGGTGATGCGCGATCGGTGTGGCGAAGAGGGTCGTTTCTTCCTGCTTCACACCACCCGCGCCTATGCCCTGGAAAAACTGCAGCGCGGCGGGCAGTGGCATCACTACCACCGGCGGTACGTGTTGCAGGAGGCCTGGGCCCCCCATTCAAGGCCCATGCCGCCGAGACATGGCTTTGAGCAACGCATCGGCCTGCACTAGATCCGGTGTCTCGAAACCCTCGCTGAAACGGCGATAAACCGGTTCGAGCAGGTTGCGCGCCGCCTGCTCCTGACCCTGGCGCAGCCATAGCCGGGCCAGGGACATGGCGCTGCGCAGCTCCCAGGCCAGGGCATGCTGCTCGCGAGCCACCTTCAAAGCTGCTTGCAGTTGTACTTCGGCCCGTTTTTCCATCGCAGGGTCCTCCTGCGCCAGCAAGGCCTGCGCGCCGGCCCGCAGGATTTCCGCCGTGCACCAGCCCGCGGTACCGTCATGGGCCCGTTCGACCTGGTCCGGGCATACCTGGTCGGCCCGCAGGGTGACGACGATATCCTGGATCAGACCGGTCGCGGCCAGGCCCGCCTGTACGGGAACACCCTCGAAGGCGTCGGCGTAGCGGTCCGCCCAGCCGTGAAACAGCATCACCGAATGCTTCTTGGCCTGGTGCCGCAACATCTGGAGCCGCTCCCGGGCGCTTGCCGGATCGCCGTTGTAGTGCTCGATCACGCAACCGGCCAGGGCCAGGGTGTAGCAGATCGAGGTGCCATGGTTGATCTGCAAGGCGATTTGCAACGCGAGGCTGGCGGTGCGCCGGGCTTTCTCGGCGAAACCTTGCAACCAGAGAATCCGCGCAAGCATGGTCAACGCGGCGACGCTCTGGTCGTATTGCACGCCGAAGCCGTGGGTGAAGCGGCTGAGGTGGCCGCTCTGGGCCAGGCGCTGGAGCACCTGCTCGGCGTCGTGCCGGGCGGCATCCTGGTTTCCGTCGAAATGCAGCGCCAGCACCCGCAGGCGCTGGGTGCTCAGGGACAGGATAGGGTCATGCATGCCCAGCCGGTCGAAATCCTCGCTCTGCTCCAGGGCTTGCCGATAGTGACCACAGCTGAGGTTGACGGCCATGTGGCCCGACACCGCCCGCAGCTCGCTGGTCAGGTCCTGGCACTGCTGTGCCAGCTGTCGGGCGGTGATGAATGCGTCGATGGTCGCGGGTGTGCCGCCTTCGGTGTGATAGCTGAAACTGCCGCGGGCCAGTTCCAGGGCGAGGGTGAGCCTTGGGCAGGGCATTGGGCTCGCCCGGAGCAATGCCAAGGCCTTGTTGACGTAAAGGCCATGTTCCTTGAGCAGCGACAATTCCTGCCAGAGAGGCAGCGTCCGGGCGGTCAGGCGAATGGCGACCGCGTGTGCGCCCTGGGGGGCCAGGCCACGGTCAAGCGCGGCGCGGATGTCGTCGCGATAGTCGGCGTAGCGGGCGATCCAGAGGCGGGTGGGGGTGTTTTCCCAATCCTTCTCGGCCTGCTCCATCAACGCCAGGCAGCGCTCCGCATGGCGAGCCTGGCTGGCGGAGAGCTCCGCGGCCTCGGCCAGTTTTTCCAAGGCATAACTGCGGGTCGTGTCCAACAGGCGATAGCGCACTTCTTCGTCGCCAAGCTCGACGTTGAGCAGCGACTTGGCGACCAACTGGCTGATGGACACCAGCACCTGATCCGGCGCGACATGGGGGCCAATGATCACGGCGGCAGCCGACGCCAGGTTGAAACTGCCCATGAACACCGCCAGCCGTCGCAGGCAGGTCTGCTCGCAGGGCGTCAGCAGTGCGAAGCTCCAGTCCAGCGTGGCGCGCAGGGTCTGCTGGCGGGGGGCGCCGCTCTCGCGGTCCTGATGGAGGAGGGCGACACTGTCATGGAGTTGCCTGTGCAGGGCGTCGAGCCCGAAGCGGCCGATCTGGGCGGCGGCCAGCTCGATGGCCAGGGGAATGCCGTCCAGTCGCTGGCAGATATCGACGACGAGGGGAACCTCCCGGTCGGTCAGCTCGAAACTCTCCAGGCTGGCCATCGCTCGCTCGGCGAACAGTTGCAACGCCGGGTATTGCAAGGCGGGGTAGCCCTCGATGGGCATCTCCCGGGGCGGGAAGGCCAGGGCGTCCAGGCGTTGCACATATTCACCTTCGGCACGCAGGTCTTCGCGACTGGTGGCCAGGATATGCAGGTGCGGCGCACCGCGCAGCAGGGTTTCGCAGAACTGCGCGACGGCGTCGATCAGGTGCTCGCAATTGTCGATCACCAGCAGCAGGTGCCGCTCCTTGAACTGGCGCACGATGACATCCAGCGCCTCCCCCCCGTAAGGCGGTAGCTCCAGCAGTGCGCACAGGTTCGGCGCGATCATGGCCGGGTCGTTGAGGGACGCCAGGTCGAGCAGGTACGTGCCGTCGCGGTAGTGACCGATCAACCGTTCGGCGACGCGCAGGGCGACGGTGGTCTTGCCGATGCCCCCCGTGCCCACCAGGGTGATGAAGCGTTTGCGCGGCAGTTGGGCCACCAGGTTTTCCAGGATCGCCTGGCGTCCGATCATCCGGTTGCGCGGCAGTGGCAGGTTATGGGTCGATGACGGATGGGGAATGGGCGCCTGGCGCTCGAACGGTTCGAAGGAGATCGGTGCCACGAAACTGTAGCCACGTTGCGCCACGGTGACGATGTAGCGCTGGCCGGCCTGGCCGTCGCCCAGGGCCTTGCGCAATGCCGCGACGTGCACCCGCAGGTTGGTGTCTTCCACCACGCTCCTGGGCCAGACACGGGCGATCAGCTGTTGTTTGCTGACCACTTGGCCGGCGTGTTCGAGCAACACCAGCAGGATCTCCACCGCCCGCCGCCCCAGGCGCAGCGGCTGGCCAGCCTCCAGCACCAGGCGCTGGCGGGGATGGACGTGGTAGGGGCCGAAATGCACGGTCTGTTCGACGGGCAGGTCGAGGTCGTGGCTCATGTTGCGCTCAATAGGTGTCTCGGTGCATGGATTTACCCGAGCATATTCCTCAGGTTTGGTTGCAAGTGCAACGGCCAAGAGGCTCTGGCTCCAGCTTTCCAACAGCGGGACCCTTGGCGCGAGAGCGCTCTGGGCGCACCACCAGGCATCGCCATTCGGGCTTTCAACACGCCGTCTTCGGAAAAATTAACAACGTTTAACTCACGCCCATGACGCCGATGGCTGGACCATCTGTCCATCTACCCACCTCAAGGAAGCATGTCATGAGCACCTTCATCACCCGCGATGGCACCGAGATCTACTACAAGGATTGGGGCAGTGGGCAGCCGGTAGTCTTCAGCCACGGCTGGCCGTTGAACTCCGACAGTTGGGAGGCGCAGATGATGTTCCTGGCGTCCAACGGCTATCGGGTGATTGCCCATGACCGCCGTGGACACGGACGCTCCAGCCAGCCCTGGGACGGCAACGACATGGACACCTATGCCGACGACCTGGCCGAGCTGATCGAGCGTCTGGACCTCAAGCAAGCCGTGCTGCTCGGTTTCTCCACGGGCGGTGGCGAAGTGGCGCGCTACATCGGCCGTCATGGCGCCGCCCGCGTTGCCAAGGCCGGGCTGATCTCGGCCGTGCCGCCGTTGATGCTCCGTACCCCGGCCAACCCGGGTGGCTTGCCTGTCGAGGTGTTCGACGGTTTCCGCCAGGCCTCCCTGGCCGACCGTTCTCAGCTATACAAGGATGTGGCCAGCGCATTCTTCGGCGCCAACCGGCCGGGTGCCAAGGTATCCCAGGGCATGATCGACTGGTTCTGGATGCAGGGCATGCTCGCCGGGCACAAGAATGCCTATGACTGCATCAAGGCCTTCTCCGAGACGGATTTCACCGAGGACCTGCTCAAGATCGATGTACCGACGCTGGTGGTCCATGGCGATGACGACCAGGTGGTGCCGATCGAAACTGCCGGTATCGCGGCCGCGAAACTGCTCGCCAACGCCCAACTGCTGGTCTACCCCGGCGCGCCCCACGGCCTGACCGATACCCACAAGGACCGACTGAACGCGGACTTGCTGGCGTTCATCCAGGGCTGATCAAGCCACACACCTGTGGGAGCGAGCTTGCTCCGGGCGGCGTTCCGACGATGGCGGCGCAACAGTCAACATCGCCGCCGACTGACATTCGCCTATCGCGAGCAGGATCGCTCTCACAGGATCGGTATTCGACAGGACTGATACCCATGAACCGCAACGATTTACGCCGCCTCGACATGAACCTGTTGGTGATCTTCGAGGCGTTGATGTTCGAGAAGAACCTGACCCGCGTCGCCGAAAAGCTGTTCATGGGCCAGCCGGCGGTGAGTGCGGCGCTTGGGCGGCTGCGGGATCTGTTCGACGATCCGCTGTTGATCCGCAACGGTCGCGGCATGGAGCCGACACCCCGGGCCCTGGCCATCCTCAAGGAACTGCAACCGGCCATGGACACCATTTCCGGCGCGGTCAGCCGGGCCAAGGCCTTCGATCCTTCCACCAGTTGCGACGTGTTCCGTATCGGTTTGTCGGACGACGCCGAGTTCGGCCTGTTTCCGCCGCTGCTCAGCCAGCTCCGGGAGGAGGCGCCGGGCATCATCGTGGTGGTCCGGCGCGCCAATTTCCTGTTGATGTCGTCGCTGCTGGCCAGCGGTGAAATCAGCGTCGGTGTCAGCTACACCACCGACCTGCCGGCCAATGCCAAGCGCAAGAAACTGCGGGACATTCCCTGCAAGGTCTTGCGCGGTGACAAGCGCCCCGGGCCGCTGACCCTGGACGAATACTGCTCGCGGCCCCACGCGATGGTGTCGTTCTCGGGGGACCTGAGCGGCAACATCGACCTGGACCTGGCCCGCATCGGCCGGACGCGCAAGGTCGTGCTGGCTGTGCCGCAGTTCAGCGGTCTGCGGGCGTTGCTGGCCGGCACCGAACTGATCGCCACCGTGCCCGACTACGCGGCCTGCGCCTTGGTGGAAGGCTGCGGGCTGCGGGCCGAGGATCCGCCGTTCCAGATCAATGCCGCCGAGCTGTCCATGGTCTGGAGCGGCGTGCATGACAACGATCCGGCCGAGCGCTGGCTGCGCTCGCGCATCGCCACGCACATGTCCCAGTCGCTGCCGGTGGATGCGCCGGCGACCGCACAAGGAACCCAGCGATGAACCTGGCCGACGAACGCTCGCTGCAGGACTGGGGATTGCTGTTCCTGCGCCTGAGCGGGGCGCTGTTCCTGCTGTGGGTCCATGGGCTGCCGAAGCTGCTGCACTACAGCGCCGAGTTGACCCGCATCGAAGACCCGTTCCACCTGGGCGCGGCGCCGACCCTGGTGTTGGCGATCCTGGCCGAAGTGCTGTGTCCGCTGCTGATCGCCATCGGCGTGCTGGTGCGCCTGGCCTGTCTGCCGATCCTGTTTTTGCTGGCTGTTGCGCTGCTGTTGGTGCATCCCCAATGGAGCCTCGAAGAAGGGCAATTCGGCTGGCTCCTGCTGATCATCTTTACCAGCGTGTTCATTGCCGGGCCTGGGCGCCTGGCGCTGAACGCGCGCTTTGCCGGAGTGTTTCGTCATGTCTGAATCCCAAACCGTCGAACCCGTCGCCAGCCACGCCCGGCCCGGCTTCGATGAAATCGTGACCCTGGTGGTCAAGCACCGGATCAAGGCCGGCCAGGAGGCTGCCTATGAGACCTGGCTCAGGCGCATCGTGCGGGTGGCCGGTGGATGGCCGGGGCACCTGGGCGTCGATGTGGTCCGGGGCCGGCAGGGCGGGTTGTCGCTGTTCACCTGCGTGCTGCGTTTCTGCTCCACCGAGGCCATGCAGCGCTGGCTGGAATCGTCCGAGCGCAGTGAGCTGGTGGCGCAAGCCAAGCCCTTGCTGGCCGACGGTGACCAGACCGAAGTGGCGCCTCACAAGGAGTTCTGGTTCGCCCCGTTGGCGGATGCCGCCGCGCCACCGCCCCGTTGGAAACAGGCCGTGGTGACGCTGCTGGTCATCCTGCCGCACACCTTGCTGGTGCCGCTGCTGTGGGGGCCGCTGCTGCAACTCCATGCATTGCTCTCCAACTATGTCGTCGCCACGTTCCTGATCACCCTGACCATCGTGCTCTCGGTGGTGTACGTATGCATGCCTATGGCGACCCGGTTGTTCGCGCCCTGGCTGGAGGCGTCCAACCTCGAACACCTGGAGCCCGACGATGGCCAATAACGACGATCCACAAGATCCACGCGATCCACTGCGCCGCCAGTTGCTGGCCGCCGGATCCCTGCTCAGCGCCGCGGCGGCTTTCTGGCCGGGCCTGTCCTTCGCTTCTTCACATTCAAAAGGAAATCCGATGAGTGCCGATCTGATTCTGTTCAATGGCCAGTTCCATACCGTCGACCGTGAAAAGCCCCGCGCCAGTGCGGTCGCCATCAGCCAGGGCAAATTCGTCGCGGTGGGCACCGACGCCGAGGCCATGGCCCTGCGCGGCAGCGCTACCCAGGTCATCGACCTCAAGGGACGCACGGTCATTCCCGGGCTCAATGACTCGCACCTGCACCTGATCCGCGGTGGCCTGAACTACAACCTGGAACTGCGCTGGGAAGGCGTGCCGTCCCTGGCCGATGCCCTGCGCATGCTCAAGGACCAGGCCGACCGCACACCGACGCCGCAATGGGTGCGGGTCGTGGGGGGCTGGAACGAGTTCCAGTTCGCCGAAAAGCGCATGCCCACCCTGGAAGAGCTCAACCAGGCTGCGCCCGACACCCCGGTGTTCGTCCTGCACCTGTACGATCGTGCCTTGCTCAACCGCGCTGCGCTGCGGGTAGCCGGCTATACCCGTGACACGCCGAACCCCCCGGGCGGCGAGATCGTCCGCGACAGCAAGGGCGAACCCACCGGCATGCTGGTGGCGCGCCCCAACGCGATGATCCTCTATTCGACCCTGGCCAAGGGTCCGAAGCTGCCCCTGGAGTACCAGGTCAACTCCACCCGCCAGTTCATGCGTGAACTCAATCGCCTGGGGCTGACCAGTGCCATCGACGCCGGCGGTGGCTTCCAGAACTACCCGGACGATTACGCGGTCATCGAACAGCTGGCCCGTGAGCAGCAGTTGACGGTGCGCATCGCCTACAACCTGTTCACCCAGAAACCCAAGGAAGAACTCACCGACTTCAAGAACTGGACCGGCAGCGTCAAGCTGCACCAGGGTGATGACTTCCTGCGGCATAACGGCGCCGGCGAAATGCTGGTGTTCTCGGCGGCGGACTTCGAAGACTTCCTGGAGCCGCGCCCGGACCTGCCGCCCGGCATGGAGCAGGACCTGGAACCGGTGGTGCGCCATCTGGTGGAGCAACGCTGGCCGTTCCGCCTGCATGCCACCTATGACGAATCCATCAGCCGCATGCTCGATGTGTTCGAGAAGGTCAACCGCGACATCCCGTTCAACGGCCTGCCGTGGTTCTTCGACCATGCCGAGACCATCACGCCGAAGAACATCGAGCGGGTCCGGGCGCTGGGTGGTGGCATTGCGATCCAGGACCGCATGGCGTTCCAGGGTGAATATTTCGTCGACCGCTACGGTGCCAAGGCCGCCGAAGCCACGCCGCCGATCAAGCGCATGCTGGCCGAAGGCGTGCCGGTAGGCGCAGGCACCGACGCCACGCGCGTCTCCAGCTACAACCCCTGGACCTCGCTGTACTGGATGGTCAGCGGTCGCACGGTGGGCGGCCTGGCCTTGCACGAGCAAGGGCTGCCGCGCCTGACCGCGCTGGAGCTGTTCACCCATGGCAGCGCCTGGTTCTCATCGGAGCAAGGCAAGAAAGGCCAGATCAAGGTCGGCCAACTGGCGGACCTGGCGGCATTGAGCGCGGACTTCTTCAGCGTCGAGGAAGAGGCCATCAAGTGGATCGAGTCGGTGTTGACGGTGGTCGACGGCAAGGTGGTGTATGCCGCCGGCGATTTCGAAAAACTCGGCCCTGCCAGCGTCCCGGTGCTGCCGGACTGGTCGCCGGTGGTCAAGGTGCCCGGCCACTGGCGGCCGACCTCGCCGCTGCAGGCGCAGGTCCACCAGTGCAGTGGCCCTTGCGCGGTGCATTCCCACAGCCATGAACGCGCGCGGCTGTCGAACGTCCCGGTCAGCGATTTCCAAGGCTTCTGGGGCGCGTTCGGCTGCTCCTGCTTCGCCTTTTGACTAACAACCACTTTCCCTGTGAGAGCGAGCCTGCTCGCGAAGACGTCGGATCCTCCGGCATCGCCGCAAGCTGATACACCGCTTTGGCGAGCAGGCTCGCTCCCACAGGTTTTCGTCATCATCCATCCAAAGGAGTCATCCCATGAGCAACGCCCCTGTCTACAACCGCCTGAACAAAGATGATGCAGTCGTCCTGCTGGTCGATCACCAGACCGGCCTGATTTCCCTGGTCCAGGACTTCTCGCCCAACGAGTTCAAGAACAACGTCCTGGCCCTGGGCGACCTGGCGAAGTTCTTCGGCCTGCCGACCATCCTGACCACCAGTTTCGAACAGGGCCCCAACGGTCCGCTGGTGCCGGAACTCAAGGAAATGTTCCCGGATGCGCCGTACATCCCGCGTCCAGGCCAGATCAATGCCTGGGACAACGAAGACTTCGTCAAGGCGATCAAGGCCACCGGTCGCAAGCAGTTGATCATTGCCGGCGTGGTGACCGACGTCTGCGTGGCGTTCCCGACACTGTCGGCCCTGGCCGAAGGCTTCGACGTGTTCGTCGTGACCGATGCTTCGGGCACCTTCAACGAAACCGTGCAGCAAGCCTCCTGGGCCCGCATGAGCGCCGCCGGTGCGCAGTTGATGAACTGGTTCTCGGTCGCCTGTGAGCTGCACCGCGACTGGCGCAACGACATCGAAGGCCTGGGCAACCTGCTGTCCCAGCGCATTCCGAACTACCGTAACCTGATGAACAGCTACGCGGCGCAGACCGCCAGGTAAGTCGTTTCCAGGCTGAACAGGTGCCCGCCAATGTGCGGGCATCTTTTTGTCTGGCTATCTGGCCTATATTGCCTGTGGCCAGGGGATTGATCCCGGTGGGGGTGCGCAGCCGCCCCAAAAGTCGGCCAACCGGTTGTGTCAGAATGTTCCTTGAACCAAATGCGGGGTCTGCTGCGCAGCCCAGCGGGGATAAATTCCCTCGCCACAGTTCGTGTTCGGCAAAAATCTTCCGTCTACTTGGAGAGCAATGAATCCTTTCGAAGAAATGCGCATCTTTGCCCAGGTCATGGAGTCAGGCAGTTTCACGGCAGCGGCGGACAAGCTGGGGCTATCCAAGCAGTTCGTCAGCCGCAAGCTCATGGCCCTGGAACAGCGGCTCGGTGTCAGGCTGCTCAATCGCTCGACGCGGCGCCTGGATGTCACGCCCCTGGGCCAGCGTTATTACGAAGCGGCTCTGCGCCTGCTCGGTGAAATCGAACAGGTGGAGCAGGGCATCAGCGGCCAGACCAGCGAGCCTCGCGGCACCCTGCGCCTGAGCGCGCCGCTGTCGTTCGCCGTGGCGCACCTGGGCAGCCTGCTGCCGCTGTTTCTGCAGCGTTACGGGGAAGTCAGCGTGGAGGTGGACCTGAGCGATCGTTCCGTGGACCTGTTAGGGGAGGGCTATGACCTCGCGCTGCGGATCGGAGAGCTGGAAGACTCGACCCTGATCGCGCGCCGCATCGCCACCATCGAACGGGTCTATTGCGCCAGCCCGGCGTACCTGGCCCGGCGCGGCACACCCACGCGACCCGAAGACCTGCGCGGGCATGACTGCCTGCCATATGGCCACAGCCGGCAGGTCCAGTGGCGATTCGCGGCGGGCGGCAAGCCGCAGGTGCTGGAGGTGGCTGGGCGCATGCGGGCCAATAACGGCGATCTGCTCAGGGACGCCGCTATCGCCGGCATGGGTATCACCTACCTGCCGACGTTCATTCTGGGGGATGCGCTGAAGGATGGACGATTGGTCCAGGTTCTCGAAGGCTTCGAGACCGCGCCCCTGGCGCTGTCGGCGGTGTATCCGCAACACCGGCAGAGCTCGCGCCCGGTGCAGGCGCTGGTGGACTTCCTGCGCGAATACATGCAGTGATCGAGCGAACGCGTTCAGCCGTCCAGGCGACGGCTGAAGCATTCGTGGCCGGTCAGGCAGCGAGGTTGGCGCTGCTCATTTCTTTCTTGTATTGCGCTTTCAGGGTTTCCATCTGCTCACCCAAGGCATCCAGCTTGGCTTTGCCCAGCAGTTTCTTGGCCTGAGGGAACATTTCCTTCTCTTCTTCTTCGATGTGGTGTTCAAGCAGTTCCTTGACCACTTTCACCCGTCCCGCGAATTCCGGCTTGGAAGGATCGGTGGCTTTCAGGTCCGGCAACACCAGGGAGTCGACGGTGCGGTGTTCCTCCTTGGCCTCGTAGTACATCTCCACCTCTTCCTTGCCCCCGGCCTGTTTGTAAGCGGGATACAGGATTTCTTCTTCCAGCCGGGTGTGGATGGTGATTTCCATCTCCAGCTTCGCCAACAGGTCGGTGCGCTTCTTGACGCCGCGTTCGGTGGACTCGCTCAGTTGGGCAAGAATGCCCTTGACGCGCTCATGGTCGGCTTTCAACAGATCGATGGCGTTCATATACAGCTCCTCGGCAATTCACGGTTGCGGGCCGACTTCAAGCGTCGACGCCGCGTTACAGGAGGATTGCATGGGGCGTGCCAGTCGTTGATCTCTTGAAAAGCCTTTAAAAACAGTGGGTTGGATTTCATCTGGATTTCAGCGTCGTGCAGCCTGCATGAAGCGGGGAAAAGCACCTTGCACTTTGCGCTGTCCGCCAATCGCTCCCTGCCTGATCGGGTGGGTGGCCCGATTCGCTAAGGCGTTTCGAGCAGGTGCCGAACCTTGGCGGCAATGGCCAGGCAGGAAGTCAGCCCTGGCGATTCGATACCGAACAGGTTGATCAGGCCCGGTACCCCGTGCTCGGCCTCGCTGCTGATGAGGAAGTCCCGGGCAGGTTCGCCGGGAGCGGAAATTTTCGGGCGGATACCGCTATAGGCCGGTTGCAGGCTCTGGTCCGGCAGGCCTGGCCAGTAATCGCGAATCGCCGGATAAAAAACCTCGGCCCGGACCGGATCGACCCGGTAGTCCTCGTGGTCGACCCATTCCACGTCAGGGCCGAAGCGGGCCTGGCCCGCCATGTCCAGGGTCATGTGGGTACCCAGGCCGGCGGCTTGCGGAGCCGGGTAGATCAAGTGGCGGAACGGCGCGCGCCCGGCAAGGCTGAAGTAGTTGCCCTTGCACAGGTAGTCATCGGGCACCGTCTGCGCTGGCAGGCCTTCCATGCGCCGGGCAAGGGCAGGCGCGTGCAAGCCGGTGGCATTGATCAGCAGGCGACAGGACAGGCTCATCTGTGCCGAGCCGCCCACCTCCAGGGTGAAATGCCCGGCTTCGATGCGAACCCCAAGTAGCGGTGAATGGAACGCAACGTCCGCCCCGGCCGCTTGGGCATCGCCCTGCAACGCCAGCATCAGGCCATGGGAATCCACGATGCCGGTGGAGGGCGAGTACAGCGCGGCGACACAGGCCAGCGCCGGTTCCAGGGCCAGTGCCTGCGTCCGGTCAAGCAGGCGCAAGTCGTCCACCCCATTGGCCAGCCCGCGTTCGAGCAGTGCCTGGAGGCCGGCCAATTGCGCCTGGTCTCTGGCGACGATCAATTTGCCGAGGCGTCGGGTGGCCACGCCATGGCTTTCACAATAAGCGTACAGCCGGTGTCGACCTTCGACACACAACTGCGCCTTGAGGCTGCCCGGCGGGTAGTAGATGCCGGCATGAATGACCTCGGAGTTTCGCGAGCTGATGCCCATGCCGACGGCGGCACCGGATTCGATCACCAGCACTTCATGGCCGGCGCGGGCCATCTCCCGCGCCACGGCCAGGCCGACGACCCCTGCGCCTGCCACTACGCATTGGATATCCACACGCAACCTCGATTCTCCTTCAATAGGGAAAGACCTGAGCGCGTTCAGGGTAGCCTCGCCCGGGGAAGGGGTGAAGCGTGGAGGTGACGAAAACATGGATGTGATTAAACTGGCCGGACTCAACGAGGCGTACGGGCTGCGCATTTGGGCCGCGCGTTCCCTACGTTGCCCGTACGTACCCTAGGCGATCGACTTGCCGATCGGGCCTTTTGTCTGACCTTGTCCACGGAGAATCCCCGATGCCTCGTTTTGCAGCCAACCTCAGCATGCTGTACCCGCAACATGATTTCCTGGAGCGTTTCGCGGCTGCGGCGGCCGATGGTTTTTCGGCTGTCGAGTACCTGTTCCCCTATGACCACACCCCTCAGGTGCTCAAGCAGAGGCTCGATGACAACGGCCTTGTCCAGGTGCTGTTCAACGCGCCACCCGGGGATTGGGCTGCGGGGGAGCGGGGGATCGTGTCGTTGCCGGGACGTGAGCAGGAATTTCGCGAGGGTTTCGAGCGTGCCCTGGATTATGCCGCGGTACTGGGCAACTCCAGGATTCATGTCATGGCCGGCGTGCTCCCGTCCGAAGCCGAGCGGGCGCGATATCACGCGGTGTATCTGGAGAACCTCGCCCATGCCACGGCCCAGGCCGCGAAAGCCGGGATCACTGTGCTGCTCGAACCGATCAATACCCGGGACATGCCTGGCTTTTTCCTGAATCGCCAGGACCAGGCCCAGGCCATCTGCCGGGAAGTGGGGGCCGACAACCTCAAGGTCCAGTTCGACTGCTACCACTGCCAGATTGTCGAAGGTGACCTGGCGAGCAAATTGCGGCGCGACTTCAACCGCATCGGCCATGTCCAGATTGCCGGCGTGCCGGACCGCCACGAGCCGGACCTTGGGGAAGTCAATTATCCCTTTGTGTTCGAGCTGCTGGATGAGTTGGGCTATGACGGCTGGGTCGGATGCGAATATCGGCCGCGCGGCGATACTTCAGTGGGTCTGCGGTGGCTGCGGGACTGGAAGGCACGCTGACGCTTGTGGAGCGTGCCTGCTCGCCATGGCGGACTGATGACCGATCACTGCGCCAGATCACACCTGGAGCAACCTTGGCGGTGGCAGCGGTCTGTGCCCGGTGACTGGAAGGGCAGGGCCGTGGTAGTGGTGCACTTGGCCGCGAAACCGCGGTAGGCGGACGAGGCGTAAAGCCGAACGACGCTTTTCTCGGGCATAAAAAAACCGTATCTCGCGATACGGTTTTTCTTCAAGCGAACAGCATTCGCGATCAGCCCGTCAGGCCCGCCTGCTGAACCAGGGTCAGCAATGGCTGTGGGTAGACGCCGAGGAAGAACGCCAATACGGCGATGGCCAGCAGCATCACGCCGCCTGCCTTCTGTTCCCAGTGCAACTCGGCATCGTGACGACGCAGGTTCGGTTCCATCAGGTACAGGGTGACCATGACGCGCAGGTAGTAGAACACGCCGATGGCACTGCCCAGCACCAGGGAGCCGACCAGCCACCATTGGTGAGCCTCGACGCCGGTGGCGATGATGTAGAACTTGCCGATGAAGCCGGCGGTCAGCGGGATACCGGCCAGGGACAGCATCATCACGGTGAGCACGGCGGTCAGGTACGGACGGCGCCAGAACAGGCCGCGGTATTCGTACAGGGCGTCGGCGTCGCGGCCGTTGTACGGCGAGGACATCAGGGTGATCACGCCGAACGCGCCAAGGCTGGTGATCACGTAGGTGACCAGGTACACGCCAATGGCTTCCACGGCCAGGCCCTTGCTGGCGATCAGGGCGATCAGCAGGTAGCCGAAGTGGGCGATGGACGAGTAACCCAGCAGACGCTTGAGGTTGCTCTGGGTCAGGGCCAGCAGGTTACCGAACAGGATCGAGGCGATGGCAATGATGGTCAGCACGTTGCTCATGACGCCACTGCTGGCCACCGGAGAGATCTGGAACAGACGCACCATCACGGCGAACACCGCCACCTTGGAAGCTGTGGCCAGAAACGCCGCCACCGGGGCCGGGGCGCCTTCGTAGACGTCCGGGGTCCAGAGGTGGAAGGGCACCAGCGACAGCTTGAACGCCAGGCCGATCAGCATCATGCCCAGGCCCAGTTGCGCGACCGGGCTGGGCAGGCCGGTGGCCGCCAGGGCCTGGCCGATACCGACGAAGCTCAAGGTGCCGGCTTCGGCGTAGAGCAGGGCCATGCCGAACAACAGGAACGCAGAGCCGGCCGCCGACAGCACCATGTACTTGATGCCGGCTTCCAGAGAGCGCTTGTTGAAGAAGGCATAGGCCACCAGGCCGTACACAGGCACCGACAGCAGCTCCAGGCCGATGAACAGGCTGGCCAGGTGCTGGGCGCTGACCAGGACCAGGCCACCGGCGGCGGCCATGAGGATCAGCAGGTACAGCTCTTCGCGATTGCCCGGGTAGCCCGAACCGCCATCGCCCAGGTAGGCGTGGGCGAGGGTGACACAGGCCAGGGTGGCGACCAGGATCAGCGCCATGTACAGGCAGGCGAAGCTGTCGATCTGCAACAGCGGGGTGACCGTCAGCGGGGCGACTTTCAGGGCCGGCAGGATCGACAGCAAGGCCAGGTTCAGCCCCGCCACCGACAGCAGGAAGGTCTGGGAGTGATTGCGGCGCCAGGCGATCGCCAGCATCACCACGAGGATCGTGGCGCTGGTGATCAACAGCGGCGCAAGCGCGATAAAGTGTTGAATCGTGAATTCCATAGCGCTCTTACCGGGCCGAAGCGAGTTGAGAGAAGGCGGTGCCGAGCCACTGCTGCACGCCATGCATCGTGGCGGCAGAGGTGTCGAGGAACGGTTGCGGGTAGACGCCGAGGTAAATCAGCAACACCGCAAGGCCAAGCACCATGATCAGTTCGCGACCGTCCATGCCGCGCAGCACTTCGTCCGACCTGGACGGGCCGAAGTAGGCGCGGTGGATCATGATCAGCGAGTAGACCGAACCGAACACCAGGCCGGAGGTGGCGATGGCGATGATCCACGGCGAACTGACGAAGGTGCCGATCAGGATCAGGAACTCGCCGACGAAGTTGCCGGTACCCGGCAGGCCCAGGGAAGCGGCCGCGAAGAACAGGCTGATGGCCGGCAGGTAGGCGATGCGCGACCACAGGCCACCCATTTCACGCATATCCCGGGTGTGCAGGCGCTCGTACAACTGGCCGCTGAGGATAAACAGCGCCGCCGCGGACAGGCCGTGGGCCAGCATCTGGATCACCGCGCCCTGCAGGGCCAGCTGGCTGCCGGAATAGATACCGATCAGCACGAAGCCCATGTGCGAGACGCTGGAGAAGGCGATCAGGCGCTTGATGTCGGTCTGGGCGAAGGCCAGGAACGCACCGTAGAAGATCCCGATCAGGCCGAGGGTCATCGCGATCGGCGCGAACTCGGCCGAGGCGTTGGGGAACATCGGCAACGCGAAGCGCAGCAGACCATAGGCCGCCGTCTTGAGCAGGATACCCGCCAGGTCCACGGAACCTGCGGTCGGTGCCTGGGCGTGGGCATCCGGCAGCCAGGAGTGCAACGGTACCACCGGCAGCTTCACCGCGAAGGCGATGAAGAAGCCCAGCATCAGCACGTACTCGGTGGTGCGCGACATCTGCACTTTCAACAGGTCGGCGTAGTTGAAGGTGATCACGCCGGTGTTGTTGAAGTTGACCAGCACCAGACCGAGGATCGCCACCAGCATGATCAGGCCGGAAGCCTGGGTGAAGATGAAGAACTTGGTCGCCGCGTAGATCCGGGTTTTCTTGCCGTCCGCCGAGCTATGACCCCAGAGCGCGATGAGGAAGTACATCGGCACCAGCATCATTTCCCAGAAGAAGAAGAACATGAACAGGTCCAGCGCGAGGAACACGCCGACGACGCCGCCCAGGATCCACATCAGGTTCAGGTGGAAGAAGCCCACATGGCGCTGGATCTCTTTCCAGGAGCAGAGCACCGAGAGGATACCCAGCAGGCCGGTCAGCAGGATCATCAGCAGCGACAGGCCGTCGAGGGCCAGGTGCACGCTGATGCCGAAGCGCTCGATCCACAGGTGCTTGAATTCAAGCGCCCAGGTCGGATCGGCGCCGGGGGCCGGAGCGAATGAATAGTCGCCGGTCGCCCACAGCCAGAGGCCGAGCGCGAGTTCCAGGGACATGGTCAGCAGCGCGATCCAGCGCGGGAGGGTGGAGCTGGAACGCTCCGCCATCCAGCACAGCAGGCCGCCGATAAAAGGGATCAGGATTAGCCAGGGCAGAATCATGACGGGCTCGTTTCCTTTCGCAAGTTCGCAAGGTTCATATCAGACCGCTACCAGCACGATGGCGCCGATAACCAGCACGGCGCCAGCCGCCATGGAAGCCGCATACCAACGCAGTTGACCGGTCTCGGTACGGCTCAGGGCAGTGTGGCCGCCCTTGGCCATGCGCGGGATCAGGCCAATGGTCTGGTCGAGCGGGTCTTTGCGCAGAATGTGGCTGATCGCAAGGTATGGCTTGACGAACAGTTTGTCGTAGATCCAGTCGAAGCCCCAGGCAGCGAACCACCAGGCCGAAAGGACACGGCCGAGGCCGCTGTTGGCGATCGCGGTCACGAAGCGACGCTTGCCCAGGAACAAGAGGGCGGACAGCAGGATACCCGCCAGGGCGATGGCGCCCGAGGCGATTTCCAGGCTGTGCTTGGCTTCGCCGCCTGCATGGCCGACGCTTTGTGGCAGCACGCCGGCAAGCGGTGGGGTGATCAGGGCGCCGACGAAAGTCGACAGCACGATCAGTACCGACAGCGGCAGCCAGTGGGCGATGCCGTGGCCGGCGTGGGCTTCGGTCTTGGCTTCACCATGGAACGCGATGAAGATCAGGCGGAAGGTGTACAGCGAGGTCATGAACGCACCCACCAGGCCTGCGTAGAGCAGCCCCTGGTTGCCGCTGGCGAACGCTTCCCAGAGGATTTCGTCCTTGGAGTAGAAGCCGGCGGTCACCAGTGGCAGGGCCGCCAGGGCCGCGCCACCGACGATGAAGCTGGCGTAAGCCAGTGGCAGTTTTTTCCACAGGCCGCCCATCTTGAAGATGTTCTGCTCGTGGTGGCAGGCAACGATTACCGCACCGGAGGCCAGGAACAGCAGGGCCTTGAAGAACGCGTGGGTCATCAGGTGGAAGATCGCGCCTTCCCAGGCACCGACACCCAGGGCCAGGAACATGTAGCCGATCTGGCTCATGGTGGAGTAGGCGAGGATCCGCTTGATGTCGGTCTGCACCAGGGCGGCGAAACCGGCCAGCACCAGGGTCACGCCGCCGACGATGCCCACCAGGTGCAGGATGTCCGGCGCCAGGGCGAACAGGCCGTGGGTACGGGCGATCAGGTACACGCCCGCGGTCACCATGGTTGCCGCGTGGATCAGGGCCGAGACCGGGGTAGGGCCGGCCATCGCGTCCGCCAGCCAGGTCTGCAGCGGCAGCTGTGCGGATTTGCCGACGGCACCACCGAGCAGCATCAGGGTCGCCAGGACGATCCAGAAGTCGCCGGCCTTGAAGTGCTCGGGAGCACGGACCAGCAGTTCCTGGATGTTCAGCGTGCCCAGCTGCTGGAACAGGATGAACAGGCCGATGGCCATGAACACGTCGCCGATCCGGGTCACGATGAATGCCTTCAGCGCCGCGTTGCCGTTGTTGCGGTTGCTGTAGTAGAAACCGATCAACAGGTACGAGCACAGGCCCACGCCTTCCCAGCCGAAGTACACGAACAGCAGGTTATCGCCGAGCACCAGGAACAGCATGCTGGCGATGAACAGGTTGGTGTAGGCGAAGAAACGCGAGTAACCGGCTTCACCGCGCATGTACCAGGAAGCGAACAGGTGGATCAGGAAACCCACGCCGACCACCACGCCGAGCATGGTCACCGACAGGCCGTCCAGATACAGGGTGAAGCTCGGCGTGAAGCCTTCCACCGCCATCCACTGCCACAGCACCTGCGCGTACGCGCCACCTTGCGGCGGGGCGACGTTGAACTGCCAGATCACGTAGGCCGTGACGATGGCGGACAGGCCGATGGAACCGACGCCGATCAATGCCGAGAGGTTTTCCGAGAAGCGGCCCCGCGAGAACGACAGCAGCAGGAAGCCGATGAGGGGGAATACGAAAGTCAGGAAGAGTAGGTTCATCCGCGCATCTCGCTGGCAGCGTCGATATCGAGAGTGTGGAAGCGGCGATGCAGCTGCAGCAGAATCGCCAGGCCGATACTGGCCTCGGCGGCTGCCAGGCTGATCACCAGGATGAACATGACTTGTCCATCCGGTTGCGCCCAGCGAGCGCCCGCGACGATGAAGGCCAGGGCGGAGGCATTCATCATGACCTCCAGGCTCATCAGCACGAACAGAATGTTGCGGCGGACCATCAGGCCGACCAGACCGAGACAGAACAGGATGCCGGCAACCGCCAGACCATGCTCGAGAGGGATAGCAGGCATGTGATTACTCCTTCGCCTCGTTACGGCCCAAATGGAACGCCGTGACGGCTGCGGCGAGCAGCAGCATCGAGGCGAGTTCGACCACCAGCAGGTACGGGCCGAACAGGCTGATGCCCACGGCCTTGGCGTCCACGGTGGTTTGGCCGATGGCCTGGCCGCTCTGGTGAGCGAACAGCACATACAGCAGTTCACCCAGCAGCAGGGCGGCGAGGATCACCGGCCCGGCCCAGATGCCCGGCTTGAGCCAGGAGCGCTCCTGCTGGACCGAGGCAGGGCCCAGGTTCAGCATCATCACCACGAACACGAAAAGCACCATGATGGCGCCGGCGTAGGCGATCACTTCCAGGGCACCGGCGAACGGTGCGCCGAGGCTGAAGAACGTCATGGCCACGGCGATGAGCGAAATGATCAGGTAGAGCAGGGCGTGCACGGGGTTGGTGTTGGTGACCACTCGAAGCGTGGACACCACCGCGATACCCGATGCGAAATAGAAAGCGAATTCCATCTTTCTTCCTTAAGGCAGCAAGCTCTTCACGTTGATCGGCTCGGCTTCGTTCTGCGCGGCACCTTTCGGCTTACCGGCAATGGCCATACCTGCAACACGATAGAAGTTGTAATCAGGGTTTTTACCGGGACCGGAAATCAGCAGGTCTTCTTTCTCGTACACCAGGTCCTGACGTTTGAAGTCGGCCATTTCGAAATCCGGCGTGAGCTGGATCGCGGTGGTCGGGCAGGCTTCTTCGCAAAGGCCGCAGAAGATGCAACGCGAGAAGTTGATGCGGAAGAAGTCCGGGTACCAGCGACCGTCTTCGGTCTCGGCTTTCTGCAGCGAGATGCAGCCTACCGGGCAAGCCACGGCGCACAGGTTGCAGGCCACGCAGCGTTCCTCGCCGTCGGGGTCGCGGGTCAGGACGATGCGGCCACGGTAGCGAGGTGCCAGGTAGACCGCTTCTTCGGGGTATTGCAGGGTGTCGCGCTTGCGGAAGCCATGGCCGAAGATCATGACCAGGCTCCGCAGTTGGGTACCGGTACCCTTAACGATGTCGCCAATATATTTGAACATGGGTCAAATCCTCACTGAACCGCGGCCGCAGGCGTGTTCAACAACACGATCGCAGCGGTCACCAGCAAATTGATCAGGGTCAGTGGCAGGCAGAATTTCCAGCTGAAGTCCATCACCTGGTCGTAGCGTGGGCGCGGGATCGAGGCGCGCAGCAGGACGAACAGCATGATGAAGAACGCGGTCTTCAGGGCGAACCACACGAAGGACAGTTGCGGCAGGATGCCGAACGGACCATGCCAGCCGCCGAAGAACAGCGTGACCAGCAGTGCCGAGATCAGGACGATGCCGATGTATTCACCGACGAAGAACATGCCCCATTTCATGCCGGCGTATTCGATGTGGTAACCATCGGCCAGTTCCTGTTCCGCTTCCGGCTGGTCGAAGGGGTGACGGTGAGTCACGGCCACGCCAGCGACGAAGAACGTACAGAAGCCGAAGAACTGCGGAATGATGAACCACAGGTTCTGCGCCTGGTACTCGACGATGTCGCGCATGTTGAACGAACCGGCCTGGACCACGACGCCCATCAGCGCCAGGCCCATGAACACTTCGTAGGACACGGTCTGGGCCGAAGCACGCAGGCTGCCCAGCAGGGCGAACTTGTTGTTGCTCGACCAACCGGCGAACAGCACCGCATACACCGAAAGGCCGGCCATGGCGAAGAAGAACAGCAGGCCGATGTTCAGGTCCGCCACGCCCCAGGTCGGGGTGATCGGGATGATCGCGAAGGCGATCAGCAAGGCGCTCATGGCCACCACCGGTGCCAGGGTGAAGATCACCTTGTCGGCGAACGGTGGCGTCCAGTCTTCCTTGAAGAACATTTTGACCATGTCGGCGGCGATCTGGAACATGCCGAACGGGCCGACGCGGTTCGGACCGTAGCGGTCCTGCCACCAGCCCAGCAGGCGACGTTCGACGAAGCTCAGCAGTGCCCCGCAGACCACCACGGCCAGCAGGATCACGATGGCCTTGAGGACTGTCAGGATCACTTCGATCACTTCAGGGGTGAACCAGCTCATTGCGCTGCCTCCTGCAGACCATCGACGGTCTTGCCGAACACCGCCGGTGGGATACCCGCCAGGCCGGCCGGCAGGGCCACCAGGCCGGCGCCCAGTTGCTCATTGATACGCAGCGGCAGGCGCAAGGTCTGGCCCGCGACGTTCAGGCTCAGCAGGGCGCCGTCGTTGACGCCCAGGCGATCGGCCTCCGATTTGGCCAGAGACACGTAGGCGGCCGGGATGCGTTCCTGTACCGGAGCGGCCTTGGAAGAGTTCTCTTCGCTGCCGAACAGGTGATGGAACGGTACGACCTGCCAGGTGCCCGGGGCCGGATTGAAAGCGCGCGGTACATTGGCGAACCAGCCCAGGCCATCGCCCTGGCTTTCGATCAGGCGAGTGCCCGGATCGCCGGCACGCAGGTGACCACCGACCTCGTCCTGGAACTTGTTCCAGGCCTGGGGCGAGTTCCAGCCCGGCGACCAGGCGAACGGCACTTGCGAGCGCGGTTCGGCCGAGCCCGAGTAACCTTCCATCGAGAAGGCGAACGCGGTGTCCTTGTCCTGCGGGGTGCGCGGTTCGTGGACGCTGATGTTGGCGCGCATCGCGGTGCGGCCGGAATAACGCAGCGGTTCACGGGCCAGCTTCAAGCCCTTGATGCGGAACGAGGCGGACGGTGCGGCGTCGACGATGCCGGCCAGTTGAGCGGAGCTCGATGCGACTGCAGCCGTGACGTGGTCCAGTTGGGTCCAGTCGATCGGCTGGTTCAGCAGGGTGGCGCGCAGGGCATGCAGCCAGCGCCAGCCCTCGTGGACCAGGATGCTGGCGTCCAGGTATTGCGGGTCGAAGACCTGGAAGAAACGCTGGGCGCGACCTTCCTGGCTGACCAGCGTCCCGTCGCCTTCGGCGAAGCTCGCCGCCGGCAGCACCAGGTGGGCGCGGTCGGTGGTGGCGGTTTTCTGATGGTCGGCGACGATCACCACTTTCGCGGCATTCAACGCGGCGTCCACCTTGGCCTTGTCGGTGCGGGTGAACAGGTCGTTCTCCAGCACCACGATGGCATCGGCGCTGCCGTCGATCACGGCTTGCAGCGCCGCGTCCACCGACTCGCCGCCGAGCATGGCCAGGCCGAGGCTGTTGGCTTCGGGCACCACCAGGCTGATGGAGCCGTTCTTTTCCCGCAGCTTGAGGGCCTTGGCGATGTTGGCGGCCGCTTCGATCAGGGCCTTGGAGCCCAGGGAGGTACCGGCGATGACCAGCGGACGCTTGGCCGCCAGCAGGGCGTCGGCGATGCGCTGTACCAATGCGCCTGCTTCGCTGTCCAGGCCTTCGACGGCCGGGGCGCTGGCGTCCAGGGCGTGGGCCACGGCGAAACCGATGCGCGCCAGGTCGTCCGGAGCTGCATGGACGCATTCCTCGGCCACGTCATCGAGCTTGGTTTCGGCGAGGCTGGCGATGAACAGCGGGTTCAGCTCATGCTGGCCGATGTTCTTCACGGCAGCGTCGAGCCATGGCTGGACACGCATGGCGTCGGCCATCTCCTCGGCCTTGCCCTTGACCGACTGACGCAAGGCCAGGGCCATGCGGGCCGCGGTCTGGGTCAGGTCTTCACCGAGGACGAACACTGCGTCGTGGTCTTCGATGTCACGCATCGTCGGCACGGGCAGCGGGCTGTCCTTGAGCACTTGCAGCACCAGGCGGATGCGTTCCAGCTCGCCGGCTTCGATACCGCTGTAGAAGTGTTCGGTACCGACCAGCTCACGCAGCGCGTAGTTGCTTTCCAGGCTGGCCCGTGGCGAGCCGATGCCGACGATGTTGCGGCCGCGCAGCAGGTCGGCGGCCTTGTCCAGGGCTTCGTCCAGGCTCAGCTTGGTGCCGTCGGCCAGCAGCGGCTGGCGAGGGCGGTCCTTGCGGTTGACGTAGCCGTAGCCGAAACGGCCGCGGTCGCACAGGAAGTACTGGTTCACCGAACCGTTGTAGCGGTTTTCGATGCGACGCAGTTCGCCGTAGCGTTCGCCCGGGCTGATGTTGCAACCGCTGGAGCAGCCGTGGCAGATGCTTGGCGCGAACTGCATGTCCCACTTGCGGTTGTAGCGCTCGGAGTGGGTCTTGTCGGTGAACACACCGGTCGGGCAGACCTCGGTGAGGTTGCCGGAGAATTCGCTTTCCAGGGTGCCGTCTTCGACGCGACCGAAGTACACGTTGTCGTGGGCGCCGAACACGCCCAGGTCGGTGCCGCCGGCGTAGTCCTTGTAGAAGCGCACGCAGCGGTAGCAGGCGATGCAACGGTTCATCTCATGGGAAATGAACGGGCCCAGCTGCTGGTTCTGGTGGGTGCGCTTCTTGAAGCGATAACGGCGCTCGTTGTGACCGGTCATCACGGTCATGTCCTGCAAGTGGCAGTGACCACCTTCCTCGCAGACCGGGCAGTCGTGCGGGTGGTTGGTCATCAGCCATTCGACGACACTGGCGCGGAACGCCTTGGATTCCTCATCGTCGATGGAGATCCAGGTGTTGTCGGTGGCAGGGGTCATGCAGGACATGACGATGCGACCACGGGTGTCGTTCTCGTCGGTGTACTGCTTGACTGCGCACTGGCGGCAGGCCCCGACGCTACCAAGCGCGGGGTGCCAGCAGAAATAAGGGATGTCGAGGCCTAGCGACAGACATGCCTGTAACAGGTTGTCTGCCCCATCGACTTCGAGCGCTTTGCCGTCTACGTGGATAGTGGCCATGGTTCAAAGTTCTTCGTTGGCCCGGTGTCAGCGGGCGTGGCTAATGGAATCTTGTCGTTCGTCCGAGTCCAAACAGCCCAGGAGGCGTCATCGGACGAAAAGGCGAAGGGCACGGACCCTTCGCCTTCTTAAGCGTTGTTACGCGCCGACCATGGTCGGCGTGACCACCTGATTGAGATCGCCGGCGCGGGTTGGCGCGATGCCGGCCTCGAATTCAGGGCGGAAGTACTTGATCGCGCTGCCCAGCGGTTCCACGGCACCCGGTGCGTGGGCACAGAAGGTCTTGCCCGGGCCGAGGAAACCCACCAGGCCCAGCAGGGTCTCGATGTCGCCGGCCTGGCCTTCGCCATTCTCGATGGCCCGCAACAACTTGACGCTCCATGGCAGGCCATCGCGGCAAGGGGTGCAGAAGCCGCACGACTCACGAGCGAAGAACTCTTCCATGTTGCGCAGCAGCGAAACCATGCTGACGCTGTCGTCCACCGCCATGGCCAGGCCGGTACCCATGCGGGTCCCGACCTTGGCGATGCCGCCGGCATACATCTGCGCGTCCAGGTGTTCGGGCAGCAGGAAGCCGGTACCGGCACCGCCGGGCTGCCAGCACTTGAGCTTGTAGCCGTCGCGCATGCCGCCGGCGTAGTCCTCGAACAGCTCGCGGCCGGTGATGCCGAAGGGCAGCTCCCACAGGCCGGGGTTCTTGACCTTGCCGGAGAAGCCCATGAGCTTGGTGCCCATGTCTTCGCTGCCGTCGCGGGCCAGGGATTTGTACCAGTCCACGCCGTCGGCGATGATCGCCGGCACGTTGCACAGGGTCTCGACGTTGTTCACGCAGGTCGGCTTGCCCCACACGCCCACGGCGGCAGGGAAGGGCGGCTTGGAGCGCGGGTTGGCGCGGCGTCCTTCCAGGGAGTTGATCAGTGCGGTTTCTTCACCGCAGATATAACGCCCGGCGCCCGTGTGGACGAACAGCTCGAAATCGAAGCCGCTGCCCAGGATGTTCTTGCCCAGCAGGCCCGCGGCCTTGGCTTCTTCCACGGCACGGTTCAGGTGCCTGGCGGCGGTGGTGTATTCGCCGCGCAGGAAGATATAGCCGCGGTAGGTCTTCAGCGCCCGGGCGCTGATGAGCATGCCTTCGATCAGCAGATGGGGCAGTTGCTCCATCAGCATGCGGTCCTTCCAGGTGTTGGGCTCCATCTCATCCGCGTTGCACAGCAGGTAGCGGATATTGATGGATTCGTCCTTGGGCATCAGTCCCCACTTCACGCCGGTAGGGAAGCCCGCGCCGCCGCGGCCCTTGAGGCCCGAGTCCTTCACGGTCTGGACGATGTCGTCCTGGCCCATGTCGGTGAAGGCCTTGCGCGCGGCGGCATAGCCGTTCTTGGCCTGGTATTCGTCCAGCCAGACCGGCTCGCCGTCGTCACGCAGGCGCCAGGTCAGGGGGTGGGTTTCGGCCGAACGCTGGATGCGGTTGGCGGGCCCGAAGGAAGTCAGGGTCATACGTAGCCCTCCAGCAGTTTGGCAACGCCGGCTGGCGTAACGTCACCGAAGGTGTCGTCGTCGATCATCAGTGCCGGGGCCTTGTCGCAGTTGCCCAGGCAGCACACCGGCAGCAGGGTGAAGCGGCCGTCGGCAGTGGTCTGGCCCAGGCCGATGCCCAGTTTGCTCTGCAGCTCGCCGACCACCGACTCGTGGCCGCCGATGTAGCAGACCATGCTGTCGCAGACGCGAATGATGTGGCGGCCCACCGGCTGGCGGAAGATCTGGCTGTAGAAGGTGGCGACGCCTTCGACGTCGCTGGCCGGAATGCCGAGGATCTCGCCGATGGCGTAGAGCGCGCCATCGGGTACCCAGCCACGTTCCTTCTGGACGATCTTGAGGGCTTCGATAGACGCCGCGCGCGGGTCTTCGTAGTGATGCAGCTCGTGCTCGATGGCCGAGCGCTCGGTTTCGCTCAGGGCGAAACGGTCTGTCTGGATAAGCGTGCTGTTCATGCTTAGCGGTCCACGTCGGCCATAACGAAGTCGATACTACCCAGGTACGCGATCAAGTCCGCGACCATGCTGCCTTTGATCACCGAAGGGATCTGCTGCAGGTGCGGATAGCTTGGAGTGCGGATCCGGGTGCGGTAGCTCATGGTGCCGCCATCGCTCGTCAGGTAATAACTGTTGATACCCTTGGTCGCTTCGATCATCTGGAAGGATTCGTTGGCCGGCATGACCGGGCCCCACGAAACCTGCAGGAAGTGCGTGATCAGGGTCTCGATGTGTTGCAGCGTGCGCTCCTTTGGCGGCGGCGTGGTCAGCGGGTGATCCGCCTTGTACGGGCCTTCCGGCATGTTGCGCATGCACTGGTCGATGATCTTGATGCTCTGGCGCATCTCCTCGACGCGAACCATGCAGCGGTCATAGGCATCGCCGTTGACGGCCAGTGGTACTTCGAATTCGAAGTTCTCGTAGCCGGAATAGGGGCGAGCCTTGCGCAGGTCGAAATCGCAGCCGGTGGAACGCAGGCCGGCACCGGTGACGCCCCATTCCAGGGCCTCTTTGGTGTTGTAGGCAGCGACCCCGATGGTACGACCCTTGAGAATGCTGTTCTGCAGGGCGGCCTTGGTGTATTCGTCCAGGCGCTTGGGCATCCACTCGACGAAATCCTTGACCAGCTTTTCCCAGCCCCGGGGCAGGTCGTGGGCGACGCCGCCGATGCGGTACCAGGCCGGGTGCAGGCGGAAGCCGGTGATGGCTTCGATCACCGTGTAGGCCCGCTGGCGGTCGGTGAACGTGAAGAACACCGGAGTCATGGCGCCGACGTCCTGGATATAGGTACCGAGGAACAGCAGGTGGCTGGTGATACGGAAGAACTCGGCCATCATGATGCGAATCACGTTGACCCGGTCCGGTACCGTGATACCGGCCAGTTTCTCGACCGAGAGCACGTACGGCAGGTTGTTCATCACGCCGCCGAGGTAGTCGATGCGGTCGGTGTACGGGATGTAGCTGTGCCAGGACTGGCGCTCGCCCATCTTCTCGGCGCCACGGTGGTGATAGCCGATGTCCGGGACGCAGTCGACGATCTCTTCGCCGTCCAGTTGCAGGATGATGCGGAACGCACCGTGGGCCGAAGGGTGGTTCGGGCCGAGGTTGAGGAACATGTAGTCCTCGTTCGCCCCGGAGCGCTTCATGCCCCAGTCTTCGGGTTTGAAGCGCGCGGCTTCTTCCTCCAGCTGCTGCTTGGCCAGGGACAGGCTGAACGGGTCGAACTCGGTGGCGCGGGCCGGGAAGTCCTTGCGCAGCGGGTGACCTTCCCAGGTCGGCGGCATCATGATGCGTGTCAGGTGCGGGTGACCGCGGAAGTCGATGCCGAACATGTCCCAGACTTCGCGCTCGTACCAGTTGGCGTTCGGCCAGATACCGGTCACGGAGGGCACGCTGAGGTCGTTTTCGGACAAGGCGACCTTGATCATTACGTCACTATTACGTTCCACCGACAGCAGGTGGTAGAACACGGTGAAGTCGACACCGCTCGGCAGCCCTTGGCGCTTGGTACGCAGGCGCTCGTCCACGCCGTGCAGGTCATAGAGCATGACGTAGGGCTTGGGCAGGTTGCGCAGGAAAGTCAGGACTTCGACGAGCTTCTCGCGGGCAACCCACAGCACCGGCATGCCGGTGCGGGTTGCCTGGGCGGTGAACGCCTCGGGGCCAAAACGGTTGTTCAGTTCGACGACCACATCCTGGTCGTCTGCCTTGTAAGGCGGGATGTACAGAGCACTGCCTGTAGTCATGGTTATTTATCGCTTTCGGTCAACGTAAAGAATGAAGCCAGTTTCTCGTTTCTTGTACGGAACAGAGCTGGATCAGACTTCGTCGGGGCTGCGCAGGTTGGTGACTGCGATTCGCTGTTCGCGGCGCTCGGCCTTTTGCGACGGCATGTCGGCGCGGTAGACGCCTTGATCGCCGACGACCCAGGAAAGCGGGCGACGTTCCTGTCCGATGGATTCCTGCAGCAGCATCAGGCCTTGCAGGAACGCTTCGGGACGAGGCGGGCAGCCGGGCACGTAGACATCCACCGGGAGGAACTTGTCGACTCCCTGAACCACGGAATAGATGTCATACATGCCACCGGAGTTGGCACAGGCGCCCATGGAAATGACCCACTTGGGTTCCAGCATCTGCTCATACAGGCGCTGGATGATGGGGGCCATCTTCAGGAACGGCGTACCGGCGATAACCATGAAGTCCGCCTGGCGCGGCGATGCCCGGATTACCTCGGCGCCGAAGCGCGCGATGTCGTGGGGCGCCGTGAAGGCGGTGGTCATTTCCACGTAGCAGCACGAAAGGCCGAAGTTGTACGGCCACAGGGAGTTCTTGCGACCCCAGTTGACCGTGCTGTTCAGCACGTCTTCGAGCTTGCCCATGAAGATATTCTTGTGGACTTGATCTTCTAACGGATCGGCGACGGTTTCCCGCTTGCCGATCGGATACTGCTCGTTAGGAGCATCGGGGTCGATCCTGGTGAGATTGTATTGCATTGCCAAAGCCTCATTGTTTCAGCTTCGCTTGCCGCTTGCGCCGAGCTTCCGGAGCCCAATCAAGTGCCCCCACCCGGTAAAGGTAGACAAGACCTGCCAACAGAATTGCTATGAAAACGAGAGCTTCGACGAATCCGGTCCAGCCGCTTTCGCGGACGGACACAGACCAGGCAAAGAGAAAGAGGGCTTCGATATCGAAGATCACGAAGAGCATCGCGACCAGATAGAATTTGGCTGAGAGCCGCAAGCGGGCGCCACCGGTAGGCAGCATGCCGGACTCGAACGGTTCATTTTTGCTGCGTCCCCAGGCTTTTGACCCGAGGAGGCTGGAGACGCCGAGCATGAAGGCGCACAGGCCGACGACACCCAGAAGGAAAATGGCAAAGCCCCAGTTGTGGGCCATGAGTCCTGTCGCTTCGGGCATGCTGGAAATCCTTAACAGAGAGCAAAGGTCTCTGAGCTTGAAAAGAAATAACGCAGTGACGATATGTCGCAGCAATCAATCGCGGTGATTTTATGGCTAAACACCGGGCAAGTAAAATTCAGATCACGAAATTATTTATTGGAATAAGGACATGGCGCACCTCCAGGGCCGCGCGGCCCCGGCCCGACGGGCATTGGCCGGCTATTGAACAATAATATTTCGTGCGGAATGCAACAATGATAACGACTTCCAAATGATAATTATTGTTATCTGTATTGCGCCCTCCATGTGCACTTAAAGTCGTGTCGAGGGGAGCTGTCTTAATCGTCGCTACTGCAATTGTCAGCGTCGGACGTTTTACTCCTTTTCCGACCGCCCAATACTGCGTTCGATCAATTTTTCTATCGTTGCGCTGAAGTTTCTGCTGAGGTTTCCGTAAAGGAGGGCCGCTGGCGCTCAAGGCTGCATGGGGCACTGCTCCTGTGGAGGCCAGGCTTGGCCGCGATGCCAGCAAATGAGTCCCGAGGCAGACTGTCTTGCGTCCAGCGCGGCCAAGCCTGGCTCCACAGGGGCAGGCTTGTTCCTAAGCGTAGGCCGCTTCCAGGAAAACGAGTGAAAAAAAGGAGCGACGGATCGATGTCCGGCAATCCAGTCCATCCTGGAGCCTGTGACCCGGGGAGGATGCGCATGAGCGATGCCGCTGCTCGAAAAAATCGGCAGGGGTCGGAGACGGAAGTCTTGAAGGAGTGATATCAAATGGCTATCTTTGCGGTTCATTCATCTAATCATCTATATCAATGCTGGTTAGACATGCCTCTTCATAGATAGCTGCGTCAGTTTTCATCGTTCGCGGCTGGGATTACTCAAGGAATGTCATGAAGTCTCCGATCGCGAATATGAGCGTTATGCTCAAGCTGGCTTTGGGTTTTGCCGTTGTGCTGTTTCTGACCGCCATCCTCGCCGCGACCGGCTGGTTCAGCTTGGGCAAGATGATCGAGCGTGCGGACCGGATGTCGAGCATTGCCGAGTTCGGCGACCGTCTGGACCATCTGCGCAGGGCTCGATTCCAATATCAGTTGGACAAGGGCGATGAGCAGAAAGGGGCATTGATCCAGGCGTCGCTGGAGCAGCTTGTCGCCAAGGAGAAAAGCCTGGCAAAAGAGCTGAGAAAACCGGAAAACCTGAAGAAGCTCGCCTTGATCGAGCAGGCCAGCGCGCAGTATCAGCGGGCACTGGATACCATGCGCGAGGCCTATCGCAATGACGCCGCCATGCGCAAGGAGATGGGGACCAACGCGGTCAAAGGCGCCGCGCTGATTGCCAAGGTCATCAGTGATGTGGAAGCCATGCCCGTCTCGGACGAGCGCCGCTTCGACCTGTACAGGGTGATCCTCAAGGTCAAGGAGGACGTGGCCCTGGTGCGTTATGAAGTGCGTGGCTATACCGGCAATCCCAACAGCGCCACCGAACAGGCCGCCACCCGCCAGCTTGAAAATGCGTTCAAGAGCATCGACACCCTCAACAGCGCTTTCGGCCCCGCCTATGCCGATACCATCAAGCAACTGGAAACCGCGCTGATCGCTTACCGCCAATCGGTGCAGAACTTCACCGCCAGCAACCAGGCCATTGGCAAGGCTGTGCAGGAAACCGTCGACCTGGGTGAAACCATCACCCGCCTGACGGATGAAATGTATGCCAGCCAGTTGGCCTACCTGGATGAAGAAAGCACCCGTTCGCGGATCCTGCAGTTGAGCTGTACTGCATTGGCGATACTGTTGGGGATTCTTGCGGCCGTGATCATCACGCGCCAGATTACCCGGCCGTTGCAGGACACGCTGGCAGTGGTTGATCGCATCGCGGCAGGTGACCTCACCCAAGACATGGTCGTGACCCGTGGTGATGAGCTGGGTGCCTTGCAGCAAGGTATCCAGCGCATGGGCGTTACGTTGCGCGACCTGATCGGCGGCATCCGGGATGGCGTCACCCAGATCGCCAGCGCCGCCGAAGAGCTGTCGGCTGTCACCGAGCAGACCAGTGCCGGGGTCAATAGCCAGAAGACCGAGACTGACCAGGTGGCCACTGCCATGCACGAAATGTCGGCGACGGTGCATGAAGTCGCGCGCAATGCCGAACAGGCTTGCGCAGCCGCGTCGGAGGCCGACGCACAGGCCCGTATCGGCGACGAGGTGGTCGCGCAAGCCATCGTCCAGATCGAGCGTTTGGCCGGCGAAGTCGGGCGCTCCGTCGAAGCCATGAACGAGTTGGAGCAGGAAAGCGGGCGCATCGGCAAGATCATGGACGTGATCAGGGCGGTGGCCGAGCAGACCAACCTGCTGGCCCTCAATGCGGCCATCGAGGCCGCTCGCGCCGGTGACGCCGGGCGTGGCTTTGCCGTGGTCGCCGACGAAGTGCGCGGGCTGGCCCAGCGTACCCAGCAGTCCACCGAAGAGATTGAAAGCCTGGTGGCGGGCATGCAGAACGGCACGCGCCAGGTCTCGAATATCATGCGAAACAGCCGTGAACTGACTGACAGCAGCGTGGAATTGGCCGGTAAGGCTGGCACCTCCCTGGGCAATATCACCCAGGCTGTTTCCGGCATCCAGGCCATGAACCAGCAGATTGCCGCCGCCGCGGTGCAACAGAGTTCGGTGGCCGAGGACATCAGTCGCAGTATCTTGAGCGTGCGCGATGTCTCCGAGCAGACCGCCTCGGCCAGCGAGGAAACCGCAGCCTCCAGCATCGAACTGGCGCGCCTGGGGAACCAGTTGCAGCAACTGGTGAGCCATTTCAAAGTGTGAAAACAGCGCAAAGCCGGCGAAAAAAAGCCCCGAACCAGTCGGGGCTTCAGATTGGCGGCCTTGCGGTTAGCTTTGACTCGGTCCGCAAGGGCCGTTTAACGATGGATCAGTGGAACTGTTCTTCTTCGGTGGAGCCGGTCAGTGCGGTTACCGACGAGGTGCCGCCCTGGATCACGGTGGTCATGTCGTCGAAGTAACCGGTGCCCACTTCCTGCTGGTGCGCCACGAAGGTGTAGCCCTTGGCGGCGTCGGCGAACTCCTGCTCCTGCAGTTTCACGTAGGCGGTCATGTCGTTGCGGGCGTAGTCGTGCGCCAGGTTGAACATGCTGTGCCACATGTTGTGGATGCCGGCCAGGGTGATGAACTGGTGCTTGTAGCCCATGGCGGACAGTTCGCGCTGGAACTTGGCGATGGTCGCGTCGTCCAGGTTTTTCTTCCAGTTGAAGGAAGGCGAGCAGTTGTACGACAGGATCTGGTCCGGGTATTCCTTCTTGATCGCTTCGGCGAAGCGACGCGCTTCTTCCAGGTCCGGCTTGGCGGTTTCACACCAGATCAGGTCGGCGTACGGCGCGTAGGCCAGGCCGCGGGCGATTGCCTGGTCCAGGCCGGCGCGGACTTTGTAGAAGCCTTCCTGGGTGCGGGTGCCGGTCACGAACGGCTGGTCGTACGGGTCGCAGTCGGAAGTCAGCAGGTCAGCGGCGTTGGCGTCGGTACGGGCCAGGATGATGGTCGGTACGCCAGCGACGTCGGCGGCCAGGCGGGCAGCGGTCAGCTTCTGTACGGCTTCCTGGGTCGGCACCAGTACCTTGCCGCCCATGTGGCCGCATTTCTTCACCGAGGCCAGCTGGTCTTCGAAGTGAACGCCGGCGGCGCCTGCTTCGATCATGCTCTTCATCAGCTCGTAGGCATTCAGTACGCCGCCGAAACCGGCTTCGGCGTCAGCCACGATTGGCGCGAAGTAGTCGATGTAGCCTTCGTCGCCTGGGTTCTTGCCGGCTTTCCACTGGATCTGGTCGGCGCGACGGAACGAGTTGTTGATGCGCTTGACCACGGTGGGAACCGAATCCACCGGGTACAGCGATTGGTCGGGGTACATCGATTCGGCGGAGTTGTTGTCGGCAGCCACTTGCCAGCCCGACAGGTAGATCGCCTGGATGCCGGCCTTGACTTGCTGTACGGCCTGGCCGCCGGTCAGGGCGCCCATGCAGTTGACGAAATCTTTCTCGGGACGGAAGGATGGCTTGGCGCCCTGGGTCACCAGGTTCCAGAGCTTCTCGGCGCCCATTTTCGCAAAGGTGTGCTCAGGTTGAACCGAGCCACGCAGACGGACGACGTCAGCAGCGGAATAATTGCGCTTCACGCCTTTCCAGCGTGGGTTCTCAGCCCAGTCTTTTTCAAGGGCTGCAATTTGCTGTTCGCGTGTCAGTGCCATGGAAATAAACCTCGTCGCATCGTCGGGTGTGGAAGATTCCTGCTCCTGCCGGTTTCACCAAACATTGGCGAAGAAGGCTGCTCGCTGGCCAGGGGGCCGGGCATACAAGTCGGTTCAGGCGAGGAGGCGACGGGATGAACGATGGGCTCGAGGGGAAAGTGAGCAGGTAGAGGCGAACTGCGGGCGCATTCGGGCGTCGTGGGCCTTCATGTGAACTCAGAGTGATGCCGGGTTACCTAGTTACGCTTCCGTCCCTCGGGACAACTTCGTTCCAGTCGCAACCTCGTCAAACACACCTTGTGGGCGGTACAGACACGAATCGGCTCGCGGGGTAGGTGCAAGCGACGACCCGAAGGCCCTTGCCAGGGCCCCTGATTAGCGGGAGCGAGGCCATCATGCCTTCGGTTTTTTTGCTCGTCAAACGTTTTGTAGTGCTTTTTTTCAGCCACTACATCTTTGGTCTAATACGACTCATCAGTCAGTTTTTGATGCTTCAGTTCAGGGTGTCGACCTTGACCCGCAGAATCATGTCGTCGCGACCTTGTGTCGAGTAGCTGCGGGTCAGGCCTTGTTTGTCGGCTTGTGTCTGGCGATTCACGCCCGCCAGGGTGATCCATTCCCCCAGGCGACCGCTGACTGTTGTGTCGGTACTCTGGACGTTCACTACATCGGGACGTTCCTGGCTCATACGGTCACGGTTGGTACTGATGCTCAGATGAACGGTCTCGCCGGTAACGCTGGCGGTGACATAGAAACCCTGGGTGACATTGCGGTATTCGGTCTGGCTCTGCATGCGGCCATAGGTGTCGGTCTGGGTGCTGGTGAAGGGCACGCTTTGTCCGACCTGGATCAGCGCCGGTTGGCCTTCGCTTGCCTGTACCTGCTGCACCCCACCGTCACGGCTGGCTGTGCTGCGGTTGATGATGCGGGTCTGGCTGGGGGCTGCCCCGTTGATGGAGTAGCCTTGGTCGCCTTGCAGGTTGTTCTCGTTGGTGTCCACGGTGATCAGCAGGCGTTTGGGGGCGGTATCCAACTGGGCGAGGAATTGCCGGAGTTCTTCGATCTTGCCAGGTTCGGCGTTGACGATCAGTTGGTTGCCGTAGGCGCTGACCTGGCCGTCCTTGCCGATGAAGTTCTGCGCCACCGGCAGCAGGTCGGCGCTGGTGCGGTAGTTCAGCGGCACGATTTGTGTGTCGGCCATGGCCGACAGGCTGCAGCCGAGCAGCAGGGTGACCAGGAGGGTGCGTAGAGGCATGTCCATTTCTCCGCGAGACAAAGGCTTGATATTGCCAGTTTGTCGGCCCCGAGTGGGGCAAGTTGAATGGTAGACGGCAAAACGCCCCGGCATCGTGGGATGGCGGGGCGTTTTTCGGTAAGGCTTGAGGGCTTCATCGCGAGCAAGCTCGCGATGGCCGCGCTGCGGATTCAGGCCGAGTGCCGCACCATGTCCACATGAGGGATCCCGGCTTCCAGGAACTCCTCGCTGACCACGGCAAAGCCCAGGCGCTCATAGAACGGCGTGGCATGGACCTGGGCGCTGAGCATCTGCTGCTTGAGCCCGCGTCTCTCGGCTTCGGCGATCACGGCTTGCATCAGCGCATCGCCGACTTTCAGGCCGCGCCAGTCCTTGAGGACCGAGACGCGGCCGATATGACCCTCGGTCAGCAGGCGAGCGGTGCCAATGGGGAAATCGCCTTCGAAGGCCAGGAAATGCACTGCATCCTGGTCATCGCAATCCCATTCCAGCTCGGGTGGAACGGACTGTTCGGCAATGAACACGGTCTCACGAATGCGCCGGATCTCGGCGTTGTCCTTTTGCCAGTCTGCGACACGAACGTGAATTCTATTCATCGGCGAACCCCAGGCTGCCTTGCTTGACCAACTCGCAGAGCAGGCCGCGACCATCTTCGTCGGCCAGCCATGGGCCGAGGTTTTCGATATGCAGCGCATCCGCGGCGCAGATCATCTTCAGCAGCTCACGCAACTTGCCCGGCAGGTAGCGGCTCTGGCCGCTGGCGAACAGTAGCAGGTCGTCGTCGACTTCCGACCAGGCCAGGCGTGCGCTCGGGTTGCGAATGATCACCGCGCCTTGCTCCAGGCCGGCCAGCAGGTCGTCCTCTTCCAGCTCGGGCCCGACCACCAGTTCCGGGTAGCGTGGCTCGGTCATGAACTGGCCGAACCAGGTCAGCAGCAGGCGTTCGTCGCTCATGTGTTCGGCCAGCAGGCCCTTGAGGCGATCGAGGGCGTCGTGCTGGATCTGATGCGGGTCGCTCACCGGGCGCGCATCGGCGTCGGTGTAGCGTTCTTCGTCCGGCAGGAACTGGCTGAGGAAATCGGTGAAATGAGTCAGCACCTCGGCGGCGCTCGGCGCGCGGAAACCCACCGAATACGTCATGCAGTCATCCACGGCCACGCCGCAGTGGGCCAGGCGGGGCGGCAGGTAGAGCATGTCACCCGGTTCCAGGGTCCACTCGTCGTTCGCCTCGAAGTCGGCGAGGATGCGCAGGTCGGCGTGCTGCAGCAAGGGACTCTCGGAGTCGCACATCTGGCCGATCTTCCAGTTGCGCTTGCCATGCCCTTGCAGCAGGAATACGTCGTAGTTGTCGAAATGCGGGCCAACGCTGCCACCGGGGGCGGCGAAGCTGATCATCACATCGTCGATGCGCCAGCTGGGCAGGAAGCGGAAGTGCTCCAGCAATTCGGCGACTTCCGGTACGAATTGATCGACCGCCTGTACCAGCAGTGTCCATTCGCGCTCTGGCAGTTTACTGAATTCGTCTTCGGCGAACGGGCCGCGACGCAATTCCCAGGGACGCTCGCCGTGCTCGATCACCAGGCGCGACTCGACTTCTTCTTCCAGGGCCAGGCCGGCCAGTTCGTCGGCGTCGATCGGGCTTTCGAAGTCAGGGATGGCCTGGCGGATCAGCAGCGGTTTCTTCTGCCAGTAGTCGCGCAGGAACTCCCGTGCCGTGATGCCGCCCAGGAGTTGCAGAGGAATATCAGGATTCATGTGTAACCTATTGAAAAAAATTACTTTTCAGACGCGAATAAAAACGCCCGGCGCGGCCGGGCGTCTCAGGGCAAGGCAATGGGTCAGATACGCTTGGCTTGTGCCGCCGCATTGCCGATGTAGCGGGCCGGCGTGAGCTTTTTCAGCTCGGTGCGCGCTTCGGCGGGCATGTCCAGGCCGTCGATGAAAGTCTGCAACGCTTCAGGGCTGATGCCCTTGCCACGGGTCAGTTCTTTCAGCTTCTCATAGGGGTTTTCGATGTTGTAGCGGCGCATCACGGTCTGGATCGGCTCGGCCAGGACTTCCCAGCAGGCGTCGAGGTCGGCGGCGATCTTCTGCTCGTTCAGCTCCAGCTTGCCGATGCCCTTGAGGCTGGCTTCGTAGGCAATGACGCTATGGGCGAAACCCACGCCCAGGTTGCGCAGTACCGTGGAGTCGGTCAGGTCGCGCTGCCAGCGGGAAATCGGCAGCTTGCTCGCCAGGTGCTGGAACAGTGCATTGGCGATGCCCAGGTTGCCTTCGGAGTTCTCGAAGTCGATCGGGTTGACCTTGTGCGGCATGGTCGAGGAACCGATTTCGCCGGCGATGGTGCGCTGCTTGAAATAGCCCAGGGAGATGTAGCCCCAGATGTCGCGGTCGAAGTCGATCAGGATGGTGTTGAAGCGTGCGATCGCGTCGAACAGCTCGGCGATGTAGTCGTGCGGTTCGATCTGGGTGGTGTACGGGTTGAAGCTCAGGCCCAGCTCGTCTTCGATGAAGGCACGGGCATTGGCTTCCCAGTCGATGTCCGGGTAGGCCGACAGGTGCGCGTTGTAGTTGCCCACGGCGCCGTTGATCTTGCCCAGCAGGGGCACGGCGGCGACTTGAGCGATCTGGCGCTCCAGGCGGTAAACGACGTTCGCCAGTTCCTTGCCCAGGGTGGTCGGCGAAGCCGGCTGGCCGTGGGTGCGCGACAGCATCGGTACGTCGGCGAAACGGATCGCCAGTTCGCGAATGGCCTGGGCGATCTGGCGCATCAGCGGCAGCATCACGTCATCGCGGCCTTCGCGCAGCATCAGGGCGTGGGACAGGTTGTTGATGTCCTCGCTGGTGCAGGCAAAGTGGATGAATTCGCTGACCTTGGCCAGTTCCGGCAGCTGGGCCGCCTGCTCCTTGAGCAGGTATTCGATGGCCTTGACGTCGTGGTTGGTGGTGCGCTCGATCTCTTTGACGCGCTCGGCGTGCTCCAGGGCGAAGTTCTCGGCCAGGGCGTTCAGCACCGCATTGGCTTCGGCGGAGAACGCCGGGACTTCGCCGATGGCGGGGTGGGCGGCCAGGCGCTGGAGCCAGCGCACTTCAACCAGGACGCGGGCACGGATCAGGCCGTACTCGCTGAAAATCGGGCGCAGGGCCTGGGTTTTGCCGGCGTAGCGGCCGTCAACAGGGGAAACCGCAGTGAGCGAAGAGAGCTGCATGGGGTGTTCTCGGACAGTCGGGCAACGAAATGGGGCGCGTATCATACATGAAAACCATCGCCGGTCCGTCGCCAACTGACCGGCGTGTTACGCGTGACAAGGTACAAAAGTGGGTCGAGGCGACTTATTCGTTGCGCATCAACGGGTAAAGCTCTTTAAGCAATTTGCGTCGGCTGATCACCAGCTGCCAGCGGTGGCCTCCCAACTGCCGCCACAGCCGCGCCGAGCGAATGCCGGCCAACAGCAGGGCACGGATCTTCGAGGCGTTGCTCGGCTGCTGCAGGTTGCGCATGTCGCCATGCACCTGGATGCGCTGGCGCAAGGTACTCAGGGTGTCCTGGTAGAGCGCACCGCAGGCGGCGATCACGTTTTCGTGGGACGGACCGAAGTGTTCGACCTGGGACTGGATCTGCGGCAGGCGATTGCCGATGGTCTCCAACAGGTCGTCGCGCTTGGCCAACTGGCGCTCAAGGCCCAGCATCGACAGGGCATAGCGCAACGGCTCGCGTTGCAGGGCGCTGGGCTCGCGCTCCAGGGCGCCGATCAGGGCACGATAACCCTCGCGCAGGTTCAGGTCGTCGCCGCCGTAGACTTCGAGGGTGTCCTTGGGGTCGCGAACCAGCAGGCTGCCGAGCATGCAGCTCAGGCCGGCTTCGCTGGCCTGGCCGGTCTTGGCGATCCTGTCCACCAGTACGGCGGCGAGGAACACCCCGCCCAATGCCGTCAGTTGTTCCTGGATCGGGCTCATGCCTTGCTACTCCACGGCTCTGCAACTTCGATCACGCCGCCGCCCAGGCAGACTTCACCGTCGTAGAACACCACGGACTGGCCGGGAGTCACCGCCCGCTGCGGATCATCGAAGGTGGCGCGATAGCCGGTGGCGGTTTTTTCCAGGGTGCAGGGCTGGTCGCTCTGGCGGTAGCGCACCTTGGCCGTCAGGCGACGAGGTTCGCTCAGGTCGATGGGATTGACCCAGTAGATGTCCGAGGCGAGCAGGGCGCGGGAGAACAGCCACGGATGGTCGTTGCCCTGGCCGACGATCAGTTCGTTGTGCTCCAGGTCCTTGACCAGCACGTACCACGGCTCTTCACCGGCGTCCTTCAGGCCGCCGATGCCCAGGCCCTGGCGCTGGCCGATGGTGTGGTACATCAGGCCATGGTGGCGGCCGATGACTTCGCCTTCGGTGGTCTTGATCTCGCCTGGCTGGGCCGGCAGGTATTGCTTGAGGAAGTCGCTGAAGCGCCGCTCGCCGATGAAGCAGATACCGGTGGAGTCCTTCTTCTTGGCGGTCGCCAGGGCATGCTTCTCGGCGATTGCGCGGACTTCGGGCTTCTCCAGCTCGCCTACCGGGAACAGGGTCTTGGCGATCTGCTCGCCACCCACGGCGTGCAGGAAATAGCTCTGGTCCTTGTTCGGGTCCAGGCCCTTGAGCAGTTCGGTGCGACCGTCGATGTCGCGGCGGCGCACATAGTGGCCGGTGGCGATCAGGTCGGCACCCAGCATCATGGCGTAGTCCAGGAACGCCTTGAACTTGATCTCGCGGTTGCAGAGGATGTCGGGGTTCGGCGTGCGGCCGGCCTTGTATTCGGCCAGGAAGTGCTCGAACACGTTGTCCCAGTACTCGGCGGCGAAGTTGGCAGTGTGCAGCTTGATGCCGATCTTGTCGCACACGGCCTGGGCGTCCGCCAGGTCGTCCATGGCGGTGCAGTATTCGGTTCCGTCGTCTTCTTCCCAGTTCTTCATGAACAGGCCTTCCACTTCATAGCCCTGCTCGATCAGCAGGAGAGCGGAAACGGAAGAGTCCACGCCGCCGGACATGCCGACAATGACGCGCTTCTTGGTGGTGTCAGAAGGAGCTGGATCACGCATAGGAATTCAATGAGTGTCTTGAAAAAGGACGCGATTCTATCAGGCCCGGGCGCGCAAGGCTAAAGGGAAGGGCGTATCAGTGCCAGGCTGTGGCGATGACCGGCCAGGTAATCGTCGATGCAGCGGATGATCAGCTCGCTGCGCCAGTGGTCGCGCTGTTCGAGCAGTTCGTCGCGGCTTAGCCATTTAGCGCCGAGGATGCCGTCATCCAGTGGAGAGTCGGGGTTATGGTTCAAGGCCCTGGCGGCGAAACAGACGCGCTGGTAAGTCACGCCGTTGCTGGGCGCGGTGTACAGGTAAATGCCCACCACGTCGGTGGGTTCGACGTCCCAGCCGGTTTCTTCCAGGGTTTCGCGTACAGCGGCTTCGATCAGTGTTTCGTTGGGGTCCAGGTGGCCGGCCGGCTGGTTGAGCACCGCGCGTCCACCCTTGGACTCTTCCACCATCAGGAAACGGCCATTGTCTTCGACGATGGTGGCGACGGTGATGTGGGGTTGCCAGTTCATGGACACTCCTCTGGTTCTCGGATTGGAATGCAGGCCACTGTGGGGGCGAGCTTGCTCGCGATAGCGGTGGTGCAGTCAATATCAATGTTGAATGTTATATCGCTATCGCGAGCAAGCTCGCTCCCACAGGGAATATATCTTCAGGGGGAAATGTGTTGAGGTCGCAAACACAAACCCCGGCACAAGGCCGGGGTTCGTGATGTTCCCTTACAACCTTACACCAGCGCAGCGATCGCCGCGTTGAAGGTGGCGCTCGGGCGCATGGCCTTGCTGGTCAGTTCCGGGTTGGCGAAGTAATAGCCGCCAATGTCCACTGGCTTGCCTTGGACGGCGTTGAGCTCGGCAACGATCTTCTCTTCGTTGTCGGTCAGGGTCTTGGCCAGGGTCGCAAACTGGGCCTTGAGGGCTGCGTCGTCGTCCTGGGCGGCCAGTGCCTGGGCCCAGAACAGGGTCAGGTAGAAATGGCTGCCGCGGTTGTCGATGCCGCCGACCTTGCGCGAAGGCGACTTGTTGCGGTCCAGGAACTCACCGGTGGCCTGGTCCAGGGTCTTGGCCAGCACCAGCGCTTTCGGGTTGTTGTAGGTCACGCCCAGGTGTTCCAGGGAAGCGGCCAGGGCCAGGAACTCACCCAGGGAATCCCAGCGCAGGAAGTTCTCTTCCAGCAGCTGTTGAACGTGCTTGGGTGCCGAACCGCCGGCGCCGGTTTCGAACAGGCCGCCGCCATTCATCAGCGGCACGATGGACAGCATCTTGGCGCTGGTGCCCAGCTCCATGATCGGGAACAGGTCGGTGAGGTAGTCACGCAGCACGTTGCCGGTCACCGAAATGGTGTCCTTGCCTTCGCGGGTGCGGGCCAGGGTGAACTTCATCGCATCGACCGGCGACATGATGCGGATATCCAGGCCCGCGGTGTCGTGATCCTTCAGGTAGGCCTGGACTTTCTCGATCACCACGCCGTCGTGGGCGCGCATCGGGTCCAGCCAGAAGATGGCCGGGGTATTGCTGGCGCGGGCACGGTTGACCGCCAGCTTGACCCAGTCCTGGATCGGTGCGTCCTTGGTCTGGCACATGCGGAAGATGTCGCCGGCTTCCACGTTCTGTTCCAGCAGGGTGCGACCGTTGCTGTCGCTGACGCGGACCAAGCCGTCGACCTTGATCTGGAAGGTCTTGTCGTGGGAGCCGTACTCTTCGGCTTTCTTGGCCATCAGGCCGACGTTCGGCACGCTGCCCATTGTGGTCGGGTCGAAGGCGCCGTGCTGCTTGCAGTCTTCGATCACTGCCTGGTAGATGGTGGCGTAGCAACGATCCGGGATCACGGCCTTGGTGTCGTGCAGCTGGCCGTCGGTGCCCCACATCTTGCCGGAGTCACGGATCATGGCTGGCATCGAGGCGTCGACGATGACGTCGCTCGGCACGTGCAGGTTGGTGATGCCCTTGTCGGAGTTGACCATCGCCAGGGATGGGCGCGCCGCGTAGACCGCCTGGATGTCGGCTTCGATCTGGGCCTGCTGCTCGGCCGGCAGGGCCTTGATACGAGCGTACAGATCGCCGATGCCGTTGTTCAGGTTGAAGCCGATCTGTTCCAGTACGTCGGCGTGCTTGGCCAGGGCGTCCTTGTAGAACTCGGCCACGATCTGGCCGAACATGATCGGGTCGGAGACCTTCATCATGGTGGCCTTGAGGTGCACCGACAACAGGACGCCTTTGTGCTTGGCGTCTTCGATTTCGGCGGCGATGAAGTCGCGCAGGGCCTTTTTGCTCATGACGGCGCAGTCGAGGATCTCACCGGCTTGTACGGTGGTCTTTTCCTTCAGGACGGTGGCGGTGCCATCCTGGGCGATCAGCTCGATTTTCACACTGCCGGCGGCGTCGATCAGGGCGGCTTTTTCGCTGCCGTAGAAATCGCCGTTGCTCATGTGGGCCACGTGGGACTTGGAGTCGGCGGTCCAGGCACCCATCTTGTGCGGGTGCTTGCGAGCGTAGTTCTTGACCGACAGCGGCGCGCGGCGGTCGGAGTTGCCTTCGCGCAGGACCGGGTTCACGGCGCTGCCCTTGACCTTGTCGTAACGGGCGCGAGCATCTTTCTCGGCCTCGGTGGTCACGGTTTCCGGGTAGTCCGGCAGTGCGTAGCCCTGGGCCTGCAATTCCTTGATCGCGGCCTGCAGTTGCGGCACCGAGGCGCTGATGTTCGGCAGCTTGATGATGTTGGCTTCAGGCGTGACGGCCAGTTCGCCCAGTTCGGCGAGGTGGTCGGCTACGGCTTTGTCACCCAGTTGCTCGGGGAAGCTGGCCAGGATACGCCCTGCGAGGGAGATATCGCGGGTTTCCACAGCGATATCGGCCGAAGCGGTGAAGGCTTCGACGATCGGCAGCAGCGAATAGGTGGCGAGGGCGGGGGCTTCGTCGGTGAAGGTATAGATGATCTTCGAGCGGGTGGGCATATTCGGATTAACTCTCTTCTTTGCTAAAGCATGCGCAGAAACTCGAGGGCGCCGGGTAAGCGCGTTCGTTCAAAGTCATCCGTGAGCCGAATGTCGAGGTTTCTTCGCGGTGATGTTGGGTGCATCAGTCGAGCGTCAAGCGGTCGGGCCGCGGTAACGGACCGGCTTTTAACGGGCGGAAAGTCCTGTCGCAGAGCAGTCAGCCGTCGTGACCCTGTGGTCAGCGGCGGCATTATACATAGGTAGCTGGCGATCTGCCGATGGTTCATAGACCTTCGTACTCGTCCATTGGTCTAAACGTCGCAGGGACGTGAAGGCGTCTATGCTCATGTTTGGCGCTTTTCCCTTGGTTTTCAGGGTTGTACGCGGCGAACTGTATCTCTTTGGTCTTGGTAGGGTTTGCGCGCCGATTCAACTGGGGTACGCTCGAACGCAGCCAGATGTTCAATCCAAGCAATGGAGTTCAGCATGGGGTATCAAAAGATTCAGGTTCCGGCCGTCGGTGACAAAATTACCGTCAATGCAGACCATTCTCTTAATGTTCCTGACAATCCG